>CAKSEO010000050.1 GCA_934446565.1 uncultured Oscillospiraceae bacterium | reverse complement strand
TTGTCGAGCGCCGTAATCACATACTCAATATGGGTGCTGTCCAGTTTGAGGAACTGTGATTTTACAACGCTCTGCGGGAAGTCCTCGCCGTTCACCCGGATATACTTTTTGGTGGAACATACCACGTCGAGCATTATCCCGACGATTTCGTTTATCCTGCCTTTCTGTGACGGGCTGCTTTCAAGAAGATAATCATAACCGATGTTCTCCCGGATAATATCTGCGTAGTCCATCCGTTCATCGGAGGAAACCGTATTCGGTATTGAAGAATCGATCCTATCCATCAAATCAGCGCCGTCCTTTGGATCGATTGATAGAGGATTATTTTCTTTTGATTTATTATCTTTAGATTTATATAATGAGGGGAGGACAGATTTTTCAGAGCTTGCTCCGAAGTTTCTCGGGAGCAGCATGGTAAGTTCCTCGCCCGGCTGCTCCGCAGTTTCTTCGGGGCAAGCTCCAAAGTCGTTATCGGCGACATTTTTCTCCTGCTCCGTAGTTTCTGCGGAGCAAGACTGTTGTGCGTCAATCCTGTTCCTACGTTTCTTTTCGTAGGACTGCACAGCAGCCGGTTTTATGGACAACTGCTTTTTCTCTCCCTGTGAAATGAGGTTTGAGATAAGTTCTATATCCTCGATGATACGAAAACAGCGCTTGGCGGGAAGTCCACGGTTCTTGCTTTCGATAAGCCCGGCGTCCACCAGATTCTTTATGCAGCGTTTCTGCTGATACTCAGAAAGAGCGGTGCTTGCTTCAAGGTCGGGAACGGTTGAGTAAAACCAGCCGCTGTCGTCCAGCATACCGTTACGTTCGTAGTAGCTGCATTTCGATATGAGGGCGGCGTAAACCACCGCTTCTGACAGTCCTATTGCGTGAGCCAGCAGGCGGTTGACCGTCAGCGTATTGCTTGGATTTAGCATTTGGAATATTGCGTTCATAATAATCATCGCCTTTCTGAAAGATAGGAATTTCTGCGAATTTATTTCTTCTGTGCTGCTTTCCACTTTTCAACCCTATCCTTGCAGCGTAAATCCTCCACTGCTTTCGCTTCCTTATCTTTGAAGAACGGGCAGCCGCCCTTAAAGCTGCTGCTCACCAAAGCCGAGCATTTTCCGTCCCAATATGCAAAGCACTTACTGGAATTGCAGCGGGGCGACTTGGTGTTATAGAGAATGTTCAACATAATAGTCTCCTTTTTGGATTGTTTTGGTATATTGTGGAGCAAACAAATTCGGCTATTATGCCAAAGATTTTGTCTGCGTTTTGTGCGTGGCGATGAAATTTTTGTTATTTATTAACAAACGCTTATGTTAAAGATTGAGCAACAGGCAGAATTAATAACTAAAAAGGAGAGCTTGTAAAAACTCTCCCTTTTTGTTCTTCGATTTCTGGTTTGCCGAATGTCTATACTATATTTATATATAGAAAAAGGACGCCTTTCAGTGAAAAGCGTCCTTATTATTGGTTGGGGTATGGTCTGCGTTGGTTATGCGGCACTACAATTCCTTTTGTAATGCGGGTTTATGACTATATCCCTTTGATGTCCCCTGTAAACCCGGAGCAAAAAACGGATTTCAAAAGCCCGCTTCGCGGGCAAATTCGTTTTTTTCGACAAGCTGGAGGGCTGTCCGTAAGGACAGCCCTTTTTGTATTATAGATGTTTTTGCTGAAAATTGAATTTCAAAGCTGGTGATAAATTCCAGAGTAATCTGACGTATCAAAGCTTGTCGCTGGCGGAGAATACGCAGAACGTATAGACCGCCGGCATCAGCGCTACTATAATATCACCGAAATTGAACATACCGCCGGAAATGCAGCAAATCAGGGAGATTATCGCCATAACGGTCATGAAAACCCCAGCGATCAGAGAGCTCCTGACGGTTTTCATGCCATGACCTTTTACAGCGCGAAGCCCGGATATGCACATTACCCCGAAGCCGAATGCGACGATGAGCATGCTCATCAGATTACCGAGATAGCCCATTATTCCGCCGTTTCTCACAGTTGAGAGAAGCGCGAAACGGAAGAACCAGCTCTGCCCGCCGAAAAGCACCTGGATATTCAGTATCACAGACAGCACTGCGACAAGCCCGCTCAGCACCGAAAGAGCAGTTATAGACTTTTTCATCGCCGCTCCTTACAGCGCCTTGAGAGCGCGCTGACCGATATCGCTGCGGTGGTGAGCCTTCTCAAATGTGATGGTGTCAACCGCCTTGTAAGCCTTGTCGAGCGCCTCGCGGAGGTTTTCTCCGGTCGCGGTCACGCCCAGTACTCTGCCGCCGGCAGTGTAGTACTTGCCGTTTTCAAGCTTTGTTCCAGCGTGGTAAACGTAGGCGAGGGGAGACTGCCCATTTTCGTCAAGACCGGAAATTTCCTTGCCGGTCTCGTACTTCTCAGGATATCCGCCGCTTGCTATTACAACGCAGGCGCAGGACTTGTCGCTCCACTTGATGTCGAGCTGGTCGAGCTTTTCTTCCCAGACAGCTTCCATGATGTCAACGAGGTCGGTTTCCAGCAGCGGGAGTACTACCTGAGTTTCGGGGTCGCCGAAACGGCAGTTGTACTCTACCACTTTTGCGCCGTTGGGTGTGAGCATAAGTCCGAAGTACAGGCAGCCTTTGAACGGACGTCCCTCATTCTGCATTGCGGCGATGGTCGGCTTGAATATCTTCTCCATGCATTCTGCCTTGAATACGTCGGTGTAGCAGGGGTTCGGGGCTATCGTGCCCATTCCGCCGGTGTTCAGTCCCTCGTCGTTGTCGTTGGCGCGCTTGTGGTCCATGGAGGATATCATCGGCTTTACGGTCTTTCCGTCGGTGAACGCAAGTACTGTCACCTCTGGACCTGTCATGAATTCCTCAACGACTATCTCGCTGCCGGATTTGCCGAATTTACCGTCAAGCAGCATGGACTTTACTGCGGCTTCTGCCTCGGCGAAATCCTTTGCTATGATAACGCCCTTGCCCAGCGCCAGCCCGTCGCACTTGATAACAGCCGGATAGCTGTTCTGAGCCTTTATATACTCGATAGCCTTATCGGCGTCGGTGAAAGTCTCATATCCTGCGGTGGGTATGCCGTATTTCTTCATCAATGCCTTGGAGAACACCTTGCTGCCCTCAAGGATAGCCGCGTTCGCGCGGGGACCGAATGTCTTGAATCCAGCTTCGTTGAGTTTATCGACCATGCCCATTACCAGGGGATCGTCGGGCGCTACGAAAACGAAGTCAGGCTCCAGCTTCTTCGCGAGGTCCAGGATGCCGTCAAGGTCGGTCGCCTTTACGGGGAAGCACTCAGCCAGCGCGGAGATACCGCCGTTGCCGGGGGCTGCCCAGATTTTGTCTACCTTGGGTGACTTTGAGAGAGCGGTGATGATCGCATGCTCGCGTCCGCCGCCGCCTACTACCAGAATATTCATAAAACAGAACGTCCTTTCGAAATAAGATTACAATACTATTTTATCATAACCCCCGAGTTTTTTCAAGCTTTTTTGCGAATTTACGCGATTTTACGTTAAACTATTTGACATGCGCCCCGGCAGATGATATAATTACTATTGTAAGAGTAACTATGATATACTATTTGTAATGCTGACTGCAAATAATACAAATCGTAGTCGGAATAACGCGAGAAACGAGGTAAAAAAATGCGAAACATAACAGTTGCAGCGATACAGATGTCTGTTCCGGAAACGCCGGAGAAGTCCATTGAGAAAGCCGAAAAGCTGGTGAGGGAAGCCGCCGCAAAGGGTGCAAACGTGATACTTCTGCCGGAGCTTTTCGAGAACTGGTATTTCTGCCAGGAGCGCAGATACGACAGCTACAAGCTTGCTCAGCCGCTGGAGGAGAACCCCGCCGTAAAGCGCTTTCAGGCGGTGGCAAGGGAGCTTTCCGTGGTGCTGCCGATAAGCTTCTACGAGCAGGACGGCAACGTGCTGTACAACAGCATAGCTATGATAGACGCGGACGGCTCTGTACTGGGCGTTTACCGCAAGACGCATATCCCGGACGACCATTTCTACCAGGAGAAGTTCTACTTTACCCCCGGCGACACCGGATTTAAGGTGTGGGATACCCGCTTCGGTAAGATAGGCGTCGGCATCTGCTGGGACCAGTGGTTCCCGGAGGCGGCGCGCTGCATGGCTCTGGACGGTGCGGAGCTGCTGTTCTACCCGACCGCGATAGGCTCCGAGCCGGTGCTGGAGTGCGACAGCATGCCCCACTGGCAGCGCTGCATGCAGGGTCACGCGGCGGCGAACCTAGTTCCGGTCATTGCGGCTAACCGTATCGGTACCGAGACGGTAGCTCCCGACAGCGAGAATCAGCAGCAGTCCTCTGCGCTGACGTTCTACGGAAGCAGCTTTATCGCAGACAATACCGGAGCGCTGGTGGAGTGCGCGGACCGCACCTCTGACACTGTTCTGCTGCACACGTTCGACCTGGACGAGCTGCGTGACATGCGTCTTAGCTGGGGAGTTTTCCGCGACAGACGTCCGGAGATGTACGGCAGGATAGCAGGAGTAAAGTGAGGTCAGCATGAGAGTACTTGATACCACGCCGCAGCAGGACGGCTTTTATATGCCTGCGGAATTCTCGGAGCATTACGGGTGTATACTGATCTTCCCGGAGCGTTCGGATTCCTGGCAGTACGGCGCCTACGCCGCGCGCAAGGCTTTTGTAAAGGTCTGTGAAGCTATAGCGAGGAGCGAGAAAGTCACCGTCTGCGCCAGCGACAAGCAGTACGAAAACGCCCGCAGGATGCTCCCGCCGCATATCCGGGTGGTCGAGATGTCCAGCAACGACAGCTGGGCGAGGGATTACGCCCCGACTTTTGTAACAAATGGGCAGATTATACGCGGAGTAAACTGGAGCTTCAATGCCTGGGGCGGTCTGGAGGACGGGCTGTACTTCCCCTGGGACAAGGATGACCGCATGGCGCGGAAGCTCTGCGACCTCTATGACAAAAGCATGTACGACGCCTCCGGATTCGTTCTGGAGGGCGGCTCGATACACTCCGACGGCGAGGGTACGATACTCACCACGGAAGCATGCCTACTGAGCGCCGGACGCAATCCCGACCTCACAAAGAATCAGATAGAGGATAAACTAAAGGAGTATCTCGGCGCTGAAAAGGTCATCTGGCTGAAGCGAGGGATATACAACGATGAAACCAACGAGCATGTTGACAACATATGTGCATTTGTGAAGCCCGGCGAGGTGGTCCTCGCCTGGACGGACGACACTTCTGACCCGCAGTATGAGCTGTCGCGCTCCTGCCTGGAGATACTGGAGCGCTCCACCGACGCAAAGGGCAGACCCATAAAGGTGCACAAGCTGTACCTGCCGAAACCCGTGACGATAACAGCGGAGGAATGTGACGGGCTCGACACGATGGATTTCGAGCCGACCCGCACTCCCGGCGAGCGGCTTGCGGCAAGCTACGTCAACTTCTACATTTCAAACGGCGCGGTGGTCATGCCGTTCTTCGGAGACCCCGCGGACGAGCCTGCGCGGGCTAAGCTCCAGGAGCTGTTCCCGGGGCGGGAGGTCATTCCGGTATACGCCCGGGATATCCTGATAGGCGGCGGAAATATCCACTGCATAACCCAGCAGATACCGACGTTTTCAAAGGAGGAGAGCCAGTGGCAGGCGTGACCGCTACCTGCGGCAAGACCTGCTGCGGGAAATCTCGCTTCGCGCGGGAGTTACAGCGCAGTCGTGGGGGAGTTATCCTGTCCTGCGACGAGCTGACGCTGATGTTCCCCGAAGTGGAGCACGACTGGCTGCTTCCGGCGGTGAAGCAGTATCTGCTGAAAAAGTCTCTCGAGATAACTGCCGCCGGCGCTGACGTTATCCTGGACTGGGGGCTGTGGCAGCGCTCCGAGCGCGACCAGCTGCGTAGTTTCTTCAGCGAACACGGTGTGCCGTTCAGAATAGTGTACCTGGAAGTTCCGGACGTACAGCGCCGGGAGTTCATCGCCCGGAGGAATGCCGCAGTTAAATCCGGCGAGGTCCAGGCGTACATCATCGACGAGGGGCTCGAGCAGAAGCTTAATGCACTGTTTGAGCCGCCAGAGCCGGACGAAAATATCGACAGGCTGTAATATTCTTTGACAATATTCCAGATAGTGTTACAGTCGTATATAAAAAACTCCCCTTTCCGGATTGGAAAGGGGAGTTTTGCGTTTACTTATTGTAATATCAGTGAAGATATTACTTCTGGTTATCTTCAAACCACTTCGCAGCCATCATCGGCGACAGCACGAAATCGAGTATTTCAGGCGCGCCATCGTAGACAGTCGCGGAGGCTTCCGTTGCAACGTTCTCATCGACCGTTTCGCAGATATCGTAGGTAACCTGCGGGCGGTACTTTATGCGGCAGTAGAGGAACTCCGGCGGGATGTAGTCGATCTGGGAAAGCTCCTCCAGCCAGAGGAACGGGGACATTCCGCCGATGCTGACATCGTCGATTATCCAGCCGCCCGCCGCGTAGGAATCGTTAGCGCAGAGATACAGCGAGAAGCGGAACTTCTGCTCCTTGCCCTCGTCGTTTAGCAGACCGATAGAGAAGTTCTTCAGCATGAAGCTGTTTATCATCTTGGATTCGTATCCGCAGCAGGGGCAGGTGCTGCCGTAGCCGTAGAGCTTTGCGTTGATGTCACGGGCGAAATAGTTCTTGTAAAGGCGCGGGTCCTTTATGCCGGAAATGCGCTTTACCTCGCCGCGCAGGAACTCAAATTCCTTACGCTGGATGGTCGGCACCGGCTTGTAGTAGTACGGGATCTGGTCGGCGAGTACCTGATTGGGTTCCTCGGTGCTGGAGTAAACAGCGGCGAGCGCGCTGCCCAGCTTTCCGGTCAGCACGAATTCGATGTACTTTGCGAACTGCGGCTTGGAAAGTCCCTCGCGCAGCACGATGTACTTCGCGGTCTTTGTGCGCTGTTCGGGTGAGATGCCGTCCACCGGGTCGATGATGGCGATTATCTTGCTGTTGTCGTCCAGCAGTGCCACCTTGTCAAGTCCGAGGTCGCAGGTGTAGACTTTTCCGAGGGATTCCCTGATGAAATCGGCGCTTTCCAGCGAGGGGATAGCCGCCGTGATGTCCTCCGGGTCGTACTCGTATCTTCCCGCAGAGTAGGGGAAGTCGAATACTCGGTTGTTGAACATTCCGCTGCCGATGAGGACGTAAACGTCGCCGATTATCTCAAGCAGGTCGGTGTTGGTGATGTTCGGCGGTATCATGAACTGCTTACCGTAAGCAGAGAAGCGGTAGCGCTTGTTGATATCCAGCGCCAGCGTTATTTCGCCGCCCTGGCTCTTTATCTCACGCAGGAAAGTCAGAGTATCCTTGCCGTTGGTGAAAGAGTTGACCAGCAGGGTTATTACCTGGTTGTATATCTGGTGGTTCTCAAAGCGCATTTCGTGCTTCTGGATGACATCCATTGCGACCTTGAGGTTGCCTATCTGTATCTTGGATATTTCGAAGTGTATCTCAGTGCCGCCGGAAGTGATGACGAACTGGAAGTACTTCATGTCGATGCGGTAGCTGTCGCCGAACATCTCGTCGATTATGCGGAACGCCTCTGCGAGCGCGTTCTCATCGGCAACTGCGCCGTTGACGATGCAGGTGTTCAGCTTGAGGCTGATGATGTTCATGAAGCCGTCAGACAGGTTGTAGTCCTTTATCTTGGGGTTCTTGTCGGAGGTCATGAGGTACTTTACGCCATCCTGCTGGAAAGCGTAGGCGTACTCGGAGCCGCGCTCGTTAGTTTCCTGGCGGTACCAGGTGTACTTTGCGGCGAATACGTGGTCCTCGTCCTTGCCGAACCACTCGTCCATCTGGTCGAGGTCGGCTATCAGCGCCTGACCGGCGTTTCCGTTGTCGTGGTCCTCGATGTCGATGTCATTGCGCTCGTTGAAATAGCCGCGGGCGCGCAGGTCGGTGAAGGATACCGGCTCCTCGGTTTCGGGGAACTTTATGGAAATGCTGTCCGCGAATTTCTCGCGCAGTCCCTTTACCAGACCGCTGGTGTTGATGTAGTTATAGAAGAATTCGAATACGTACTGTGACGGGCGCAGCATATAGCGCTCGGGGTTGTCAGGGCGCTTTGTGAGCTGGAGCACGAACAGCCTGCGGTACTGGTCAACGATGTCAAGGATGTCCTCCTCTATCTCTGTGGAGACCTCCTCGATGCAGTCGTGGCGGATACCGGAACGGTTGTTCGTGATGTAGCGGTTAGGTACGCTGACGAAGAACGCCGAGAGCTGCTCCTTGAGGAAGTCCTGGCGGCTCGCCTTGACAAGACCGGTCAGCTCGAATGTGGAGAAGTAGTTGTACTTGCTCATCAGCACCTTTGCGGCTTCGCGCTTTGCGCCGGATATCGCGAACGGGATAAGGTAAACGAACCCGTTCTCCTCCATGTGGATAAAGTCCGCGACGGACTTGCCGTTCTCGCTGAAGCGTATCTTCGGAAGGTCGTTGGCGTCGCGCTGGTAGTTCTGGATCTTATAGACCACCTCGGGCTTGCCGAAATTGATGACCGCGATGTTGAAGGTGCGCTGCGGGCATTCCTGCTCGTCCGTGGACTTGAGGTGCTTCTTCTTGAGAAATGCGAAGCACAGGTCGATCATGTTGATGTAATCGCCCTTGACGGAGGTCATGTTGACCAGGTCGTCGTGGAGCTTCTTCTGGTCGGCTTCGTCCAGCGCGAACACTACCTCGGTGTGCTTGAACTGCTCTGCGGTGAGCTCCAGCTCGCGCACCTTGAGTGTGCCGCCGTCGTTTACTACGCGGAGCTGGTAGTTATTGGAGCGCATCTTGAACCAGTCAACGTTTGCGAAAACGCTCTTTGCGCCCAGACCGAAACGACCCTCGCGGTCCTTGCCCTCCTCGCTCCTGCCGACGGAGAGGTAATAGAATACCTGCTCCAGCGTGAAGCCAGTCTCGTTGTATGTAAGCTTTACCTGACCCTCGTCGAGGAACTCGATCATCACCTTGATGTCGCTCTCGTCGTAGTCGCACCCGAATACGTTCTGGAGCAGTTCGCGGATAATGGACTCGCGCGGGTAATCGCTGACCATACCGGAAACATTTATCGCGCTTCTGCCGGTGTACATATTGTTGAAGTAATCCTTGAACGGAGTGCTGTCAGTTTCGCCTGAATACAGCATCAGCTGGATCTTCTGTAGTACCTCGTTCATGCCCTCCTTGTCGCCGGCGGTGTGCCGTTCAAAGAAGTCGCCGAGAAGCTGTTCGACCTGCTCGTTGTTTTCGCTCATAATTACGCCCCGTTTCTCCGCACTTCAAATTAACTGCGCCCGACCCCGTGCGGGGAGGTCCGGCCATGCAGAAAAAATCACATACCGTCGTTGTAGATCCTGATAAAGTCCCTGAAAGAGCGGACGCTGTCCTGCTCGCGTACTCTGTACTTCCAGATGTTGTAAAGCACGGGGTACTGGATGCAGTCATTGAGGGACTGGATATCGTTCTTTACCATGAGGTGGTAGTTGCTGCCGCTGTGCAGCTTGTTTATATGCTGCTTCGCCTGCCCGAGACCAGCAATAGCTTCTTCGCCGAAAGGCTGTGCCGACGGGTCGGCGTCAAGGCTATTCGAAATCTTCTCCACCACGTCTGCGGGAACGGCTGAAAGCGCTCCGTCGCTCACCTGGCAAAGTCCGGACAGCTTGTCAGCTGCCGCCGCGATATCCTCGGGAGCGGCGTTCTTGTCAATGCCATAGAACCTGCAAACTTTTGCGAGCAGCTTCCCTGCGAATTCCGCAAGCTGGCGGGCGTTCGCAAGACTGCCAGCGCCGAGCAGCTCGTAGTCCGCCTTGATCTTCTTTATGAGGTCGTAGCAGCTGTCTACCTCGCTGGCGTAGCTTTCCGCGTAGCGGAGGTCGGTTATCATCTCGGAGATGAGTGCGCCCTTTTCGGGAATATCCAGCAGGATATTCCGTGCCGGCATATCGCCGCAGAATGCGTTAGGGAGCTTTGCAAAGAGCACCTTTGCGAGCATGCGGCTGTCAAAAAGCTTGTTTGTATCGCTGAAGAAAACGAATCGGCGGTCAGCTTCGTGCGCAGTACCATGTCGTGTTACGCGGCGCTCAAGAAGAACGGCAGAATCCGGCAGTTCGTAGTTGAAAACGTGGGTTATGCGGTCGAGACCGTCTCCGACTACGCCGATATCATCCATCGCGAGGACGAACTTAGGATAGACTGTGCTGTCGTCCACCTGCAGCTTGCGGAGGATGTCCTTGTTGCTGAAAAGCTCGCTGCGGGCGGTTTTTACGCGGCTCTCTGAGTACATCGCGGAGAGCGCTTTGCGCAGGTAATCCATGGTGTTCCTGTCGCAGCAGTATATCATTGCGCGACTGTTTTCGTCCTCGGAGAGCTTGTCGGTGAGGTTCAGGAAACAGTCGAGTTTCTTGTCAACAGCGCGGAGCTCTGACACGTCAGACGGGGTGTATACATTTTTCTGGTACAGACCCTTCATATCCTCGATGTCGTAGTCCTCGAAGATATTTCCTCCGAACTTATAGGAGGGAAGTCCTGTGCGGATATCGGAACGGCGGCGGAGCCCTGCAACGAATGCGTCGTCAAAGCTGTAGGATTCCACATCCACGTTCATCGCACCGGCGCAGATATGCTTGTCGCCTGCGAGCAGGACGGGGTTGTCGTAGCTCAGCGGAACGTTTTCAAGCGTGAGACCGAAATCGTCCGAAATTTCGGAGCTCTCTCCGTCAACAAGCGCGGACTTGAAGAATCCGGACAGCGCAGCGCGTTCCTCGTCGTTCTGCGCGGGGACCTGTGTGAACATCAGCAGGCGCTCGGACTTCCACGGGAACAGCTCCCGGAGCTGTGCGTAGTCCGGAGCGGTCTGGCTCTGCTCGTCGTCGATGATGATGAGATCCCACTGGAAATCGGCGGGTATCTTAGCTTTCAGGCTAGCCGCGGAATTGGGGCAGAGATACATATTGGAGCTGTCGGCTGAGAAAAATACGATCTCGTTCGCAGCGCCGGTGACTACCTTGAAATCTGCGCCGATACCGGTCATCAGTGTACGATACCAGCCGTATATTTCTCTTGAAGAAGTCACGACCAGTATATTGGGGTTTTCTTTCTCGATAAGCACATCATATATGCACAACCCGGCTTTAGTAAGCTTTTCAGAGCTGAAGCTGCATGATACCAGCGAAAATCCGAATTTACGCAGCTTTTCAGCCGGGGCAAGCTCAGCCGCGGTAAGCTCCATCCCTTCGAGGGGTATCCATTTCAAACTATTGCCACTCACCTAGCGCACCTCCGTAGTTCAGTAGATATATCATTGTGGGATAAACTGTAAAACCAGTCCGTCCCATAGTGATCCATGTAATCATTATACTACAAAATCCTGAATATTACAAGTCGTTGCGGCTGGGTGAAGATTAAAAATCACGCTGACGATTTTTGTTGATTTTGCACAAATGAAAACCACATGATATTCCTTTACTTTTGCGAAGATACATGATAAAATGATATGTAAAGGGTCGGGAAACCATATGTCCAGAGATACAGAATGGCAAAATAAAAGAGGTACCGATTATGAACATAAGAAAAGCGACAGAAAACGATATCGACGCAATAGCTTCGATATACGACCATATCCACGATGAGGAAGAAGCCGGCAGGATGACCATCGGCTGGCGGCGCGGGGTATACCCGGTGCGCGCGACCGCTGAAACGGCGGTAACGCTGGGGGATATGTTCGTGCTGGAGGACGGCGGGGAAGTACTCGCCGCAGGCAGGATAAACCGGGAGCAGGTCTCGGAGTACGCCGACATCGACTGGCTCTATAAGACCGCTGGAGATGTTTGGGTGCTGCACACGCTGGTGGTGGAGCCCTCCGCGAACGGACGCGGCTATGCCCGGGCGTTCCTGGAGTTCTACGAGGAATACGCGCTGGAGCACGGCTGTCATATACTGCGCATCGACACTAACGCGCACAACGCTGCGGCGCGTGCGATGTATGCAAAGCACGGCTGGCGGGAAGCCGCGATAGTCCCCTGCACGTTCAATGGGCTGTCCGGCGTGAAGCTGGTCGGACTTGAGAAGAAGATTTAACAGGAGTTTTTTATGCCTAAGACCGTATTAGTTTTTGACCTGGGCGTGACTATTGCCCGCGCATTGCTCTGCCGCTGCGATGACGGCGATTTCACGCTGGAGGAGATACACCGTTTTCCGAACGTCCCCATGACTGAGGATGGGCATCTACGCTGGGATATCGACGAGCTGTGGGAGCAAATGAAGATCGCGATAAGCTTCGGTGTGTTCAACGGCGGCTTTGACGCGATAAGCATAGATGCGTGGGGCGGTGATTTCGGGCTGATAGGTCAGGATGGCGAGTTGCTGGAAAAGCCTGTGCACTTCCGGGACGGCCGCACGGACGGCATGATGGAGGAGGTCTGCGCGGCTATCCCGGCTGAACAGCTTTTCAAACAGAGCGGCGTACAGCCTGAGGCGGCAGACACGCTGTTTCAGCTGAATTATCTGGTAAGGCACGAGAAGAACGCAATATTCCGCGCGGAAAAGCTGTTGATGATACCCGACCTGTTCGCGTATTTCCTGACCGGGGAGTGCCGCAGCGAGTTCACAACGGCGGTCACGTCGCAGCTTATAGACCAGAAATCCCGGGGATGGAACCTGCACCTGATAGAGGCGCTGGGTATCCCGAAACGCATTTTCCAGCCGCTTATCCAGCCTGGAGAGCGCTACGGAACAATGAAACAGGAACTCGCGGACGAATTCCGCATCGAGCCGGTGCCGGTGTACGCCTGTGCGTCGAACGAACTTGCGTCGGAGGCGCTGGCGGTTCCTGCACAGGAAGATAAGTATGTGTTCGTTAACTGCGGCGTCCGTGCGCGATGCGGAACTGAATTGCGCAGACCAGTCGCGACTGAACAGGCGTTTTCCCGGGGATTTTCCAACGATGGCGGATACGGCGGGAAGTCAATGCTCGCTAAGGAAATAGCGGGGCTCGGGCTGATCCAGGAAAGCCGTCGCTGGTACAACTCCACGCGGTGCGCAGGGTATAGCCCTGCCGACCTGGAAAGCCTGGCGCGGGAAACAGCTCCATTTTTGAGCTTTATCGACGTCACCGCGCCGGAATTCGCACTGCCGGACGACATTCCCCCGAAAGTTCAGGAATACTGCCGCAGAACGGCTCAGCCAGTGCCCATGACGCCGGGTGAGGTCATGCGCTCCATTTATCAGAGCATTGCATGCGAATTTGCGCTGTCTTTCCGTGAAACGGCGGAGTTTACGGGTACCGTTCCATCACGGCTTTACATCGTTGGAAAAGGCGCCGGGGACAGCCTGCTTTGCCAGCTCACAGCGGATGCTGCAGGTATATCCGTAGTCGCAGGACCGCAGGAGGCTACAGCGCTCGGCAGCGGCATTTCCACGCTCATCGCCCTGGGAGAGGTGCATGACCTGACCGAAGCGCGGCGTATCCTCGCAGACTCTCAGCTCACACGGGAATACCATCCGCAGGAGCGCGAAAGATCCCAGGCGGCGCTGGAGCGTTTTCACAAATTGACAAAACCTGCTGAAATGCAGGAATAATGCGTGTACCGTCCCCTTTGCAGAGACCCTGCAAAGGGGATTTTCTCTGCCGTTTGCGGCGTAAGATCCGCGCCTTATTCCCGCCTAACCTCAAAGTGTGACAAAACGTGAGCTTTTTTCGCATATTTCTCTTGACAAGTGCGGTGTTGTTTGATATAATGATGATGTATCTAATATTGAAATGTGTGCGCTGCCATGGGGCGGCGTCCGAAAGGAATGTTTCAGAGTTTGAGTAAGGTTCGCATGACTGTAGCTAAGGCTATGACCGAGTGTCTGGCTGCCGAGGGTATCTCTACCGTTTTCGGCTATCCCGGCGCGGCTATATGCCCGTTCTACGATGAATTATACAAGACTGATATCCGTCATATCCTCGTTCGACACGAGGTCAACGGAGGACACGCTGCGAGCGGCTACGCCCGCATCACCGGCAAGCCGGCTGTCGCTATTGCGACGAGCGGTCCCGGCGCGCTTAACCTTATAACGGCCATCGCTACGGCGTATATGGATTCCGTGCCGATGGTGGTCATAACTGGTCAGGTCAATTCCGACCAGATAGGCAGGGACGTGTTCCAGGAGGCGGATATCACAGGTTCTGCAGAGCCTTTCGTAAAGCACAGCTACCTGCTCAAGCGTCCGGAGGACACCGCTGAGGTGTTCAAGCGCGCGTTCTACATCGCGGGCACCGGCAGGCGCGGTCCTGTTCTGATAGACGTTCCGTTCGACGTACAGAAAGCCGAGATCGACTTCGAGTACCCCGAAACTGTAGATATCCGGAGCTACCGTCCGAGCAGCACCGGAAACGGCAATCAGATAAAGCGCGCAGTCGCAGCGATAGCGGAGGCTAAAAAGCCTCTCATCCTTGCCGGCGGCGGACTGTTCACCGGGGACGCAGCGGCGCTTATGCGCGATTTCGCGGAAAAGACCGATATCCCGGTCGTATCCACGATGATGGGCCTGGGAGCTATCCCGACCGACTCTCCGCTGTTCTACGGAATGCTCGGAATGCACGGCTGCAAGGCTGCGAATACCGCAGTGAACTCCTGCGATACGCTCATACTGATGGGCGCCAGAGTAGGCGACCGCGCGATTGCAGCGATGAAGCAGCGCGATGACCTGACGGTTATCCATATTGATATAGACCCCGCCGAGATAGGGAAGAACCTCGATGTTGATATCCCGATAGTCGGCGACCTTACGCTCGTTCTGGGGCAGCTGCTTGAGGCTGTGAAGGGCGGTGCTGATAACTCCGAATGGAAAACCTGGCTGGACGGCTTCCGCGAGGACAGGGCTGAAGAGCCCGCACCCTCCGGGTACGTCAACCCCAAGGCGTTCATCCACGCCCTGGACAAGCAGCTCCCGGCTGACGCAGTCGTAGTTGCGGACGTAGGTCAGAATCAGATATGGACGGCGCGCAACATCACCATCAACGGCGGCAGGTTCCTTACCTCCGGCGGCATGGGTACGATGGGATATTCCGTTCCGGCGGCGATAGGTGCGAAGCTCGCCGACCCGTCAAGACAGGTAGTCGCGATATGCGGCGACGGCTCGTTCCAGATGCAGATGATGGAGCTTGCAACGGCAGTACAGCACGACGTTGCGGTGAAGATCATCGTAATGCGCAACAACTACCTCGGAATGGTGCGCGAGCTTCAGGAAAAGGCTTACGACAACCGTCTGATGGCGGTTTCGATAGATGGCAGCCCCTGCTTCACAAAGCTCGCCGACGCCTACGGCATCGCAAACGAGCTGGTGGACAGCCCCGAAAAGATGGACGGCGCTATAAAGCGCATGCTGGAGTCCGACAAGCCCTACCTCGTAGAGGTGGCGGTCGAGGACTTCGAAAAGACGATTCTGTGACGGGGGTAGCATATGAAGCATACAATTTCAGTTCTTGTTGAAAACCATGCAGGCGTCCTCGCGAGAGTTGCTGGTCTGTTCGCGCGCAGAGGCTTCAATATCGACAGCCTTGCGGTTGGCGTGACCGATGACGAGCGCGTTTCCCGCATCACGATAGTTGCCGACGGCAGCGCGTACACCCTCGAGCAGATAGAAAAGCAGCTGAACAAGCTGATCGACGTCATCAAGGTAAAGACGCTGCACAACGATTCGGCGGTCACCCGCGAGCTTGTGCTCATAAAGGTCAGCTGCACGCCAAAGCAGCGCTCCGAGATAATCAGCATCACGGAGATAGCAAATGGCAAAATTTCGGATATCTCGACCAATTCAATGACGATCGAGCTTTCCGACACCAAGCAGAACCTCGATACCTACGAGGAGCTGCTGCGCCCCTACGGCATCAAGGAGGTAGTCCGCACAGGCACCATCGCCATGCAGAAGGGCGAAGCGACCGTAAGGGTTTAAAGTCCGTATAACCTCGCTCACAAGGCGTCGTATATAATATTCTTCAAAAGGAGATACAAAACAATGGCACAGATTTATCATCAGGAAGATTGCAACCTGTCCCTGCTCGACGGCAAGACCGTTGCTATCATCGGCTACGGCAGCCAGGGTCACGCTCACGCTCTGAACCTCAAGGAGAGCGGCGTTAAGGTCATCATTGGTCTTTATCAGGGCTCCAAGAGCTGGAAGAAGGCTGAAGAGGCTGGTTTCGAGGTTTACACCGCAGCCGAGGCAGCTAAGAAGGCTGACCTCATCATGATCCTTATCAATGATGAAAGACAGGCTGACCTCTACAAGGAGAGCATCGCTCCGAACCTGACTGCCGGCAAGGTACTTGCTTTTGCTCACGGTTTCAATATCCACTTCGGTCAGATCGTTCCCCCTGCTGATGTTGACGTTATCATGATCGCTCCTAAGGGTCCGGGTCACACAGTACGTTCCGAGTACCAGATCGGCAGAGGCGTTCCTTGCCTTATCGCTGTTCACCAGGACGCTTCCGGCAGAGCTCACGACATCGGTCTTGCTTATGCGGCTGGTATCGGCGGTTCCAGAGCAGGCGTACTCGACACCACATTCCAGTGCGAGACTGAGACCGACCTGTTCGGCGAGCAGTGCGTACTCTGCGGCGGTGTAACTGCCCTGATGAAGGCTGGTTTCGAGACTCTGGTAGAGGCTGGTTATGATCCTCAGAACGCATACTTCGAGTGCATCCACGAGATGAAGCTGATCGTTGACCTGATCTACAAGGGCGGTTTCAAGATGATGAGATACTCCATCTCTGATACTGCTGAGTACGGCGACTACGAGATCGGCAAGAGAATCATCACCGAGGACACCAAGAAGGAAATGAAGAAGGTTCTTCACGAAATTCAGGATGGTACATTCGCTCGCAACTGGATCACCGAGAACAAGATGGGCAGAAGCCACTTCAACGCTTGCCGCCGCATCGAGAGCGAGCACCAGCTTGAGAAGGTCGGCGCTGAGCTCCGTAAGCTCTACAGCTGGACCGACGATATCGATGTAGCTTCCGGCACTGGCGCAGCTGCTGCAAAGAAGGCTCCCGCTGCTGCAAAGAAGGCTGCTCCCAAGGCTGCCGCTAAGAAGACCGCAGCTAAGAGAACCACCAAGAAGTAATTGATATCTCAATAACTTTTCAAGGCTGCCGTCAGGCAGCCTTGTTGCTTTATAAGAGGAAAACAGGTCGATAGCTTTTCTATCGACCTCAGACCGTCGAAAAAGTCACTAAAGTGACTTTTCCGCCGAACATCCGCGCCACGCGCACAGCGTAAGGCGTAGCCGTCGCCAGCGTAGCCTAGACACTTGTGCGGATAGAAGTGTTTTTTGCCCCGGGAAACCCGGAGCAAAAAACGGATTTCAAAAGCCCGCTTCGCAGGCAAATTCGATTTTTTCGACAAGCTGAGGTCGATAGCTTTTCTATCGACCTCAGCTTGTCGAAAAAGTCCAGCGAAAGCTGGGCTTTTTTACGTAAATATGGTATAATAAAAAAGGGTGATAAAA
>CAKSEO010000049.1 GCA_934446565.1 uncultured Oscillospiraceae bacterium | reverse complement strand
TCATATTCCTCGCTGCTTAATATTCAAAAAGCCCTCTTTCTTTTTTCTACGAAAGATGGCTTTTTCGACAAGCTGAAGGGCTGTCCTTACGGACAGCCCTTCAGCTTTATCGGGAATTAGCCCTTAGCCATTGCAGCAACTTCGGAAGCGAAGTCGTCCTGCTTCTTCTCGATGCCCTCGCCGCGCTCATAGCGAACGAAAGAATCAACCTTAATAGAAGCGCCTGCAGCCTTAGCCTCAGACTCAACATACTTAGCGATGGTCATTGTGTCATCCTTGAAGTACTTCTGGTCGAGGAGGCAAACTTCCTCGTAGTACTTTCTGAGACGACCCTCAACGATCTTCTCAAGTACGTTCTCGGGCTTGGGCTTAGCGGACTGAGCGTTCTCAGTCTTTACCAGGCCGAGCTGAACTTCCTTCTCGTTAGCGATAACCTCTGCGGGGATATCAGCCTGGGATACATACTGTGCGTTCAGAGCGGTGATCTGGAGAGCTACGTTCTTGCCGCATGCGAGAACAGTTGCGTCCTCGGGCTTGTCGGTGTCGAGCTTGACCAGTGTGCCGAGTCTGCCACCATCGTGCATGTAGGGAACCAAAGTACCAGTCATCTTGGTGAAACGACGGATGTTCATGTTCTCGCCGATAGTAGCGATCTTCTCGGTCATATACTCGGAAACGGTCTGTGCGCCGCCAGCGATCGTGCAGTTCTTGAGAGCCTCAACGTCTGCAACGTCGTTACCGAGGATAGTATCGGTGATGGTCTCAACCAGCTCGAGGAACTTGTCGCTCTTTGCGCAGAAGTCAGTCTCGCAGTTGATCTCAACGATAACACCAGTGTTGCCGTTTACCTTAGCCTTAACGATACCCTCGGCAGCGATTCTGCCTGCCTTCTTGGCAGCCTTTGCAAGGCCCTTCTCACGGAGGATCTTAACAGCCTCATCTCTGTTGCCGTCAGCCTCAACGAGAGCTCTCTTGCAGTCCATCATACCGCAGCCGGTCATCTCACGAAGTTCCTTAACTTCGCTTGCTGTAATATTAGCCATTTGTGTACTCCTTTACTTATGATAAAACGTTCCGTATATGGAATTACTCAGCGTCCTCTGCGGGAGCAGCCTGCTCTTCAGCAGCGTCTGCAGTACCCTGCTTAGCGGAGATGATAGCGTCAGCCATAGCGCCGGCGATGAGCTTTACTGCTCTGATAGCGTCGTCGTTGCCGGGGATAACGTAGTCGATCTCGTCAGGGTCGCAGTTGGTGTCAACGATAGCAACTACCGGGATACCGAGCTTCTTAGCCTCAGCTACTGCGATCTTCTCCTTGCGGGGGTCAACGATGAACAGAGCGCCGGGGAGCTTCTTCATGTTCTTGATACCGCCGAGGAACTTTTCGAGCTTCTCGATCTCGAGGTTGAGCTTGATAACTTCCTTCTTGGGGAGCAGGTCGAATGTACCGTCGGTCTCCATGGTGTGGAGCTGCTCAAGTCTTGCGATTCTTCTCTGGATGGTCTTGAAGTTGGTCATCATACCGCCGAGCCATCTAGCGTTTACATAGTGAGCGCCTGCGCGGGTAGCCTCTTCCTTGATGGAATCAGCAGCCTGCTTCTTGGTGCCTACGAACAGGATCTCGCCGCCGTTTGCTGCAACTTCGTGAACGAAGTTATAAGCCTCGTCGAGCTTTCTTACGGTCTTCTGCAGGTCGATGATGTAGATGCCGTTTCTCTCAGTGAAGATGTAGGGAGCCATCTTAGGGTTCCATCTTCTTGTCTGATGACCGAAATGTACGCCTGCTTCGAGAAGCTGCTTCATAGATACTACTGCCATTTGATTTTCCTCCTGAATTTGGTTAAAATGAATTTCCTCCACGGCTGAACGTCCCGGACGCGTGTGCGCACCGGCGGAACGGCTGCGCCGTGTGTGTATTTGTGCATATTATTCCGCACACTTACTAAAATATTATACCACAATGCCGTTTTTTTTTCAACTATCACAGCAATGTTTATTTCAACAAATTTCCGAATAATTTCCCGCGCTTCTTTGGCGAATTTGACGGCTCCTGGCAGGAAACCAGTATCGTGTCCTCCCCGATGACCTCAATGTCGCACCACTTGATGCAAATATCCTCTTCCCTGCCGAAAAGCCCGAAGAACCGCGCCCTGCCGTAAACGATGAGCCTGCATATCTTCGCGGTGCAGTTCTCGAATTCGATATCGTCCGGAAAGCCTATCCGGCAGCCGTTGCGGACGTTGATTATCTCCTTGCACTTGATGTCGTTGAAGCTGTAGACCATATTCTCACCCCGTACAGCATATGCATGCCGCGCGGCGAAAATTCAGGAAAACAGCGCGTTAAAGCCTGTCTGCGCCGTAAAAAGCACTATCAGCATGGCAAAGTTGTAGACGGTGAATTCCGCAAAGTACCTTCCCTTTTTCGCGCCGTCAGAGGCGCCGTAAAGTTTGAATGAGATGAGGCTCGCGAGGGACGCAACAAGCGTACCAAGTCCGCCGATATCTACGCCCAGCAGCAGCCCCTCCGCATTCCCGGTGAAACCGGACAGCATGACCGCGCAGGGGACATTGCTGATGACCTGTGACAGCGCCGCGCCGACCAGCATTTCCCGCCCGGAAACCACTCCGCTGATGAACTCCCGGACGGCGGGTATCGCCGAGATGTTCCCCACGAAAACGAAGAAGCAGACGAACGTCAGCAGCAGCGCGTAATCAACGCGTTTCAGTACGCTCCAGTCCGCGATTACGACGCAGACGAGCACCGCAGCCAGGCAGACGCGCCAGTCCAGCAGCCGCAGCACGGTGCAAAGACAGACCGCAGCCGCTGCGGAAAACAGCACGACGCGTAATTTCATGCGCTTTCCGGGCACAGTTTCCGCCGCGGGCTGTACATTATTTTCAAGTCCGCACTTAGGAATTAACAGCGTGGAAAGCAGCAGCAAAGCCAGGCTCAGCGCCGTCGGAGGGAGCATCACCCGGAAGAAGTCCGCGACTGGCATATCGTAGTGCGTGTAAATATAGAGGTTCTGCGGATTGCCCATCGGCGTAGCCATCGAGCCTAGGTTAGCGGCGGCGGTTTCCAGCACGACTGCGCGTATCGCTACCTCCGGCATCTCCCGGAAAAGCGCTATCGTAAGCGGAACAAGCGTTATCAGCGAAACGTCGTTCGTCACCAGCATCGCCAGGAAAAAGCACATCAGTACCAGCGCCGCGCCCAGCGACCGCGTATTATGGAAACGTTTCGTCAGCGCCCCGGAGAGCCGCGTGAACGCGCCTATGCTCCCGAATCCCTGGACCGCCGCCATCAGACAGAACAGCAGTCCGAGAGTGGACCAGTCCACATACTTGAGGTATCCCGCGTCCGGCGGGGTGAATATCATCGAGATGAGCGCCGCCGCGAGCGCTATGCACAGCACCGTTTCCTTTTTTATGAATCCTAATATCCTGCTCATTTGATGCTCCTGCCAGTTTCCGACATTATTCGACCACTATCACGTTCTTGCCGCTCGCCTTGCCCTTGTACAGCCGCTTGTCCACGGTGGAGAGCATGGCGTCCACGTCCGGCGGCGTTCCCTCGCCGCTGAATGCGAATCCAAACGTCATCGAAACCTTTACTGGAACGCCTTCGTGGGTTATCCCGAGGGAGTTTATCTCCGACTTTATCCGGTTGACGGCGTGGAAGCAGTCCATCTCAGAGCCGTACATTATCATCAGCATTTCCTCGCCACCCCAGCGGCAAGCAAGGTTTCCCTCGCCGACGTTGCGCATTATCACACCGGCTACGCTTTTCAGCACCACGTCGCCGCATTCATGCCCGAAGGTGTCGTTTATCTTCTTAAAATCGTCCAGGTCGCCCATAACTATGCAGAACGGTCTGCCGGCGGTTTTCAGCGCCGCCAGCGCTCCGTTCAGGCTGTAGCGGTTGTACAGCCCCGTAAGGGCGTCGTGGCTCGCGGTGTAGTTCAGGCGGTCGTTTGTTTCGTTGAGCCTGCCTATCAGGTTATGTATCTCCAGAATGAACAGCCAGCTGAACCCGAACAGCAGCACGATGTTGAACGCGATGTTTATCGTCCGCATGAGGTCTGATTCGTCTATCGTCAGCGGTCTGCGGAAAACGTAGTAGAACGGCTCGCAGAGGTGGTCGAACACCAGCGCCGCAGTCAGCATCACGAGCGAGCACAGCGAGAAAAGCACCGTCCCGCGCTTGAAAACGTCGTTCTCGCAGGTCAGGAACAGGTAGTACAGCACCACCGGGATCGTCATCATCGTGTACAGGAAGAAGCAGGTGTCGACTCCCAGGAACAGCGTACACAGGAACGAATGTATGCATATCTCGAAGTACATCGCGGTTATCCAGCCGAAAGCCTTCCGCTCGAACTTCTCGTGCTTGCATATCGCGCCCATGTAAATGTACAGCCCCACGCTGAAAACATTGAATATGGTCATCGTGTAGAGCTTTATCACGCTAAATATAATAAGGAAAGTCAGGTGCATGAACGCGCCTGAAAATGCCGCTGCCATGTATTTCAGCGACTTGTCGATATTCAGCTCCAGAATATCCTTTCTGTTCTGAAAGCCTCTGAATACTTTCATAATATTACCCCCAATACTCCTGGTTTGCCCTATCATATTATTATTATTATAAAACCATCTGCCCCAAATTTCAAGCCTTTTTTCGGATAATTAAAATTTTTTCCCAAAAAATAAAAAAATATTGTTTACCCCCTTGAAAAATTCAAATAAGTATGATAGAATAGCACTATCGGGCGTGTAAACGATTACCGCCCATTACGGAGAATCAAATTCAACGGAGGATATGACCAATGAAGTATGCAGACGGATTATGGCTGAACAAGCCCGGCTACGGCGTTAACTACGCTACCCAGATGTATGAGGTGACAGCAGACGAGACCTCCATCAACGTGCTCGCCACCAATCAGTGGATAGGCAACAGAGGCATGACCCTGGGCGGTCCTGTGCTGGAGATCACTTTCACTTCCACACTGGAGAACACCATCAAGGTTTCCATCGACCACTACAAGGGCAGAGTACATAAGAACCCCGATTTCCAGCTCAACGAGGACAAGAACTTCAAGCCCGTCATCAAGGAGACCGACGGCGCATACGAGCTCATTTCCGGCAGCACCAGGGTCGTTGTCGCAAAGGGTGGCGCCTGGGATATCAAGTACTACTACAACGACAAGCTCCTCACCAAGGAGGGCTGGCGTACCACATCCTACATCACCGAGGACCAGTGGAAGACCAACGAGCGCATGGCTAACGACCAGATGAAGCCGTTCTTCTCCCACGACGAGACTGCTGACGGCGCTGTAATGCGCGAGATGCTCAACATCTCCGTAGGCGAGTGCCTGTACGGCTTCGGCGAGAAGTTCTCCACCTTCGTCAAGAACGGTCAGACCGTCGAGGTATGGAACAACGACGGCGGCACAAGCTCCGAGCAGAGCTACAAGTCCATCCCGTTCTACGTTTCCTCCAGGAACTACGGCGTGTTCGTTAACCACCCCGAAAAGGTAACGTTCGAGGTTGCCAGCGAAACCGTTTCCAAGGTAGCTTTCTCCGTTCAGGGCGAGCACCTTGAGTACTTCGTTATCGGCGGCGAAAAGCTGACCGACGTGGTTTCCACCTACACCGCACTGACCGGCAAGCCCGCGCTCACTCCGGCTTACACATTCGGTCTGTGGCTGACTACATCTTTCACCACCAACTACGACGAGGCTACAGTTTCCAGCTTTATCGACGGCATGGCTGAGCGCGATATCCCGCTCGAGGTGTTCCACTTCGACTGCTTCTGGATGAAGGAATTCAACTGGTGCGACCTCACATGGGACAAGAGAATGTTCCCCGACCCCAAGGCTATGCTCGACAGACTCAAGGCTAAGGGTCTGGAGATCTGCGTATGGATCAACTCCTACATCGCACAGCGCTCCTCCATGTTTGACGAGGGCGTAAAGGGCGGCTACTTCCTCAAGACAAAGGACGGCAGCGTATGGCAGGGCGACATGTGGCAGCCCGGCATGGCTATCGTTGACTTCACCAACCCCGCTGCATGCGAGTGGTACAAGGGCAAGCTCCGCGCTCTCTGCGAGATGGGCGTAAACGCGTTCAAGACCGACTTCGGCGAGCGTATCCCCACCAAGGACGTCGTTTACTACGACGGCAGCGACCCCTACAAGATGCACAACTACTACACCTATCTCTACAACAAGTGCGTATTTGAAGTCCTTGAGGAATTCTACGGCAAGGATAAGGCGTGCCTGTTCGCTCGCTCCGCTACCGTCGGCGGTCAGCAGTTCCCGGTACACTGGGGCGGCGACTGCTTCTCTAACTACGAGTCCATGTGGGAGACCCTCCGCGGCGGTCTGTCCCTCTGCATGAGCGGCTTCGGCTACTTCAGCCACGACATCTCCGGCTTCGAGGCTCAGGGTACTCCCGACCTCTACAAGAGATGGTGCGCTTTCGGTCTGATGTCCTCCCACTCCAGACTGCATGGCAACAGCTCCTACCGCGTTCCGTGGAACTTCGATGAGGAGAGCTGCGACGTACTCCGCCACTGGACAAAGCTCAAGGGCAAGCTCATGCCGTACCTCTGGACTCAGGCTCACAAGACCCACACCACCGGCGTTCCGATGATGAGAGCGATGGTGATGGAATACGCAGACGACCCGGCTACCCTGTCCCTCGACCGTCAGTACATGCTCGGCGACAACCTGCTGGTTGCTCCGGTATTCAATGAAGAGGGCATTGCGGACTTCTACGTACCTGCAGGCAACTGGACCGATATCCAGAGCGGCAAGGTATACGAGGGCGGCAAGTGGTACTCCACCAAGAACAACTACTTCGAGATGCCTGTACTCGCAAAGCCGAACAGCATCGTAGCTTTCGGTAACTTCGAGCGCGCATTCACCTACGCATACGGCGACAAGGCTGACATCGTTATCTACCAGCTTGAGGACGGCAAGACCGCTGAAACCACCATCTACGACGCTGACAGCAACGTAGTACTGACCGTAAAGGCAGTACGCTCCGGCGACACTATCAAGGTAACAGCGACCGGCTCTGCTAAGGATTACACCATCAGAAGCGCAGAGGGTCTCAAGATTGAGATGTAATTTTCCCATTACACAGAATTTCCCCCGCAGACGATCTGCGGGGGATTTTTGGCGTTACATTCAGTTTTCCTGTTGACAGCCGGGTATCAAAATGCTACAATGTATGTACATCAGAAAAGGCGGTAACATCATGAAGCACACTAAATATGCGGCGCTCCTCCTGGCGGAGATGGCCGCGATCACGGCGCTGACCAGCTGCACTGGTCTCACCGGCGGTCAGCCCGAAAAACACACCCGTGACATCTACGCCATGAATACGTTCATGTCCCTGACGGCCTACGGAGACAACGCCCAGGACGCACTGGACGAAACAGCAGAGCGCATAACCTCCCTGGAAAAAGAGCTCTCCGTGACCCTGCCGGACAGCGACATCAGTCGGCTCAACGCCTCCGGAAGCGCGGAGCTGGGCGCTGACGCGCTGGCAATAATCGCCGCAGCGGACAAGGTCTCCCGGCAGACCGACGGGGCGCTTGACATTTCGATATACCCCGTAGTAAAGGCATGGGGATTCACCACGGGCGAACACCGAATACCCGATGAACAGGAACTCTCCGACCTGCTGACCCGCGTAGACTATACGCAGCTCAAAGTTTCCGGCAGCTCCGTAACGCTCCCTGAGGGATTCGAGATAGACCTCGGCGCCCTCGCGAAAGGCTATACCAGCGACTACGCCGCCGAGACGATCCACGGCAACGGGATATCCTCCGCGATCCTGAACCTGGGCGGAAATGTCTGCGCCGTGGGCACAAAACCGGACGGCACTCCCTGGAAAGTCGCCGTGGCAAGCCCGTTCGACGATGTTGAATACCTCGGGATACTCGAGGTGCAGGACAAATCCGTGATAACCTCCGGTAAGTACGAACGCTGTTTCACCGCCGACGGAAAGCGTTACCACCATATCATTGACCCCTCCACCGGATATCCCTCCGAAAACGGAGTTGAGGCTGTCACTGTCATAGGCTCCTCCGGAGTGGAATGCGACGCGCTCTCCACTGCGCTGCTTGTGCTCGGCGAGAAAAAGGCGGTGGAGTACTGGCGGGAATACGGCAAACAGGAAAGCTGCGAAGATGGCGGATTTGAATTGCTGATCGTAACCTCAGACCGTCGGCTCATCGTCACCTCGGGCGCGGCATTGAATTTTACGGATCGCTGCGGATTTCCTATGCAGATAGTTGAATAATATGACCGGGGTTTATCTGAAACCCCGGATTTACTATCAGTGTTCATTTTAACTAAAATCCTTACACGTATTTGGCTGATTTTGTATAAAATAATATATTTCACTTGAAAATTTTGACGAAATATGTTATAATTATGTTATTAGGAAAGGAAAGATGTTGTTCTGCAAAGGAGCTGATCTCTATGACAGTTTTCACCGGAAAAAGCGTATACGGCGCCGCAGTATGCGGTCAGATCTGTATTCTGAGAAAGCCGAAGCTGTCAGCGGAGCGCGTCCTTGTCGAGGACGCGGCGACTGAGCTCCAGAGAATGCAGGCTGCAAGGATAGTCGCCGCTGAACAGCTCCAGGAGCTCTACGACCAGTATATCGACGAAATAGGCGAGCCAAATGCTCAGATATTCAGCATTCACATGATGATGCTGGAGGACGAGGACTACAACGGCTCGATAGACGGCATGATATCCTCAGAGCACGTCAACGCCGAGTACGCCGTTGCGCGCACCGCCGATGTTTTCGCACAGATGCTCGAAGCCATGGACAACGAATATATGCGCGCACGCTCCGCCGACGTCCGGGACGTCTCCAATCGGCTGCTCGCAATTCTGACGGATACATCCACTGATTTCGCCTGGGTGCCGGAAAACTCCATAGTCTGCGCCGACGACCTCACCCCGAGCGAGACCGCCGCACTCCAGCGCAGACGCGCAGCGGCGCTCCTGACCGCGCACGGCTCGGCGATATCACATACTGCCATCCTCGCACACAGCATGAACATCCCGACCATCATCGGGATAGGTGACCAATTCCTTTCGGAGGTGCGCCCCGGCGAGGAGGCGTTAGTTGACGGGTTTAACGGCGACATTATCCTACAGCCGGACAGCGCCGCCAGAACAAAACTGGAAGATCATTCTGCGCCGGAGCCGGAAAACCCCGCCTTCACCCGCACTGCGGACGGTACCCGTGTGTTCATGCTCTCCGCAGACTCACCCACTGCCACGCTGTCGGATAATTCAGACGGAATAGCGGTGTTCGACTGCCCGCTGCTCTCCGATGAGGAAAAGCAGTACGAATACTACCTCTCCATCGCAGAACGCACGCCAGAGCGCCGCGCGATACTCCGCATGCCGGCGATACGTCCCACCGACCCCGACCGCCAGTCGAAATACGACATGCAGATACGCGCTGTATTCCGCGCGGCATCCCACGGAGAGCCCGGGATTCTTTTCCCAATGGTGACCAGCGTGCCGGAAGCACGGAAGATACTCGCCGCCTGCGACGACGCAAAAATGCAGCTCCGCGCACAAGGTGTGAAGTGCTCTGAGAACATCCGGATAGGCTTCATGGTGGAGACGCCCGCCGCCGCGATAATCAGCGACTGCCTTGCGCCGATGGCGGATTTCTTCGTCATCGACAGCGACAGCATAGCACGCCATACCCTCGCATGCTATGAGGAGGATTGTTTCTCGCCGGATTTCGCCGGAGGTCAGCTCGAAGCAGTGATGCGTCTCATCAGATACAGCGCCCGCAACGCTGTCAAAAACGGGGCCAGGATAGGTATCTGCGGCTCGCTTGCCGGGGATACTTCCCTCACCGGAGACTTCCTTAGGATGGGGATATCCGGTTTCTGCGTCCCGCCAGACAGGCTTGGGGAGGTCAGGAAACGCGTCACCGAGGTTGACCTTGAAGCATAAAGCAAGCGCATTGCAGAGCCGTTTTGCCTGCAATGCGCTTTTCGTATTCTATATCATTCCGGCTTGCCTGGTAAGCATCCAGAACGTCACCTTGACATCAACGTCTTCCAGCGGGATCATGACCCGTCCCTGATACTCCCAGGAATCCCACCTGATATAGTCAGTCACGAAACTCGGCAGCGACGACGACTTTATCAGCTCCCGGAATGTAAAATCATCTGTCTGCACCAGGAATCGCGAAGCAGGCATTTTCTTCCGGCAAAGCAGGTCCCAGAAACCAAGCTCCGATCTCAGCAGGAAATTAAATCCATTGATATCCGCAAATGTCAGCCGTTCATTTTTTGCAAGCTCGTGGTAAGCGGGTACGCATACGAACAGGTTTTCCCGCATGAATTCCCGCGCCGTTCCCTCCACGCAGTCCTGCCGGAACGGCAGCACCGCGACGTCGCATTCCCCGCTTTCCCAGGAGCGCAGCACCTCATCGTTCGACGCAATACTTGAGGATATCGTCCTGTCCGGGTACTTCTGCTGTAGTATCTTCATCAGCTCCCACAGCGGAGCGGGCGCGCAGGACCTGACGACTATAGTCCTCTGTCGCTGGTCGAAAGCGCGCACCTGGCTTACCGCACGATCAGATTCCGCAAGCAGCCTGCGGGCGCATTCCACGGCAAGCTTTCCAGTGGCGTTCAGCTCAATACGGTTTTTTGTGCGGTCGAACAGCTGCGCACCGAACGCGTCCTCGACATGGCGCATGCTCCGGGTAAGAGTTGGCTGTGAAATGTGCATTTTCTCCGCCGCACGGGAAAGCGTTCCGTACTCTCCGAATGCCGCGAATTGTTCCAGCTCGTATAGATCCAGCATAGGCAAGTCCTCACTATTCATTTTATGAAATGCAGATTCCGGAATTGATATTGTACATTTACATTATATCATGATATAATAGTATTGTAAAGGGAAATCAGTAAAAAACCCGAACATCTAATGAATACTGAACGGAGGAATCATCATGACCTATGTAACACTCAACAACGGCGTAAAAATGCCACAGCTCGGCTACGGCGTATACCAGACCCCGCCGGAAGAAACAGAGCGCTGCGTACTGGAAGCGATAAAGAACGGCTACCGCAGCATAGACACAGCCCAGGCTTACGGCAACGAGGAGGGCGTGGGAAATGCCATCGCAAAGTGCGGACTTCGCCGCGAGGAGCTGTTCATCACCACCAAGATATGGATAACAAACGCGGGCTACGATAAGGCGAAAGCATCCATCGAGGAATCGCTCCACAGGCTGAAGAGCGACTACGTTGACCTGCTGCTGATACACCAGCCGTTCGGCGACTATTACGGGACCTACCGTGCGATGGAGGAGGCGTACAAAGCTGGAAAAGCTCGCGCCATCGGCGTTTCCAACTTCTATCCTGACAGGTTTATTGATATTGCGCACTTTGCAGAGGTAAAACCCGCAGTCAACCAGGTCGAGAATCACATCTTCCAGCAGCAGAAGGTCGCAAGAAAGTACCTCGATAAGTGCGGCACCCAGCTCATGAGCTGGGGTCCGTTCGCCGAGGGCAGGAACGATTTCTTCAACACTCCCACTCTCCGCGAAATAGGCGGAAAGTACGGCAAGACGCCTGCGCAGGTAGCGCTGAGATTCCTGTTGCAAAGCGGTTCGGTGATCATCCCGAAGTCCGTCCATGATGAACGCATGAAAGAGAATTTCAACATATTCGATTTCGAGCTGACCACCGAAGAAATGAAGCAGCTTGAAGCGCTGGACACTGGAAAGAGTCTGTTCTTCTCCCACCACGACCCTGAGACAGTAGAATGGTTCATGTCGATAGTCTGAAATCTGAGAACGCTTCAGAATTCTCTCCTGGACCATGAATAAAGAAAAACTGGGCTGACATTGTGCAGCCCAGTTTTTCTTTATTCATTTTCAACAAATTGAAGTCCAACGCAGTGGTCGGATATCAGATTCTCCGGATTTACGCCGAGAAGCGTTTTTACGCTTGAACGCACCAGTATAGTACCGCTGCACATCGACATGCTGAGTGTTCCCTCGCAGTCTGCGGAACCCAATACGACTGATTCCGCGCCCTCGATGAGCGAATCGAACGTACAGTCGTTCATCGTAATACTTCCAAAACTCTTGTCCGCGCCTATACAGAGTATCTCCTTTGCCTTGAATTCAGTATTGATACGGACGTCAGCCATCTCTATGCTGCCTCCGCTGGAATTGAACGAACCGATGCCGCCGACCTTATCACCGGACATCTTGAACTTTGCGCAGCCGTTGCGTATGCTGATATTGCAGGGATCGCTGTAGCTTCCTATACCGAGCGCAGTCTTGGAATGGTGCTCGATAGTAAAGCGGGTGCCGTCTATCTCAATATCAGCGCCGGAGAGCAGGCTTCCTATTCCGAGGGTCTTTTTGCCCATCTGCTCGATGATAAGCTCCTTGCAGCGGATGCGTATGTATGAACTTCCCTCGTTGCTTCTGCCGCCTATGGCAACGCTCTTTTCGCTGTCGAGATGGATATAGATACCGCTATTGGTACAGATGTCGATGTTGCCATACGGCATTGTACAGCCTGAGCCGATGGCATACGTCTGGTTGCTGGTTGAATTTATGTGCAGAGCGCCGTCGCCGATTATTTTAAGTGTTGAACCGATGGGCACGTATATCCCTCCGGTCAGCGTAACCTCGCCGATGATGTTCAGCGTCATTGTACTGTTCTGACCTACGGTTATCGACGCGCCTGCATTATCGTTCTGCACGGTGATGTCAACAAGATTCAGGCGGCAGTCGATGTTGTCCTTGGTGCGTACCGCCATCTCTGAGGTGTAGTTCTTGTTGCCGGTCAGGGTGTATTCCGTTCTGTTGATGATGATATCAGTGTAGCTGTCAAGGTCGAGCGCCATAAGGGATATCTCCCGCTCGTCGCCGGTGAAGTAGGTCTTGCGGGTACGGCGGCTTTCTGTCTGGCGGTTGTATTCCTGTATCTCGAGCGCGATATCCGGATTTATCTCCGGAATGATGTCGGCGGACGGCTTTGCCGTGTAGTAACCCTGGATGAGATCAACGCCCATGCCGATAACGGTCTGGAGCTCCTCTGTGAGCTCAACGCCCTCTGCAAGCGCCATGAAATTGTTGTCATGCGCGTAGTCGATGATGTTGCGGGTGAAGTGCTTCTTGCGCTTGTCCTTGTGGATGTTCATTATAAGGCTGCGGTCTATCTTAACTACATTAGGCATGAACGTCAGCAGGTTGCTGATGTTGGAATAGCCGGTGCCGTAGTCATCTATCGCGACCTTGAATCCGCAGCGCTGGCTGCGCTCAAGCAGCGTCTTGAGCTGGCTGGAGCTTGCTTCCGTCTGCTCGGTGAACTCCACGACTATATTCTTCATTATGTCGCCGTAGAGCTGGAAAAGCTGCTCAAAATCCGCGTCGGGAAGCGTACATGCAGGGATACTGTTTATAAACAGCAGCTTTCCTGCAAGCTGACGCTGATTTTCCTTGGCAAAACGCATGGTATTGAACATCGTGCATTTCTCGACGTCCTGAAGTCGGTCGAGCGCCTCTGCATGGGTCAGTATCGTGAGCGGAGACAGACGGAATTCCTCGCCGGAGCGCATGAGCGCTTCGTAAGCGAAAATACTGCCGTCCTTTGCGCTGACGATAGGCTGGAAATTGTAGGTAAACAGGTTCTCGTTGAGAAGTCTGACGACATTCTGTCGCTCCTCCGGGTCGAAGGTCTCGGTGGAAACATCCGCCGTCTTGTGCATCTTGGTGTGGTTGTCCTTGGTGAGGGTTCGCTGGTACGCCGCCTCATATGGCAGCTTATCAAGAACGGACTTGTCCGTAAGCGGCGCGGAAATAGAGGAAGTGTAAATATTCACGCCGTATTCGGAATTCCCGCGGTGATTTATCGTATCTACGACAGAATTCAGCCTGGACGGAACATCGTCAAAGGAATCCTCATCAATTACCCCGGCAATAAAGAACTCGTCTCCGCTGACCCTTACTACGACATCGCTGTCGCCGGCTATACCGGAAAGAGCGACACCAAGAGACTGAAGAACTTTATCACCCTCGGCGTAACCGTAGGTGTCGTTGATACCCTTGAGGTTTTCAACATCAATAGAAATAATGCGGAGCTGCTTTTTGGGATCGTTGAACTTGCCGCAGCGCTCGGTCATTATGCGGACGTAGCCGCGCATGTTCAGCAGACCAGTGAGCGGGTCGCGCACCTGCGCGTCCGTAACGGTATCGTTGTATAAGATGTGGCGGCGCTGCTTCTCAAGGGCGCAGGTGATCACCCTGAGCCACTTTACGTACACTCTGTCGTATACCTTTCCGCTGTCGCCGTAGGAAAGCACAACGTAGCCGTAATTTACGCCGAGGAAGTGCAGCGATGTAAAGATGAACGACGCCGGATTTTCGCGCTCCTTAAAGATATCAGGAAGCAGCATTTCCCGTGGGAATTTCGCCATCAGGTCAACCGTGCTGCCCTCAGCGGTGCGGCTGAATGCGAGATTTATGCGGTTCGTGAAACCAGGCTCCGGTGCAGCGTTGTGCATGACCTGATCGTTAAGGCAGAGCCAGAATCCGGAGAAATCCCCAAGGAAATGGGTATACCAGTCCACTTTCCAGAGGTAATCGTAGAATGTATCGGCGCCAATGAGGTCCTCGGACATGAAGTTGTAATAGGAATCCATGCCGTTGCGCTGAAGGACGGTCATCTCGGAAGCAGCGGCGCGGCAGAGCGTTCCAATGTTCGGAGCGCAGCAGCCGCAGGTCATTCCGGGCTTTAGACGTCCGCATTCGGTATCAGGAATCGGCGTGTAATCCGTTCCCCTTATCTTGGAGATTATGTAACGGGCCGAGTTCTGAGCCAGGGTCACAGGGTCGCGCAGCGCGGAGGTGATATTGAGGTAATCTGCGCCGTAGGGCTCTTTCTGATTAAGACCGGTAAGAAGTACGTCCCTGGGTATCTGCACGCCCTTGTCAGAAAGCGCAGCTATCAGCTGAACAGCAGTCAGGTCGGAACAGCACATTATAGCGTCCGGCAGGTCGTTGCTGATTATCTCACCAGCGATGCCGGAGTAATCCGATACCCAGTCCTTGCCGTGGTGGATGCGCTTTTCAGGGATATCGTATCCACGCTTAGCCATGGCGTTTACAAAATAATGCTCTATCGCGTCGTGGAAATCATCGTGCGGACCGCCAACGAAGTCGATGACTTTAGCTCCGTGATGATCCATGATATGGCTGACCATCATTTCAGCGACCGACTCGTAGTTATAAATACAGTTCTCGAATCCGTCAACCTGACCGTCGAACGAAACCACAGGACCCTTGAATTCCTTTTTGATACGTGATACAAGGCGTTCCCGCGTACCAAAATCGTTAATGCTTGTCGGGAGGATTATAATTCCGTCAAGGATATCAAGGTCAACAAGATCGTAAACGGAATTTTCAGCCGCGTCAAATTCGGCGTTGCCGGACATCATGAGCGACGAAAATACAGCAGCGTCCATATCTGCGGCGAAAAGCTCTTTTTGTATGGTGCTGAGCGCATTTGAGAAGAAAATATATTCTGCCTCGGCAGCGATTATTCCGATTAGTGGACGTGACTTTTTCAAGGTGATTCTCCTTTTTGCCCGATTGTTATAAGCATACTTAAACTATTATAAATAAGTATATCATAAAGCACATGTTTTTGGCAACAAGGATTTAATGCTTTTGTCTGTTTTTACTACTTTTTTTAGTGAAAATTACATCAAGCACAAATTTATTAAACTCAAACCATTTGATTTTGTAATATAACTTATGAAATTTTGTGCAAAATGCTATATACATAGGGTTTGATTTTTTCCTGAGTATAGTGTATAATATAATTAATTGTTTTTACGCTACATATAGGAGTTTTTGACTATGAATTTAATGCTTGTTTCGGCAGCGGAGGCTGCAGCAGGGGACAACGGTTTCCTCGGAGTTGTAAAGACCGTGAACGACGCTGTGAGCAGCGTCGTGTGGGGCTGGCCGGCTCTGATCCTTCTGCTGTTCGTCGGAGTGCTGATGTCAGTGCTCACGAAATTCTTCCAGATATCGCACATTGGAAGATGGTTCAGATGCACCATCGGCGCGGTGTTCAAGGACAGGAAGGTCACGGCTCACACCAAGGACAAGCAGATCTCCCAGTTCCAGAGCGTATGCGCGGCTCTTGCGTCCACGGTCGGCACTGGCAATATCGCAGGCGTGGCTTCGGCTATCGTCACCGGAGGTCCTGGCGCTGTGTTCTGGATGTGGATAATGGCGTTCTTTGGCATGATGACCAACTTCGCGGAGAATGTTCTGGGTATACTCTACCGCGTCAAGAACAAGGACGGCGAGTGGAGCGGCGGCGCGATGTACTATCTGAAGTACGGTCTTGGTTCGAAGAAGCACTGTAAGGTGCTTGGTTCTGTTCTTGCTGTGCTGTTCTGTGCGTTCTGTCTTTTTGCTTCCTTTGGAATAGGCAACATGACCCAGATAAACACTATCTCTACCAACATGTACAGCACTTTCGGCATACCCAACTGGGTGACCGGAATCGTTCTGATGATCATTGCGGCGCTCGTAGTTATCGGAGGAATCAAGCGCATTGCCCTCGTTACCGAAAAAATAGTTCCTATCATGGTAATTGTTTACCTCCTGGGTACCATAAGCGTCTGTGTTATGCACATCGACCAGTTCGGCGCGGTGTTCTCCTCGATTTTTAAAAGCGCATTCGGCATGGAGGCTGTTGTCGGCGGTCTTGTGGGTCAGGGCGTCAAGATGGCTATCGAGATGGGAATGAAGCGCGGAGTGTTCTCCAACGAAGCAGGTCTGGGCTCTTCGGTAATGGTGCATTGCAACTCCAACGTAAAGGAGCCGGTAAGCCAGGGCATGTGGGGAATCTTCAGCGTGTTTACCGATACTATCGTGGTATGCTCGCTGACTGCATTCACGATCCTTTCCTCCGGGCTGTTCAATCTTCAGACAGGCAGACTGGCGGAGGAATTCGCGTATCTCGAAAATCAGACTGGCTCTATAGTTGGCGTTGCATTTCAGGTTAATTTCGGCGAGTTTGGGCGCTACTTCGTTGCGATCGCGCTGCTGCTGTTTGCATTCTCGACCTCTCTCGGCTGGAGCCATTACGGAACAAAGGCGTTCGAGTATCTGTTCGGTACAAAGGCTACGCTGTTCTACAAGATCGTGTTCGTTCTGGCGATATTCGGCGGCGCGACCATGGGCGAGAACCTCGCATGGGAGCTCTCCGACACATTCAACGGCATGATGATGATACCCAACCTGATCGGTGTGCTGGTGCTGTCTCCGATGGTCTACAAGTGCACGAAGAACTACATAGACCGTCATGTGCGGCATATAGACGTTGAGCCGATGCTGTCGGTGCACGAGCAGATACAGCGCGAGCAGGCGCTGGCGCTCGAAGCCGAGCAGAAAGAACTCGTCAAAGCAGGAATAGACACAGACTACGCAGAGTAACGCTGAAAATCCTAAAGCAATAAAAAACCGGGGCTGTTTTTTACAGCCCCGTCAGCTTGTCGAAAAAAATCGAATTTGCCCGCGAAGCGGGCTTTTGAAATCCGTTTTTTGCTCCGGGTTTCCCGGGG
>CAKSEO010000048.1 GCA_934446565.1 uncultured Oscillospiraceae bacterium | reverse complement strand
TTTTGGAGGATATCGCGTCCTACGCCCAGCGGGGGAAAACTCTTGTTTTCCCCCTGCACCCCTTTAGCGCTTTTTTTATTTGGGGATTTCGCCGTCTGCGGACGGCGACGAGGGCGCTGCCCTCGACCTGCAAGAGGGGGACTAGTCCCCCTCTTGACTCTCCCAATTAGTGATGCAAATTACAATGTTCCTAACAAACATAAATTATAGTTTAAATACTAACTCAATTTTGTATATAAAATAATAAAAAAAACAGTTGACAACAGCAGAAAAATTGTGTAAAATAAATATGTATGTGCAGATAAAAATTCCGGACAACTCCGGACTGAAAGGATAAACAAAATGGCATTCTTCGATTACTCACCTGAACTGGTTGAGGCTGGAAACAAGGCGATGCAACTGTGCAGACCACAGTTCGCCGAGTTCGACCGCATGGCGGAATACAACGGCGAGCGCGTACTTAAAGCGTTCATCGACAACAAAATAAGCGATATCCATATGAAAGGCACCAATGGCTACGGCTACGGAGACGACGGCAGAGACAAGCTCGACGCCGTTTTCGCGCAGATACTAGGCGCAGAGGATGCGCTGGTGCGCCATAATTTCGTAAACGGTACACATGCGATAACTACCGCCCTTTTCGGAATTCTGCGTCCCGGCGATGAGCTCCTGTCCGTTACCGGCGACCCCTACGATACCATGCAGGGTGTCATTTCCGGCGACGGTATCGGTTCCCTTAAAGATTTCGGCGTTAAGTTCGGAAAGGTAGATCTCCTGCCGGACGGCACTCCCGACTACGACGCAATAAAGCACCGCGCGGGAAGCTGCCGCATGGCTTACATCCAGCGCTCACGCGGCTATTCGCTGCGCCCGTCGCTGAGCATAGATGTGATAGCGAAGATATGCGATGCAGTCCGCAGCGTGAATCCCGACTGCGTGATATTCACCGACAACTGCTACGGCGAACTGGTCGAGGATAAGGAGCCTGTTTCCGTAGGCGCTGACCTCATCGCGGGAAGCCTTATCAAGAACCTCGGCGGCGGGATTGCGGAAACCGGCGGCTACATTGCCGGCAGGGCTGACCTTGTTGAACAGTGCGCATTCCGGCTGACTACCCCGGGTACCGGCAAGGAGGTCGGCGCGAGCCTGAACCAGCTCCGTGGAATGTACCTCGGAATCTTCCATGCGCCGGAGGCGGTCTGCGCGGCGCTCAAGACTGCGGCGTTCGCGGCGGCTCTCGCGGAGCTTCTCGGGTTCGAAGCATTCCCGAAGTACAACGAGAAGCGCACCGATATCATCGAAGCGCTGAAGCTCGGCGGCGAAAAGCAGCTCATCGCGTTCTGCCAGGGAATTCAGGCGGGTTCCCCTGTGGACAGCTTCGCTTCCCCGGAGCCGTGGGACATGCCGGGATACGACAGCCAGGTCATCATGGCGGCAGGCGCTTTCACGATGGGGGCTTCCATCGAGCTTTCCGCAGACGCTCCGCTGCGTGAGCCCTTCGCAGTATGGCTCCAGGGCGGACTTACGTTCCCGACTGGCAAGGCTGGCATTATGCACGCGGCGCAGTACATGCTGGACAAGGGTCTGGCGCATATCTGACAGAAGTAGGTTTCAACAGGTCGAAAGGACAATAACATGATAAAGAGCATGACAGGCTTCGGCAGAGGTCATCAGGTACTTAACGGCAGAGATATCACCGTAGAGATTCGCGCGGTGAATCACCGGTATTACGAGTTCAGTTCGCGGCTCCCGCGCAGCCTGGGCTACATCGAGGAAAAGCTCAAGAGCCTGCTCCAGGGCAGGATAAACCGCGGCAAGGTGGAGATATCCGTGCTGGTGAACAACGTTGAAGCTGCGGACGAGAAGATAACCATTAATAAGGAAATAGTAAAGGAATACGTTGACGCGCTGCGCTCCGTTAAGGAGGAGTATTCGCTGAACGACGACCTTTCGCTGTCGGATATCCTGCGTATCCCGGACGCTTTCACCGTGGTAAAGACCGAGACCGACGAGGAGCAGCTCTGGGCTGACGTGAAGTCGGTGGCGGAGGAAGCGCTGGAGCATTTCATTGCAATGCGCGAGGCAGAGGGCGAGCGCATGAAGCAGGACGTAATGACCAGGCTGGACAAAATCGAGGAGTGGGTCGGCGTAGTTGAGACGCGCTCCCCGCAGGTCGTTGAGGACTACCGCAAGCGGCTCTACGACAAGATGTGCGAGGTGCTCAGCAACACCAACATAGACGAAAACCGCATACTCATGGAAGCCGGGATATTCTCCGAAAAGACCGCCGTCGACGAGGAAACGGTGCGCCTGCGCAGCCACATCGCGCAGTTCCGCACAATGCTGGGATCCGGCGAGCCGGTAGGCAGAAAGCTGGACTTCCTGGTGCAGGAGATGAACCGCGAGACCAACACGATAGGCTCCAAGGTGCAGGACATCGAGGTGACCCGAATAGTCGTTGACCAGAAGAGCGAGATAGAAAAGATACGCGAGCAGATACAGAATATCGAATAATACATACCCCGGGAGGTTCGTCTTTCCGGGGATATTTGCAAGGAGCATTCATTGAACGCCCGGCTTGACAAAAGCGGCGCATTGGGCTATAATAGATTCATATTATATAATAAATGCCATGCACATATTATTGTGTGCGTAGCCACGAAGTATCTGACGATACACGATGGGAAAGGAATAAAAATGCCAGTAAAAATAGCCGATGGACTGCCCGCGCAGTCGATACTTGAAAACGAGCATATATTCATCATGACGGAGCACCGCGCACTTCACCAGGATATTCGTCCGCTGAAGATAGGCATACTGAACCTCATGCCGACAAAGGTCGCGACAGAAACGCAGATACTCCGCAGCCTGTCCAACACCCCGCTGCAAATCGAGATAACTCTCGTGCAGACCTCTACCTACACCAGCAAGAATACCTCCAGCGAGCACCTGCTGAATTTCTACAAGACTTTCGATGAGATAAAGGACATGAATTTCGACGGGTTCATAATCACCGGCGCGCCGGTGGAGCACCTGCCGTTCGAGGAGGTCGACTACTGGGACGAGATATGCAAAATAATGGAGTGGACGAAAACTCATGTACACTCAACGTTCCACATCTGCTGGGCGGCGCAGGCGGCGCTGTACTATCACTACGGGATACCGAAGTATCCGCTTCCCGAGAAGCTTTCCGGCGTGTTCAGGCACACTCTGCTTACTCCGAAATCCCGGCTTTTCCGCGGATTCGACAGCGAGTTCTGGGCTCCGCATTCCCGTCACACCGAGGTGCGGCAGGAGGATATCGAGAAGGTGCCGCAGCTGAAGGTCATGGCTGTATCGGACGAGGCGGGAGTTTACGCCGTTTGCAGCGAGGACAGCCGTCAGTTCTTCATAACCGGGCATTCCGAGTATGACGCGGATACGCTTGCGCTGGAATACAAGCGCGACCTCGAAAAGGGGCTGAATCCCAAAATCCCCGCGCATTACTTCCCGGACGACGACCCCACAAAGCAGCCCGTCATGAAGTGGAGGGCGCATTCCACGCTTATCTACACCAACTGGCTGAACTACTTCGTTTATCAGACTACTCCATTTGATATTTCTGAAAAAATATAACAAAAATTGTTGCATTTGCTGTATAATTATGTTATAATTCTATTACGGCACTGACCGGATAACCAATGAAACGAGGTACACGTTATGTATGACATTTATTCCGCGCTTACCGGCGGACTGATCGCGAATCTCCTGCTGACTATCCTGGGACTTGTTATCTCCGTAGGAGTTGCTATCCTGCTTTACTGGAAGGTTTTCGGACCTAAGGCAAAGGATCCCTGCGCGGGTAAGTTCATGCAGTATGCCAATGGTCAGCGCTTCCTGCCGCTTTCCATTGTGAAGATGACCTATTATTCGCTTGCTGTGTTCCTCGTGTTCATGGGAATCGCAAAGTGCATCACGACCATTGACGGCTTTGGCGCGATAATCAAATATGTCATTGTCGGCAACGTTATCCTGCGTATCCTGTTCGAAGCCGTTCTCGCCGTAAGAAAGAGCGCCGGGCTCGACACCGACAACAACACCGCCGACGAGCCAAAGGACAGCCAGTCCACATTCGAACCCAAGCTGCCTACGATCCCGTACCAGCAGCCGCAGCAGACTCAGCATCCGCAGTATGACCCTAATGCACAGGTTCAGCCTGCGCCCGTACCCCAGCCGGTACCCGCGCCCGCGCCCGTACCTCAGCCGGTACCCGCTCCTGCACCTGTACCTCAGCCGGTACCCGCTCCTGCGCCTGTACCTCAGCCGGTACCCGCTCCTGCGCCCGTACCCCAGCCGGTACCCGCTCCTGCGCCTGTACCTCAGCCGGTACCCGCTCCCGCGCCCGTACCTCAGCCGGTACCCACACCTGAGCCAGTCCCCCAGCAGGTCACTGAACCCGCTCCGGCTGCCGCGCAGCCTGAGAAAGCCGCTAACGCATTCTGCACCTACTGTGGAAATGCAATAAAGCCCGGCGCGAAGTTCTGCCCGTTCTGTGGCAAATCGCTCCAGTAAGATACCGAATACATACGGCGGTTCCAAGTGAGCCGCCGTTTCTGCTGCGCGGACTCCGAAAACCTTGACAAGCCCGGGGACAGGGGGTATAATAGTAACATCACTTATCTGAGAGGAAACTATGACCGAAATAACAGTAACAAAAAACGACGCGGGACAGCGCGCAGACCGCTTTCTTTCGAAAGCCTATCCCAATCTGTCGCTGCCGCTGATATGCAAGCTCATGCGCAAGAAACGCATAAAGCTGAACGGCGGGAAAACCGAACCGAACGTAAAGCTCGCCGAGGGCGATGTGTTCAGATTCTACCTGAGCGACGAGCTGCTGGACACCGGCGGCAGGGAAAAGACCGCAGATTTCCGGGATATCCCGCCGGATATCAACATCATCTACGAGGACGAGAATATCCTGCTGTGCGACAAGCCGGTGGGAATGGTGGTCCACGAGGACAACGACAACACTTCCGACACGCTGATAAACCGCATTAAATGCTACCTCTGGAAACAGGGCGAGTACGACCCGGACAGCGAGCAGAGCTTTGTCCCCGCGCTCTGCAACCGCATCGACCGCAACACCGGAGGTATAGTCATCGCTGCAAAGAATGCGGAGTCGCTGCGGGTGCTCAACCAGAAGATACGCGACAGGGAGCTTGTCAAGCTGTACCTGTGCGTTGTCCAGGGGGAGCTCGATAAACGTGCGGACACGCTTACCGCTTACCTTGAGAAACTTTCCGATGAGAACCGCGTGATCGTTTCCGACCGCAAGGCCCCGCAGAATCGCACTATACTGACCAAGTACCGAGTACTGGAGCAGCGCGGCGGAAACTCCCTGCTTGAAGTAGACCTGCTCACCGGGCGCACTCATCAGATCCGCGCGCATTTTGCGCATGTCGGGCATCCGCTGCTCGGGGACGGGAAGTATGGCAGCAACAAGCTGAACAAGTCGCTTGGCTACGACGTGCAGGCGCTGTATTCCTACAGGCTGCGGTTCGAGTTCACTACTCCGGCGGGCTGCCTGGAGTACCTCAACCACAGGGAATTTTCCGTTGCTGACATGGATTCGATATGGTTCGTGAAGAAATTTCACAATGCTAAATAATCCGTTTGGACTGTGTTTATCTGAAAATTCGGCAAAGTGCACAAAAGATTATAACATTTTTTTAAGAAAGTCTGCGAATAATTTTCGGCAAACATCTTGATAAAATGAGGGATTTTTAGTATAATAAATATGTAATGATATACCCAATGGGTGTGTCTGCTGCTTCGCCAGTCGGAGCAAATAATTATTTCTCAGGAGGAATATTCCAATGGCAGATGTTAAAGTTGCAATTAACGGCTTTGGCCGTATCGGACGCCTTGCGTTCAGACAGATGTTCGGTGCTAAGGGCTACGATGTAGTAGCTATCAACGACCTGACCAAGCCCTCTATGCTTGCTCAGCTCCTCAAGTACGATACCGCTCAGGGCGGCTACTGCGGCAAGATCGGTGAGAATCTTCACACCGTTACCGCTGATGATGAGAAGGGTACCATCACTGTTGACGGCAAGACCCTGACCATCTACGCTGAGAAGGACGCTAAGGATCTTCCTTGGGGCAAGATCGGCGTTGACGTTGTTCTCGAGTGCACAGGTTTCTACTGCTCCAAGGACAAGTCCCAGGCTCACATCGACGCTGGCGCTAAGAAGGTTGTTATCTCCGCTCCTGCTGGCAACGACCTCAAGACCATCGTTTACTCCGTAAACGAGAAGACCCTGACAGCTGAAGACACCATCATCTCTGCTGCTTCCTGCACAACCAACTGCCTGGCTCCTATGGCTAAGGCTCTGAACGATTATGCTCCCATCCAGTCCGGTATCATGAGCACTATCCACGCTTACACCGGCGACCAGATGATCCTCGATGGTCCTCACAGAAAGGGCGACCTCAGAAGAGCAAGAGCTGGCGCAGCTAACATCGTTCCGAACTCCACCGGCGCTGCTAAGGCAATCGGTCTGGTTATCCCCGAGCTCAACGGCAAGCTCATTGGTTCTGCACAGCGTGTTCCTGTTCCCACAGGTTCCACCACTATCCTTACCGCTGTTGTTAAGGGCGCAGACGTTACCAAGGAAGGCATCAACGCTGCAATGAAGGCTGCTGCTTCCGAGTCCTTCGGCTACAACGAGGATCAGATCGTTTCTTCCGATGTTATCGGCATGAGATTCGGTTCCCTGTTCGACGCTACTCAGACAATGGTAGCTAAGATCGCTGATGACCTCTATGAGGTACAGGTTGTTTCTTGGTATGATAACGAGAACTCCTACACTTCTCAGATGGTTAGAACCATCAAGTACTTCGCAGAGCTCAAGTAATTGTAACTCACAAAGTGCATAACAGTTCCCCTCGGGCGACCGGGGGGAGCTTTTTTTACGGAACTACGGTCAGAAAGAAAGCTCCTCCGCAAACGCGGAGGAGCTTTCTCTGTTCAGGAGTATAGGTCAATGCTGGGAGTATACCGGGACTGCGCCTTTTTGCTTGAATTTCAGGCGGAGGTGGTCTGCAATGAGCGCGATAAACTCCGAGTTGGTGGGCTTTCCCTTGCTTGTGTGGACCGTGTAGGAGAATATCCTGTTGAGCACGTCGATGTCTCCACGGTCCCATGCGATCTCGATCGCGTGGCGTATAGCGCGTTCAACACGGGAGCTGGTCGTCTGGTAGCGCTTCGCAACGGTAGGGTAGAGGAGCTTAGTTATGCAGTTTATCATCTCGTCGTTGTTGACCGACAGCATTATCGCAGTACGGAGGTAGTGGTAGCCCTTGATGTGCGCCGGAATGCCTACCTGGTGGATTATCTCGGTGACTGCGCATTCAAGGTCGGTTTCGTCGGGAACCGCCTCGGGTTCGTCACCGCAGGGAGTGCAGAGCCTTTCAACGCGGCTGACAAGGTACTGCGGGTCGATCGGCTTTACCATAACTCCAGCTGCGCCAGCGTTTATCGCGTCGCGCTCAAGGCGCGGGTCATCGCTTCCGGATACGATAAGCACGTTCGGACAGTATTTCTTTTCCATTTTCAGGCGGCGAATGACCTCGACCGCGTCGCAGAAAGGCATTTTTGCTTCCAGCACCGCTACGTCCGGGGCTTCCGATTTGATGGAGCTTAGCACTGCATTTCCGTCACAGCGGCGGGTTATCGCGTACATTCCCGCGCCTTTCAGTGCGCCTGCCCATGCCATTCCGCAATCTGCGGTGTCGCTTCCGATAAGTACCTTGATCTTGCTGTTCATGATTTTTCCTCCTGTATTCTGTCTGTAATTCCCCGTCCTGCTGCCATTGCGTTGATCCTATGCCGCCCAACCGATTTTACGGCATTGTGTGAACTGTTGTTCCTATTATCTGGCAATTTCGGGAGTACCTGGTGTTTTTCGGTAACTTAATAATACCATAAAATGGATTTTATTGCAAGAGGTTTTTGGAAATTTCTAGAAATGATTTTCGACAACAAAAATTACGGCGTGTTTCATGCAAATGCGATTGTAATACTGTTTGACGGCATCGTAAGGTCATAATATCCAACATTCCGTGGGATTTGCTTAACGGATTCTTAACATGCAGAAAGGTATAAAATAGGAAACTCTACCATTCACGGGTGAACGTTTAAAGCATATAATGCATTGAAAGAGCAGGTGATACTGATGCTTATACCTGTAGGCTATGACCGCAGCCGGGCGGTAGGGTATGCGCTGCGATGGGCGCTTTCGCGTAACCCGAGGTTCTACGATTTCGAGAATATAGGCGGCGACTGCACGAATTTCGTATCGCAATGCATATATGCAGGCTGCGGGGTGATGAACTATGCGCAGGAGAACGGCTGGTACTACATAAGTCCGGACGACCGCGCCCCGGCGTGGACCAGCGTGGAACTGCTGCGGGAATTTCTGCTGACGAACGATGGAACAGGTCCCTATGGCGTTAGTGCGGAGCTGACGGAGCTGCGTCCGGGGGACGTGATACAGCTGCGCAACAGTGTTGGACGGCTGTATCATTCGCTGATAATATCCTTTATATTTTACCCAGCGGTCCCGGAGAACATTTTTATATGCTCGCACAGCTACGATTCGCGCAGCCGGCGGCTTTCTACCTATGACTATGCTGCCGCAGAGGGAATACACATCCTAGGAGCGCGCAGGGAATATCCTGCGCGGAATATGACCTGAAAGGAGCCAACATGCTTATCTACACAGTTAAACCGGGGGACACCCTTGCGGTCATCTCCCGGAGGTACGGACTATCTCCGATACGGATAGCGGCGGACAATGGGCTTAGCGACATGACGCGGCTGGTCCCGGGACAGAATCTGCTGATAAACGTGGATTCGGTGAGGTACATCCTTGAGGAGGGGCAGACGCTGTTTTCGCTTTCGCAGGAATACGGCGTTCCGCTGGAGGAGCTTATCGAGGCTAATCCGGGGCTGAATCCGCTCAACCTGCGCCCGGGGGAAACGGTGATGATACCGGTGGCGGCGCGTGAACAGCGGCGTCCGATACTTGTGAACGGCTACGCGTATCCTAGTATAAATACTAACTCGCTGAACTGCGTGCTGCCGTTTCTGACTTTTATCAGTCCGTTCAGCTATAAGCTGACTCCGACGGCGGAGCTTGTCCCTCCGGGCGACAGCGACCTGATATTCCGGGCACAGCGTTCGGCGGTCATGCCGATAATGGTCGTGACGAATATATTCGACGAGGGATTCAGCACGGAAACGCTGTCCGGGATACTGGCTTCTTCGGAATTACAGGACCGCCTTATCGGGAATATACTCGCAGAGCTCACCGGCAAGAACTACTACGGCGTGAATATGGATATCGAGTACATCGCCCCAGAGGATCGTGAGCGCTACAACGCATTCCTGGAACGTCTGACAGAGCGGCTCCACGGCGAGGGGTTCATCGTAATTACTGCGCTTGCACCCAAGATCTCCGCAGACCAGCCCGGGCTGCTGTATGAGGCGCACGATTACGCTGCGCAGGGCAGGATAGTGGATTTCATTATCCTCATGACATATGAGTGGGGGTATACACTGGTCCGTCACGCTGTATGTTATTGTTTATGCAGATCTGCATTGTTGACAAGCGTTTCATTGTGTGGTATAATCACAATGGATAGTTATATGTGTATTAATATAATGAGGTGGTTTGGTTGAAAGTCAGAAAAATGTTGAAAAAAATCGCGGCCGTTCTTGCGGCGGGCGTGGCTGCGTTTGCGGTGACTGCCTCCGGGGTAACGGCGGCAGCAGATAAGTACGTCGAGGATATACTGTATCATCGCCCTGGGACTGCTGACAGCCGTATACGTATCATCCGTATAGACGACCGCAGCATGAATGCCCTGGGAGATATCTCCGGCTGGGACAGAGGAATTTACGCGCAGCTGGTGGAGACGCTGTGCGTCTCGGATGAAGTGAGACCCGCTGTGATAGGCTTCGACGTGCTTTTCGGCGGCGAAAAGGACGAACAGGGCGATGAAAGATTCGCAAATGCGTGCAGTGACGCCGGGAATGTCGTATGCGCATTCAGCTATGTTTTCACAAAGGAGCTTGTGACCGACAGAAACGGCGAGCTTGCCGTAAACAGCCTTTCGGTGGTGGACAGGACGGAGCCGTATCCAGCGCTGAAATCCGCGACAAGCCAGGGCTTTGCAAACGCTCTGATGGACAATGACGACGGCGTTATACGCAGCTCCTTTTTGTGGTACGATGAAAATGGAACGAAGGTTCCCGGGTTCAGTGCCGCTGTTTATGAGAAATTCACTGGGAAGAGCCCTGTATCGGACGGTAGCATTTTTCCGTTCAGATACAGCGCGGGTGTTTCCGGATATGAGAATGTGTCGCTTATAGATGTGCTTGACGGCACAGTACCTCCGCAGGTGTTCAGCGGTTGTATAGTACTGGTGGGCGCTTATGCGGCGGGGATGATGGATTCCTATTATGTCCCGGTGGACAGAAGTCAGCAGATGTACGGAGTTGAGATCCACGCCAACGTTATCCAGGCGCTGCTTGAGGGGAAAGGGCTTTGTCCGCTGCCACGCTGGTCGGATGGACTGCTTGCGGCTCTGCTCACTATGCTGCTGGTGATAGCGTGCAGCAGGATGAGCGTTGTGAAAGCAGTGCTGGTCAGCGCTGCCGCCGCCGGACTTCGGCTTGGCGCGGGGGCGCTGCTGTTCGGCAACGGTTATTCCGGAAGCACGGTAGTTTTTCCGGTGATAGCCGTGGTTACTGCTGTGTATTTCACGGGGCTGCATTATTACCGGGCAAACAGCGCTAAGCGCAGCATTGAAAAGGCGTTCAGCAAGTATGTCGCACCGCAGGTCGTAAAGGAGATAGCGAGCACAGGAACCTACGAGCTCAAACTCGGCGGCGAAAACCGCGACATAGCGGTGCTTTTCGTCGATATCCGCGGATTTACTCCGCTGTCGGAGAGCCTTGAGCCGGAGCAGGTAGTGGATATCCTTAATTCCTATCTGGAGCTGACGACGAACTGCATTTTCAGTCACGGCGGGACGCTGGACAAGTTCATCGGCGACGCTACGATGGCGGTATTCAACGCTCCGTTTGACACCGAGGACTACGTTTACCGCGCAGTGCTGACCGCGCTGGATATCGTTGCCGGCGGAGAGCGTATAGAGAAGACGTTCATCGAGCGCTACGGAAAGCATGTAGGGTTTGGCGTGGGCGTTAACTGCGGCCCTGCCGTCGTCGGGAATATCGGCTGCGATTTCCGTATGGACTACACGGCGATAGGCGACACTGTGAATACAGCGGCACGTCTGGAGGCTAACGCGCCCCGCGGGAAGGTGTATATCAGCGACAAGGTTTACGAGCGACTGAATGGCAGGATAACCGCTGAGGAAGTCGGCGAAATACCGCTCAAGGGAAAGAGCAAAAGCGTGATGGTCTATTCCGTTACGGGGCTTATCGGGGAGGTTCAGCAATGACAACTATGAGGAAGCAGCTTCTTATAATTCCGGCGCTGTCAAGGCTGGAGGAATCGCAGAAACTGGCTGAGGAATACTCTGTGGGGTATGAATACAATGATTTTTTCGCGCCAGATGTGCTGGATAGTCCCGAAAGGCAGCGTGAAATAGCGGAGCAGTACGCTGAACACGGCATCCCCTGCTTTGCGACGCTCCACGGCGCGTTTTTTGATGTGATACCGTGCAGCGTTGACCGGCTCATTGCCCAAACGTCAGATATGCGTATAGAGCAGAGTATTGCCGCGGCGGAGCTCATGAGAGCAAGCGGAGTGGTATTCCATACGAATTACAATCCGTTTCTGAATTCTCCAGCGTACATTGCAGACTGGATAAGACAGAATGCGGATTACTGGAGCGGAGTACTGGCGCGGCATAAAGGCGTACAAATATGGCTGGAGAATATGTTTGATACCTCGCCGGATATAATGGAGAGGCTCGCGGAGCTGCTGTGCAGTTGCGATAATTTCGGAATATGCCTTGACTATGCGCATGCGTCGCTGTCGAAAGTTGCCGCGCCTGTCTGGGCTGAAAAGCTCGGAAAGTACGTCCGGCATGTACATATAAACGATAACGACCTTGCAAGCGACCTTCATCTTGCATGGGGCAGCGGCAGGATAGACCGTGCCGCATTTTACGAAAGCTACCGAAGATATCTTGCCGGTGCGACTGTGCTTGTCGAAACATCGTCGCCGGAGAATCAGAGAAAGTCGCTTGAGAAGCTGGAAGAAGAAGGCTTTATTTAAGGCAGGGGTGAGGTTGTAAATGAAATATCTCAGAACAAAGAAAGGGAAGATAGCCGCAGCGTCAGCAGCTGCTGCCATTGCAGCGGTCGCGGCGATACTTATAGTTACCCTGGGCGGCGAAAAGGGCTGGAGGAGCATAAGCGTTTCCGAGCTTTTCGGCAGGGTGTCCGCTTCGAATGGAAACAGCAGCTATGACGCGTACCGTGATATGAAGCTGTTCGATGGATATTCGCTTGAGACCGACTCGGAAAGCTGGTCAAGGCTGGTTCTGGATGATGAGAAGTACATAAAGATAGAGGAGAACAGCCTTGCGACATTCGAAAAGCTTGGCGGTCTGGGAAGCGATTCCACTGCGATACGTCTGGAGCGAGGAGCTATGACGAACGAGCTCACGAAGCCGCTCGGCGATGACGCGCAGTATGTCGTGAATACACCGAACGCGGTGCTTGCCGTCCGGGGGACATATTTCAGAGTAGAGGTGTCGTTCTCAGATACGGGAGAAGCGTTCTCGGATGTGTATGTCTACGGAGGGACGGTGTCCTGCCATCGCGTTATGCCGGATGGAACTCCGGTGTATGAGGATGTTGAGATACATGCCGGATACAAGGCGCGTATCAAAATGGACGACATCATAACCGTGTACGTTGAAGAAATGATAGACGAGGGAGCCGACGATGTTGACCCGATCAGCATTTCCGATATTCCCGACGATGCCATCGTGGGTATGTATGATTCGTCGGTGCGCGGGCATGTGCTGTTTATGTCTACCGGGCAGATATGGGATGAGATAAACAAGCGCGGTATAGATATCGGAGATCATACCTCGCAATATGACGGCGGCGTGATACCTGAGTACACCGTAGACTCTGCGGCGGGGACTGAACCCCAGCCGGGTGAAGATACCGGAAATTCCGGAGGGAGCGCCCCGGAGGTACCCGTGGATATAGGCGGCAACGGTTCGCAGACTGATACGTCCGCTGTCGGCACAGAGCGTACAAACTCCGCAGATCCCACCGATATCACAGGACCTACGGAAGTAACAGAAACGGAACGTACTGAGCCGGAGGAGCTCATTCCTGACGTTACGGACGCCACATCAGGCACTGTAAACGAGACCAGCGGAATAGCAACTGGACGTGTCACCGGGATCACATCTGCCAGAAACACTGAAAGCACGAAAAAGGATCCCGGCCGGGAAGAACCCGTAATTCTAACGGAGGAGCCGGACGAAACTGCTTCCTCAGAAACAGCGGATGAAACTAAGGAAGCTCCGCCGCACACCGAGGAAACCGAAAGGCCGCAGGAAACATCAGCGGCAACATCAGCAACATCAGCTACGTCTGGTACGTCTGGTACGTCAGCAACATCAACGTCGTCGATACCTGATAGTCCTCAGGAGACCACCAGTGCAACGACCCGCCGGAATTCCGGTGGCGGTGGAGGCGGCGTCAGCGTTCACACGCACATATGGGAGACCGAAACAGAACCCTCGACCTGCACGAAAAAGGGTCACAGAAAGATATACTGCCCGGATTGCGGAGCGATAAGGGAGAGCGAGGAGCTTCCGCTTGCGGAGCACACCCCGGTGACTAAAACTACTCCGGCGACCTGCACAGAAGCAGGAAAGAATGTAACATCCTGCTCGGTATGCGGGGTCGTTATTGATACGGCGGAGATTCCAGCCAAGGGGCATACGCCTGTGACCGAAATAACTCAGCCCACTGCCGACAAGGAGGGCAGAAAGCTGGTTTATTGCAGCGTGTGCGAAATTGTGATCTCCGACGAGGTGCTGCCGAAATTCACGCTGGATATCAGTGGCGGAGACATCGTTATAACTTCCACGGGCTATTCCATCGGAGGGGCGGAGGAGATACCCTACACAGACAGATATGTTATCACGCAGAGCGCGTCCGGCGGCAGCATAACAGTTGAAAGCGGAGCTCATGAGATACTGCTCAGCGATGTTCGCATGACCGGCGAATTTTCCGTTAAGAGCGGCGCTTCCGTGCGGCTGGACTGCTCTGGCAGCTGCTCCATCGAGCGCGGCGGAAAACAGACTGAGCTGTCTCTCGGCGGAAGTCTTGAATTCGGCTCCGGCAGCCTGTCGCTGATATCGGGAATGCCTGTCAGCGTTGACGGAGAACTGATAGTCAGCGGTGGTTCGCTCGCTGTAGGACCGTGCATTTTCTACGGAATGGAGTTCAACGGCGGCAGCTACAGGCAGACCGGCGGCAGCGTTACGATAACACAGGCGGATGGACAGAACAGCACGGGCATTTCGTTTAACAGCGGTAGCTTCGTAGTTTCCGGCGGCAGCCTTGATGTGACAGCGGATACTGCGCTTGACCTGGGAACAGCCTCCTCGGCGGTGACTGGCGGCTGCATAAGGCTGGACGGCAATGTTCCGGTATTTCTCAGCAACGGCGTTGACAGGGTGATTTGCAGAGAATTCACCGACTACCCGGCTGACGTGCTGAACGTCACACGTAGCGACGGCACGGCGTATACCTATGGCGTTACCTCGGCTGATACTATCGGCGGGAAGTATTACATCTGGCTGCCCGGATTAGCGATAGACAGCGTGAATTTCCCGGATGATAATTTCAGAGATTATGTGTCCACAAAGTTCGATACGGACAGCGACGGATTCCTTTCTGACGAGGAGTGTGCGGCGGTAACTTCGATAACGGTCGGACGCGGTCTCGCCAGTGAAGCAATCTCTACGGTGAAGGGAGTCGAATATTTCACTGAGCTTGAAAGTCTGCGGATACATGGCTTGGTTAATATCTCCTCCATTGATGTATCTCATAATACAAAGCTCAAAGAATTCTATTTCGGTCAGACTGCAATAACAGATATTGACCTGTCGCATAATACGGAGCTTGAAAAGATCTACTGCGGAAAGCTCCAAATTACGTCCATAGACATAAGCATGCTGCCAAAGTTGAACTATTTTGTATGTTCTGGAAGTGCTCTGACTCAGCTTGATGTCAGCAGTAATCCGGCTTTGAAAACTCTGACGATCAACTCATCTCAAATAAGCAGCATTGACTTGAGCAACAATACCGTTCTTGAACAGTTCTGGTGCGACAATACGCCGATATCAAGTCTTGACCTGGAACATAACACTGCTCTTGCATCGCTTTCTTGTGACAATACGTCTATATCCAGTCTTGACCTGAGAGCCAACACCGCTCTCACAGCGCTTTCCTGTGAAAACACATCGGTATCCAGTCTTGACTTGGAAAACAATACTGCGATTAAAACGCTTTATTGCAGCAATACCTCAATATCAAGCCTTAATTTGAAAAACAATACCGCTCTTAAATGGTTTTCCTGCAGCAACACATTAATATCCAGTCTCGACCTGACCGAAAACACCGCCCTTGTTAATCTCAACATTGACGGCTGCCCGATGGCTTACATCGACCTGACCGCCAATACAGCGCTGACTGTTTTCTCAGCCAAGGGCTGTAGCTATCCGATACCATCGAATGCGGTGATATTCGACATGAGCATGTTTGAGGGTATAGACCCGAAGAAGATAAAGCTTGTAAGCGGCGCAAATCTGTTTGACGACAGCACATGCAGATTCACCGGGATAACCGATACGGTGACATACACCTATGACTGCGGCGGAGGTCACAGCGCAACGTTCACGCTTCCGCGTACCGGCGACCCGGTGGACAACGGCGTTGCGATAACTGCGGAAAACTTCCCGGACGAAGTTTTCAGAAATTACGTTTCTGCGAATTTCGATAAGGATTCGGACGGATTCCTTTCTGCCGAGGAGATAGCGGCGGCGGAGACGGTCAACGTTTCATCTGCTGCGATAACCTCATTGAGGGGAATCGAAAACCTGACCGCATTAAAGGAACTCTGGTGTGATGGAACACAAATAACCGAGCTGGATATAAGTTCTAATACCAGGCTTGAGAGGCTTGACTGCGGCGGAACAAAGTTGACTGAACTGAATGTGAACAGCAATCCTGGATTGGTGGAAATTGGAATATATAATACGGACATATCCCGGATAGATATTTCGCGAAATCAGGCGCTGGAATGCCTTAATTGCAGGGATACAGGTCTGACTGAACTTGATCTCAGCGGTAATCCTGCACTGACGCAGCTTGAGATATCCAATACGGATGTATCCGGAATAGATATTTCAGAAAACACCGGGCTTGAGATCGTATCCTGTGCAGGGACAAGACTGGCTTATATAGACGTTTCGGGCTGCGACCCTGACATGCTTCAGCTTGACTGCTCAAACTGCGCTTACCCCATATCCAGCACCGCGACCGAGTTCGACATGACGACCATCCCGGGCATAGACATCAGCCGGATAACCTACACCGGTGATACGGCAAGCTTTGACAGTGCCACCGGCGTATTCAGCAGCATAACCGGAAACATCACCTACACCTACGATTGCGGGAACGGCTTAACGGCAGACTTCACGCTGACCCGCACACTTTAAAAGAGGAGGCAAACTATGATACAGGACGAAACCGTAAAACAGCTGATGGCGATAAGCAAGCCTATCAGCTTCTCGCAGAACGACTACATAACCACCGAGGGACTTCCCGGCAGCGAGATGTACATTATCCTCAAGGGCAGCGTTGGCGTGTATGTCACGAGTGCGCTTGGTACGCTGACCGAGGTGTCGCGCATAATGGCGGGCGACTTCTTCGGGGAGATGTCGATATTCGACGACCTGCCACGCAGCGCAAGCTGCATCGCGCTTGAGGATACGATATGCGTTTCGATATCAAAGAGGAATCTCACTTCGTTCTTCACGAACTGCCCGGAGATGGCGGCAAAGCTTCTTGAGAACATGAGCGGCAGGATACGCAGGCTGGATAATCAGCTTTACAAGACTGAACGTTTCGTTCAGAATATGCACGCCCCGAAGTTCAAGCTTCCGGAGATATATTCATTCAGCCACGTTGTGGAGGAACCGCCGCATGACCTGAATTTCACCCAGGCAGTCACCGAGAGCTGTCCAATCTGCGGAAAGGAGATAACCGTGCTCAACCTTCGCAGGAACATTATGCGGGAGCGCAGGATAGACCCTGACCGCCGCGTTCATTATGTGGAGTGCGAGCCGCTCTGGTTCGAGGTGCTGAGCTGTCCTTATTGCCACTACAGCAATCACCACCTGAGTTTCTTCCGAATGATACCGTTCAAGCGTGAGTTCATCAAGCGCATTTTAAAGGAGCAGCACGATCCGGTACTGGAGGAGAAGAAGTTCCTTTCAACTCCGTTTGACCATCTGGTATTAAGGTATCTCCAGGCTATCCATATCAACGAGGCGGTGAATTCATCGGATGACCTGCTTATCGGGATGCTGTGGTGTGATCTTTACTGGCTTGCCTGTGACGCATGCGACGATATGCTGTCGTTGTATTGTGCGGAGCAGGCTGCGCTGAAGTTGCAAAAAGCCGTCGATGGCAAGAAAGTGAAAGATGATGAGCGGTGTAGCCTGGCGTTGACTCTCGCGCACCTTTTCGGCGTCACTGGAAAGAAAGATATGGTGAAGAAATACTGTGAGTTAGCGGCAGAAAGCACAGATAGTGAAGTCAAGACCCAGGCATATCGGCTGAAGGAGAAAAAGTGAATATGAGAACAGCCTCCGGAAATGGAGGCTGTTCGGTTTTCTGAAAAACTATAATTTATGCGGGTAGTGATAAATTAGCAGGCGCTCCCAATCGGGAGTCAAGGGGGACTAGTCCCCCTTGCGAGTCGAGGGCAGAGCCCTCGTCGCCGTAGGCGAAACCTCCGCGCGGAAGCGCGGTTACTCCGTGCGAAGCACGGCTACTCTGCGCGCTGGCGCGCAGCTAAACG
>CAKSEO010000047.1 GCA_934446565.1 uncultured Oscillospiraceae bacterium | reverse complement strand
ACTCTTGTTTTCCCCCTGCACCCCTTTAGCGCTTTTTTTATTTGGGGATTTCGCCGTCTGCGGACGGCGACGAGGGCGCTGCCCTCGACCTGCAAGAGGGGGACTAGTCCCCCTCTTGACTCTCCCAATTAGTGATGCAAATTACAATGTTCCTAACAAACATAAATTATAGTTTATCATATCCTATTCTTTATCTTCTGGAGCGCTCCTTTTTCCAGACGGCTCACCTGCGCCTGGCTTATTCCGATCTCCTTTGCTACCTCGACCTGAGTTTTCCCACGGAAAAACCGCAGGTCAAGAATGTGCTTTTCCCTATCGCCCAACGCGTGGATAGCCTCCTTCAACGATATCTCATCCAGCCAATTGTCGTCATCATTATGGTCCCCGAGCTGGTCCAGGACGTATATCGTATCCCCTGATTCAGAAAACACCGGCTCGTAAAGCGATATCGGCTCACTTACCGCCTCCAGCGCAATTACCACATCAGCTCGCTCTGCCCCTATCTCTTTGGCTATCATCTCTATCGTAGGTTCCCTGCCATTTGCAGAGGTCAGCCGCTCCCGCGCCTGCATCGCACGATACGCAAGGTCCCTCATGGAACGGCTGACGCGCACCGGCGAATTATCCCGCAGGTACCTCCGCAGCTCCCCCTGTATCATCGGCACGGCGTAGGTCGAAAACCGCACCGGCTGCGTGATATCAAAGTTATCTATAGCCTTGATGAGCCCGACGCAGCCCACCTGAAACAAATCGTCAGGTCCTTCGCCGCGCCCGGCAAACCGCTGTATCACGCTCAGCACCAGACGCAGGTTGCCGTTTATCAACTCCTCGCGCGCCTGCATATCGCCCTGCTTGACCTTTTTCAGCAGCTCCATCTTCTCGCTCTCCCTGAGTACCTTGAGCTGCGAAGTGTTAACGCCGCTTATTTCGACCTTGTTATAATACAAATAAACCACTCCCGACCTGCTTGATTTTATACAAGTAGTATTGTCAGGAAGTGGTTTTTCTATTCTGTGAAATTTTCCCTGTTCAGTTGCAGACGCGCTCCAATTCCTCGCGGAGCTGCTTTATTATGCGCTTTTCCAGCCTCGAAATATAGCTCTGAGAAATTCCTATCTCGTCCGCTACCTCCTTTTGCGTTTTTTCCTTGCCGCCGTTCAACCCGAAGCGCATTTCCATTATCTGGCGCTCTCTCGGGGTGAGATGGTTCACTGCGTCGTGGAGCAGCTTCTTCTCGGTCTCGTCCTCTATGCGGGCGTTTACGCAGTCGCTGTCAGTTCCCAGTACGTCTGAAAGCAGCAGCTCGTTGCCGTCCCAATCAACGTTCAGCGGCTCGTCTATCGACACCTCACAGCGGCGCTGACTGGTCTTACGCAGGTACATCAGTATCTCGTTTTCAATGCACCTGGAAGCGTAGGTGGCAAGCTTTATATTGCGGTTGACGCTGAACGTGTTGACCGCTTTGATGAGCCCTATCGTGCCTATGGATACCAGGTCGTCAAGCCCGACGCCGGTGTTTTCGAATTTCTTCGCTATGTACACCACCAACCGCAGATTGTGCACGATAAGCGTTTCCCTTGCGGCGGCAAAGTCCGTCTCGAGCAGCCTGAACGCCGCTTCTTCCTCCTCGCGGGTCAGTGGCGGAGGGAGCGATTCCGAGCCGTTTATGTAGTACACTCCAGCGTCGCTGGTCTCGCATGACGCGTATTTCCGGAACGCTTCAAATCCCTCGTCCAGTAGTTTCTTCAAAAATTCAAGCATGTTGATTCCTCCTGTTTTATATAATTATGTTAGGGTCAAAGATGCAGTCGGCTCCCGTCAGCTCCTCGCGGACTACGCCAACAAGAGCGTCAGCAGGCTTGTCGTTTATCAGCACCTCGGCGGGAAACACCGGAACTACCCCGGCGGACGTCACTGTACGGCAGGGAGTGAGCCGCAGCCCCTCCAGCCCGTCGCTGCCGCCGCTGAGGTAATTCGCGACCTGCTCCGGAATAACCCCGGACGCCTTATTCATGGAGGTTATCACGACGGGCTTTCCCGTGAAGCAGTCCCTCAGTGAATTTCCGGTGTCCGCAAGCCCGTCCAGCGTGACTTCGCCGCCGTTTGCGCGTATCCTTACGACCGCGCGGCTCTGCGGCTTCCTCCGGTCGGCAATGTACCTGAACAGCCGGAAGCAGCCGTAAACGGCGACGGTGACAGCCGCTGCGGCAATTATCGGGATATCGAAATAGGCAGTCCCGTTGCGCATGAACATGCACTCCGGCGCGGCGAGCTCCCAAAGGACGTTCATCGCCCCTCCGAATACGAAGCTCACCAGCAGGAAAGCAAGCGCATTGATAAGAAAATCAACTTTTTTCTGCCTGCCGAATGCCGTAAATGTAATAATCACCCCGGCGAGTATCCTGATAACGGCGCAGAGGACCGGGTGAATATCCGGAGCAAGAATCAGCAGCGAGCCAGCCGCCCCTACTGCTGCCGCCGCAATTATCCTGGCGGGAGGTATACTTCTGCGGAGCACCAGCGCAGTCCCGCGGATGAGGAAGTAGTTTATGTACAGATTCACCACGAGAAGAACATCGACATATATTACCAAAGCTATCACCAACTTGTACACTTTCTGTTACTATTATATATGCCGGGGGCTGAGAAATATGTCACAATGAGGAAGAATTTTCTGAGCAGAAATGCCGCAGGAAACAAAAAAAAGGCGCGCAGCCATGAAAGCCGCACGCCCTGTGCATTTTTATGTCAGTCCCTGTTGAACTCAGCAAGCTCCAGACCGGGATTCTTGTCGAGCGCCCACTTGATGTTCCACTCGCTGGTGAATATCAGCAGGTAGTTGCCCTTTACGTCCTGGATGAGCTTGGTGTCGGAGGTCAGCACCAGCTTCTGGAGCTCGTCAAGACCTCCGTCAAGGTGCTTCTGGCTGGTTATCCAGCGGATATGCTCATACGGGAGCCCCTCGCGGATAATGTCAACGTTGTACTCGTTCTTCAGGCGATACTCGAGCACTTCGAACTGAAGTACGCCGACTACGCCTACGATGACCTCCTCAAAGCCGCTCTGCGGCTCGGAGAATATCTGTATCGCACCCTCCTGGGCAATCTGGGTAGTTCCCTTGATGAACTGCTTGCGCTTGAGAGTATCCTTCTGACGGATACGCGCAAAGTGCTCCGGCGCAAATGTCGGGATACCCTCGAACTTGACCTTCTTCTTCGGGGAGCATACCGTGTCGCCTATCGAGAAAACGCCCGGGTCAAACACGCCCATGATGTCCCCGGCGTAAGCCTCGGAGATGACCTCGCGCTCGCTCGCCATCATCTGCTGCGGCTGGGAAAGGCGCATCGTCCTGCCGTTCTGGACGTGCAGAACTTCCATATCCTTGTCGAACTTGCCGCTGCATATGCGCATGAATGCGATACGGTCGCGGTGAGCCTTGTTCATGTTTGCCTGTATCTTGAAAATAAACGCGGAGAACTCCGGGTCGAACGGGTCAACAACTCCGTCGGGAGTGTTTCTCGGCAGCGGGGATGTCGTCATCTTGAGGAAGTTCTCGAGGAACGGCTCAACGCCGAAATTGGTCAGCGCAGAACCGAAGAATACCGGAGAGAGCTTACCGCTGCTGACGAGATCCATGTTGAACTCCTCGCTTGCGCCGTCGAGCAGCTCGACGTCCTCCGACAGCTTTTCGTAATTGTGCTCGCCGATGAGGTCGGCAAGGGACGCGTCGGAGAGGTCAGCCTCGGTGGCTGCGACCTCCCGGGTGCCGTTATTCGCCTCAAAGGAGATTATGCGGCGCTTTTCGCGCTCGTAAACGCCCTTGAATTCCTTTCCGGAGCCGATGGGCCAGTTGACCGGATAGGTCTTGATACCCAGCTCGTTTTCGATCTCATCCAGCAGGTCGAACGGGTCGCGGGCTTCACGGTCCATCTTATTGATGAACGTGAATATCGGGATATTACGCATAACGCAGACCTTGAACAGCTTTCTGGTCTGGTTCTCAACGCCCTTTGCGGCGTCGATGACCATTACTGCACTGTCCGCGGCCATCAGGGTACGGTAGGTGTCCTCCGAGAAGTCCTGGTGTCCGGGGGTGTCGAGGATGTTTATGCAGTAGCCCTCATAGTTGAACTGCATTACGGACGATGTTACCGAGATACCTCTCTGCTTTTCTATCTCCATCCAGTCGGAAACCGCGTGGCGGGTATTCTTCTTGCCCTTTACTGCGCCGGCGAGGGATATCGCGCCTCCGTACAGCAGGAACTTTTCGGTAAGCGTAGTCTTACCTGCGTCCGGGTGCGAGATTATCGCAAACGTGCGGCGTCTTTCGATCTCATGCTTTAAATCTGCCATCTGTCTTCTTCCTTTATATCTTTAGTTTTTGGTTTCATGATTTATCTGCTGTTCCATTTCGTAGAGCGATTTTTCAGCCTCGCCGTCCTCCGGTTCTTCGATACCCCTGTTTTTCATCGTGAGGGTGAAGAAAAGTCCGACGATTATCGGCAGATAGAACGTCATTATCCTCCACAGCATCATCGCCGTGTTGATGTACTGCTCGCCGAAAATATCCTTGAAGAATCCATGGTAGCCGAGCTCCGCGCCGCCCATCGCGCCGGGAAGCGGGATGAACGAGGATATCATCAGGACGTAAGCCTGATAGCTGATTATCTGGAGCAGGCTGGTGCCCTCAAGTCCGAATCCGCGGTAGAGCACATACGAAATGCTGAGGAACAGCGTGAGCTGCACGAACGTGAAAAACACGGACTTCAGCAGCAGCGGAACGTTTTTCTTGAGATACCTGAAATTGTTGTAGAACTTGTTGACCTCTCTTGTGAGGTACACGCGCCACTTCATGGGATGCTTTATTATGTGCATTTTCGTGAGCAGGGATATCAGCGCGTTTGACACCTTGATAGTCCCGCTGCGGAAAATCGCAATGGATATCAGGAATACAATGACCGCAGTGTTTATCACAAATCCTATCAGCACGAACGGCATGAGTCCCTTTTGCTGGAGGTCGTCGCCGAAATGGTTATAGCCGACCGCAAGCGTGAATATCGAATAGCCGGTCAGCACGAACTGATAAATTATAAACCGGCTAAGCAGCGCTGTTATCCCGCAGCCGAGGGGCACTCCGAACTTGACGAGGTAATAAGCCTGCATAGGCTGACCGCCGGTGGAGGACGGAGTTATACAGTTGAAATACTGACCGATTATGGTCGTCAGCCAGCTGTTCCAGAATTTCATTTTAGGGTGCATCGACTTGAGCATTACGTGGATAGTTGACGCCTCGCTCACCCAGTAGCCTATCATAAACAGGACGCACAGAACGAGCGCGCCCTTATTTATCTTGGTCAGTGCGGCGACCACGTTGTCTATGCTGTCAACGAACACCAGATATACTATCATCACGACAAATGCGATAGCGCAGATTATCAGATTAAGCTTCTTGCTGTTCTTCTTTTTCTTCATTCATTAATACCTCAGCACAGGTCCTAAAAAAGTCCGTATTGTATAATTATATTATATTTTTAAGTGATTGTCAAGAGTTTTTACAAATCATGGATACACATTTTTCGACTCAGCGGACGAACGACCGATCGCTCTATTGACAGCCGCCGGGGAATCTGCTATAATACATATACTGGAACTCTCCGAAAGGCAGGATACATATGAAGAAGCTACTTTTCACATACAATCCCAACTCCGGAAAAGGCGCGGTGAAAGCGGCGCTTTCCGACATAATCAGCACGTTCACCGCCGGCGGCTACGACGTCACGGTGCACCCGACCTGTTGCGCCGGGGACGCTATCGAATTCATCTCCAGCCGCGGCGGGGAATACGACCTGATCGTCAGCAGCGGCGGCGACGGAATGCTCCACGAGCTCGCCTACGGGATGTCGGCTGGCAAGCTCAGCTGCCCCTGCGGGTACATTCCGTCGGGGACGGTCAACGACTTTGCATCCTCGCTGAACATCCCTAAGGACATGCAGAAATGCGCCGACATGATAATGCGGGAGAACTTCCAGCCGGTAGACCTCGGGCGGTTCAACGGCGGTTACTTCGCGTACATCTCGGCGTTCGGCTGGTTCACCGACGTTAGCTATGCCACTCCGCAGAAAACCAAGAACGTGCTCGGCTCGTTCGCATATTTCCTCCAGGGACTGAGGTCCTTTGAGCCGCGTTACCTCCGGGAGAATTCCGGCAGGGTGAAGATATCCTGGGAGCACGGAGCCATCGAGGACGATTTCATTTACTGCATGGTCGGTAACACCCACTCAGTCGGCGGAATGAAGAATCTCGTCCCGGACGGCGCTTCCCTTACGGACGGAATGCTCGACTGCCTGTTCGTCAAATCCCCGAAGAATCTCGCCGACCTTGAGGAGCTCAACCGGTTCATGCTGACCCACGACACCGATACGGACATGATAGTGTCGTTCAAATCGGCGCAGCTGCGCGTTTCCTGCGAGAAGCCGTTCCGCTGGACGCTGGACGGCGAAAACGGCGGAGAATACACCACGGCGGAGATAGAGGTAGTTCCCGGAGCGCTCAACATCGCAGTTCCTGTATAATTATAAAAGAGCCGGTCGTCTGACTGGCTCTTTTCCTTTACAATTCTATTATCACATCCGCGAGTTTTTCCGCTTCGATACGGTCGTGCGTGACTATCACCGCAGTACGTCCGCTCAGACGTTCCCTGGTGAACTCCATCGCCTGGCGTTTCGTTACCTCGTCCAGCCCCTTGAAAGGCTCGTCAAGCAGCACCGCGCCGCCCTCCGCGAGCAGCGCCCTGACCAGAGCCACGCGGCGCTTCATGCCGCCGGAAAGCTCCCTTGCAGGACGATCCTCGCAGCCGGCAAGCCCCACTGCCCTGAACGCCGCCGAGATATCCCCCTCGGAACGGTAGTCCCCGCAGACAAGCCGCACATTTGCCGCCGCAGTGAGATTCCCGCACAGCCTGTCCTCCTGGAAAACCGCAGAGAGCCGCGCACTCTGCCCGGAGACCTCCCCGCCGTCAGCCGGGAGCAGCCCCGCGAGGATACGCAGCAGCGTGGTCTTTCCGCAGCCGGACTCCCCCATTACAGCGGTGATCTCCCCCGCCGGGAAGTCCGCGCTGAACCAATTCAGCACCGTATTCGCCCCGAACCGCTTGGTAATGCGCTCTGCGCGTAATCCCACCGGAGCGGTTTCCGGCACGCGATAATTCCGACAGCGGAACGCGTTCTTCCCGGAGACCGCCTTTACGGCGAACCCGACAAGCAGCAGGAACAGCTTTTCGCTCAGCCAGCTCAGAAGTATCACCGCGATGGTCCAGGCGAAAAGGTCGGCGGTCTCAAGGTACACCTTAGCCTCGTACAGCTTTTCGCCGATGGAGCCGGAGGGTATTCCGATGACCTCCGCAGCCGCGCCGCTTTTCCAGCTCAGACCTATAGCCAGCTTCGCCGCCGAGCGGAACCCCGGCAGCAGCTGCGAGAGGTACACCCCGGCGAACCTCCGCCAGCCGGAAATATGGTACAGCCCAGCCATTTCGGTGAGCTTCGGGTCAAGGCTGTCAAGGCTCTCCAGCATGTTGGAATACACCACCGGCAGCGCTATGAGGAACGTCACCAGCACCGACAGGTTGCGGGAGCTCACCCAAACCAGCGCCAGCACCGTGATACTCGCGACCGGAACGGCTTTCACGGCGGTGATGAGCGGCGAAAGCAGCGTCCGCACAAAGCGGATTTTCCCGGCAAGCAGCGCCAGCGCCGTCCCGCTTGCCAGCCCCAGCGCGAACCCGCCGAGTATCCTACCGGAGGAAAACGCGACGCTCCGCAGGAACCCCGCCGTTGGGAGAAGCTCCAGCAGTCTCCCGACCGCCCTAACCGGTGAAACCAGCAGCAGCTCCTGCCCGAGCAGCATTGCCGCGACCTGCCAGACGACGAACCAGAAAAGCACGCACGCCGCAGTAATAAGCCGTTTTTTCATGCCGTACCCTCCTATCCAGGCAGGCTCCAATTATTTATGCTCCGTAGTAGAAATCGTCCCCCGGGAGCGCTCCGCCCACCGCCGCAGCCGCGCTGTCGAACAGCACCGCGAGATAACCGGAGAGTTTCTCCTTCATTTCAGCGCCGTAGATGAACACGATGTTGCACTTCGGCAGAGCCTTTTCAGCGACAGCCGCAGGCACGATGTCGTACTTCCCGATGAGCTGCGCCGCGTCGGCGACGTTCGCGTTGACGTACTCCACGGACTTCCCGTAGCCGTCAAGGAAGCTGTCCACCGCCGCCGGGAACTGCTCCGCGAATCCCGTCCGCGCGATAACCACGCCGGTGATGAGCGCGCTGCCGTTGTTGAGGTCAGCCCACGCCTGGTTCATGTCGATCACTACGCTAACATTCTCGCTTTTGGTCTGCGCAGTAGTCACGAACGGCTGCGGGAGCATTGCGGCGCTGCCCGGGTCGTTCATCAGTGCGGTCAGACACTCGGCGTGCTCCGTTTTCCACTCAATGGCGACGTCGTTTTCCGGGTCGATGCCGTTCTGGGTCAGCAGGTAATTCAGCGCGTACTCCGGCGTAGCGCCCTTTCCGCTCGCGTAGATGGTCCTGCCCTTCAGGTCGGCAACGCTGGCGATGGTCGGCTCGCCGTTTTCAACGATATAGAGCACTCCCAGGGTGTTCACCGCGAGCACCTCCACGCCGCCCTCCGTCTTGTTGTAGAGCACCGAAGCGAGGTTTGCCGGGACGCACGCGATGTCAATATTCCCCTGTATTATTGCGGGGGTTATCTCGTCAGCCGCTCCGGCTATCGTGAATTCGTAGCGGGGATTTTCGCTCTCGTCGTCCATCAGCTTTGTCATTCCCATTGCTGTCGGACCTTTCAGCGCCGCGACGTGGATAAGCTCCGGCAAACTTGTCTCAGGCTCTGCGGACGCGGCGGCGCTTTCTGCGGGCTGGCTCTCTGCGGTGGAAGCCGCCTGCTCCTGCGTTTCCTGAGTTTCCTGCGCGGTGCCTGCGGCGCTTTCGGCTGCGCTGCTTTCCGTGGAGCTTGCGGCGCTCTGTCCGCCCTGACAGGCGGTCAGCATTCCCAGGCAGAGTACTGCGGCGAGTGCCGCTCTTAGTTTTCTTGTAATGCTCATGCTTCGTTTCCTTTCTTTTCCGCAGCGGGCAGCTTGGAATAGACCGCCTTGGCTGTTACCCCAGGCAGTCTGCCCAGCTTTCCGGACAGCGCCGAAACAGCGTCCATCGGGGCGTCAAGGACAACGTTGATTATATTCAGTCCCTTTTCGCGGTAGGGTATCCCCATCCTGCCGATGATGTATTCCCGGCAGTCGTGGAGCAGCGCGTTTATCGCCGCGGCGCTGTCGTTGTTGTCGATTATCATTGAAATCACCGCCACGCGCGTTTCGTCCTGCATAGTTTCCCTCCAACAAAAAAGACCTCCCCCTCTGCGGGAAAGGCGCACGAAAATTCTCCCCGTAAAAACGGGGTTTCCAGCCTTTTGCCTCAAGCCCTGCGGGTTTCGGCAGCAGAAGTTAACGTTGTCCGTCCCGTCAGGCGCAGCGCGGCTTCCGGTGCGGAGTGTTTATATTAATATAGCACATTTTTCCGGTGTTGTCAAGCGATGGGCTGGACTTTTCGGCTTTCTGGTGGTATAATATATCTGATATTTCAAATTCAAGGAGCATACAAAAATGATAATAGACGCACATGCCCACATATTCCCAGACAAGATAGCCGCCCGCGCCGCCGACGGTATCAGCAGCTTCTACGATATCCCGGTACGTTTCGACGGCTCCGTCGGGCAACTTCTCGAAATAAACCGCCAGGCGGGTATCGACCGCGCGATAATACAGTCCGTGGCGACCGTCCCGGAGCAGGTCCACAACATCAACAGCTTCATTGCTGAGCAGGTAAGCCTCCACCCTGAGTTCATCGGATTCGGGGCGCTCCACCCGGACTTCCCCGACATCGCCGGGGAGACCGAGCGAATAATCTCGCTCGGACTGCGCGGGATAAAGCTGCACTCCGACTTCCAGCGGTTCAACATGGACGACCCTAAGGCGTTCCCGATATACGAAGCGGCGGAGGGCAGACTGCCGATACTGTTCCACTGCGGGGACGCGCGGTACGACTTCTCCTCGCCGAAGCGGCTGTACAACGTCATGAAACGCTTCCCTAAGCTCACGATAATCGGCGCTCACCTCGCCGGATGGACGAAATGGGACGAGGCTGCGGAGCTTTTCTCCGGCGGAACGATCTACGCCGACCTGTCCAGCAGCCTGTACGCCCTCACGCCGGAGCACGCGGCGGAGCTTATCCGGAAAATCGGCACGAACCGCGTGATGTTCGGCACGGACTACCCGATGTGGAGCGCCGTGAAGGAGCTGGAGCGCTTCCGGAAGCTCCCGCTGACCGCAGAGGAGCAGGAGGATATCCTGTGCCGCAACGCTCTGCGGCTTCTCGGAGAACCGACAGCACCCGCAGAAAGTAATTGACAAGCCGCCCGCAACGGTGTATAATAATTGCAGGCACTATACAAAATTTATCATAACGAAAGGCGCAATATGTCAGAAACATCACTCACAATGGAAAGCATCGAGCAGCTCCACGCGCTGTTCGGCGACTTTGACTGCAATGTGAACACCCTACAGAAAGCGTTCGGCGTGACGATATTCAGCCGCGGCAGCGACGTGAAGATAACCGGCGCTGACGAAACCGCCGTAAACTCCGCGAAACGCTGCATCGAAGCGCTCTCGAAGATGTACTTCAAGGGCGACCCGATAAACGACCAGAACGTGCGCTACGTCATCTCCCTCGTCAACGACGGTGCGGAATCCCAGGCGGACACCATCTCGTCCGACTGCGTGTGCGTGAGCTACGCGGGCAAGCCGATACGTCCCAAGACCCTCGGTCAGAAGAAGTACTGCGAGATGATACGCAAGAACACGATAACCTTCGGCGTAGGCCCCGCCGGAACCGGTAAGACCTACCTCGCGGTAGCCCTCGCAGTGAGCGCGTTCAAGGCGCACGAGGTGCAGAGGATAATCCTGACCCGTCCCGCCGTGGAAGCCGGAGAGAAGCTGGGATTTCTCCCCGGCGACCTCCAGAATAAGGTAGACCCCTACCTGCGCCCGCTTTACGATGCGCTGTTCGAGATGTTCGGGCAGGAGGCTTTCGCGAAGCTCCAGGAGCGCGGAGTTATCGAGGTCGCGCCGCTCGCCTACATGCGCGGACGCACGCTTGACGACAGCTTTATAATCCTCGACGAAGCGCAGAACACCACCCGCGAGCAGATGAAGATGTTCCTGACCCGACTGGGCTTCAACAGCAAGATGGTCATCACCGGCGACATCACGCAGATAGACCTGCCGGAAACCTCGAAATCCGGACTGATAGAGGCGCTGCGCGTGCTCAACGGCGTTGAGGACATCGCCCAGAACCGCTTCAGCGAAAAGGACGTAGTACGTCACAGACTTGTCCAGGACATCGTAAGGGCGTACGAAAAATACAGCCAGGCGAACAAGCCGGAACAGAACAAAAAGCCGTACCAGAACGGCAGGAGGAACGCATGAAGATAGTTACATTTATAAGCGACGAGCAGGATAAGCTGGCACCCCCCGAGGACATCGAAAAGCTCATCGAGGACTGCACCGCAGCAGCGCTCGAGGAAGAGGGCATCGACGATTCCGCAGAGGTCTCCGTTACTTTCGTTGACAACGAGGGTATCCGCGAGCTGAACAGGGAACACCGCGACATCGACCGCGAAACGGACGTGCTCTCGTTCCCCCTCGGCGACGACGAAAACGGCTACGAGGTAGACCCGGACACCGACGCGATAATGCTCGGCGACATCGTCATCTCCCTCGAAAAGGCGAAGCAGCAGGCGGAGGAATACGGCCACTCCTACCGCCGCGAGGTGGCGTTCCTGCTGACGCATTCCCTGTTCCACCTGCTGGGCTACGACCATGTGAACAGCGAGGAAGAAGAAAAGGAAATGTTCGGCAAGCAGGATAAGGTGCTGGATAAGCTCGGCATCACCCGCGAGTCATGATAAAGTTCCTGCGGGGATTCCGTTACGCTGCGGCGGGTATCCTACACGGATTCTATGAGCGGAATTTCCGGGTGCACGTCTGCGCCGTTGGATTCGTGACCTGGTTCGCGCTGCGGTTCTACGAGCTTTCCCGGGCGGAATGGGCGGTGCTTTTGCTGACATTCGCGGCGGTAATTGCGGCGGAGCTTTTCAACACCGCTGCGGAACGCCTGTGCGACAAGGTCTCCCCCGAAAAGGACGAGCTCATAAAGCACTGCAAGGACTGCGCCGCCGGAGCGGTACTGGTCTGCGCGATCTTCGCGGTGGCGATCGGTATAGTTCTGTTCTGGGATACGGAGCGGTTCGCGGCTGTCGGGGAATTCTTCCTCGCCGCCCCGGTGAGGTTCGTTCTGCTGGGCGCTGCGATAGCTGCGGCGGCGGTGTTCGTGTTCCTGCCGGAACGGTTCAAGGAATGACAGCATATAATGTAAGGGCGGTCAGATAAACGTACCGCCCTGTTTTTCTGGAGGTGAGCATATGTTTCCCGTTACCGGGCTGGTGCTCTGCGGCGGAGGCGGCAGGGGCGCGTATCAGATAGGCATCTGGCATGCGCTAAGGGAGCGCGGACTGGATAAGTACATAGCCGCAGTGTCCGGCGCGTCCGTCGGGGCGCTTAATTCCGCGCTGTTCGCCTGCGGCGATATCCAGCTTGCGGAAAGGGTCTGGACTTCCCTGAAACGCTCCGACATAGCCGACCCCGCCGAAACCGCCGGGAGAGTTATAAACTCGGTGCTGAACTTCCTCGGTTCAGAAAACCGGACGATAACGATAGACCCCGACCGCATAGCCGGGGGCGGAATATTCTCGCTGGAGGGTCTGGTGAACGTCATCGCGGAAAACGGCGTGAACGACTGCGTTTCCGGCAGCAGAACGCCCTGCTTCGCCTGCTGCCACAATACGGACGGGAATCACCCGGAGTACTTCGACCTCTCAGCCTACCCTCCCGACAGGATAACGCAGTACCTTACCGCTTCCTGCGCACTGCCGACGGTTTTCCCGGCAGTGGAGATAGACGGCGTGAAATACCGCGACGGCGGCATTTCCGACAACACTCCGGTGAAACCGCTCTACGATATCGGGATACGCAGGTTCATCGTTTCCTACCTCGGGAGCGAAAGAGCGGACCTTTCGGGATTCCCCGGCGCGGAATTTCTGGAGCTGCTGCCCTCGGACGAGATATTTCTCGGCAAGCGCGAAAACGGCGTGATAGCGCCGGGAACTCTGGATTTCGACGGCGAAAACGCGGCGGTACGCATCGAGCTCGGCAGGCGTGAAACGCTGGAATCGCTGTCGCGGTCTGAAATTTCAGCGTTCCTCCCGGCGAATAATCCAGGCTGACCTGCGCAAGCTAAAATCATTACAGACCGGAGGTGCAGCATGAATATAGTTCCATGTAGCGAGAACTGCCGCTGGCAGAACGACGGAATGTGTACGCTGAAGGACCTCACCCGCGCGACCGATACAACCGGAGCGGAGTGCCGCTACTTCGAAAAAACAGAATGAACATAGCCTCCGGCGTAAAAACCGGAGGCTCTATTCTTAATTAGTGATATCGTAAGTTATTTTCAGATTATGTTCTGAAGTTTTTTCCAGCGGGGTGCTGAGATTGTTTATTGTAGCGAGGTAATTCAGCGCGAGCCCGAGCGCGGGATTTCTGGAGGTTTTCTCCGAGTCCGTGTTCTTTTCCTCGAAATACTGCATAGCGTAATACGGTGGCTTTACGTCGCAGGAATAGGTCGGTAGATACCATGTAGGGCTGTAAAACGTCATTATCTCGTTATCGTCATTGAACAGCGCCGTTATCGTCGGAGTTATCAGCAGCGACAGCATTCCACCCGACGCTGTGAACCATGACGAAGTGTGGCAGGAATAGGTGAACGTCTTGAGCAGGCTTCCGCCGAGCGAATACAACTGGATATCGCTTGCCGTTGCCATGTAGAACTTTCCCTTATACACAGCGCAGGCACGCGCATTCTTGTTGGAGCCCACGTTCTGTGTTCCCTTTTCGACCACCGTGAATGTATTGAGGTTGACGCCGCAGTAATCGAGCATCATGTTTTCACCGGACTCGTAAGGCCTTGTGAAGAAATACAGCACCTTCTTTTCCGGCTCAAGGAACCCCTTGTACCAGTAATAAAGATTGATAGGAAGCTCAACATCCGTTGAAGATTCAGCCTCCGGCCATTCGTTGAGGTCTACCGTATCGTTTATTCTAATGTCATGCGGGTCGCGCGAGCGGTACTTCAGGAATGTCACCGTATTCCCGCTGTATGTGATATAAAGGTGAACTCTCTCCTGGAACGTACCGATGTACTGTCCCCTTGCATGGAAAAATTTCGTTGTGCTTTCCGTCGATCCGTCGATGTTGGACGGGTCGGTATACAGCCTGCCGCTGCTTGTGGAGCTTTTGAAAGCCGAATTACCCATGTACCGGCTGGTCAGAGCGATAGACTTGATAACGCCGTTAGCCTTGTCCGTTCCGAAATCCCAGGTGAAATGGTAGCCGTTTTCCGTCGCGTAGGTCTCATTGGAATTGAGCGTTCCGCGGCGGACGTCAGTACCTGCATATTCGTCCCCTGCCGTAGCAACAGGGATACAGTTGCCGTTCATCATAACGTTGTCTTTGCTTTCCTCAAGCGTATTTCCGAGAAGCATTATCCCGGAAAAAAGCTTAGATATCGGCATAACGTTCTTGACGAACGTCTGATAAGCCAGCCTGAATCTGATGGTATACAGCGGCGGAGCCAGTATCCGCTTGACTGCGTCGGTCACAAGATTGTGTTCCGTTAATTCTTTTACGACCCTGCCGGTCTTGGCGTCGGTCAGGGTCAGCGTTGCCTTTCCTTCCATTATGTTACCTCCTTGCTCATCTGACCGGATATTTCACATATACCTAGCCCCGGGTCAAGGATACTCGATCCCGGCAGCCTGTCATAAAGTGTGACTTTATCCCTGGAGCTTCCCATATTTCCATAGATACCATGCCCGACAAGTGTCGCCAGCATATTCCCCGCTGGGATGTAAGCGTCGCCGCTCTTCACCTTTGCGGTCACATATATGCGGTTTTTCCCCGCCAGGAGATTTTCCGCGAGATGGTAAACATGCACCAGCTCGTAATCTGTGCCGGTCAGCGTCTGCACGATATTCCGGCTGATATCGGCGCCGTTGATGTTTACTCCGATAAGCAGCTGATCTGCGGTGCTGTTCTTTATCGTGAAATTCACGTCCAACTGCGCGAACATATTCTCCTCGGATTCGAATTCGAAATCCGCGATTATCTGTTCCTGCTGCTTCACAGCTATCTGCTCTTTGTTTCCGCGCCTGTAATAGACGGCGTTTTTCTTGTGAAGAAGCTGTTCAAGCAGCTCCTCAAGGTCGCTGCTTTCCTCCTCGTAGGACTTGTTCTTTGAATAGAGCACCGCGGAAAGTCCCCCGTCATAAGTGTACTCTATCTCGCTTATCACCATCTGATACAGCAGCTTCCCGTCAAGAAAGCTGATAACATCTCCGGATTCCAGGAACGGCATTCCCTGCATATGCAGCTCTGCGCCATAGAACGAGAACGGCTTGTACATCACATACATATCCTCGGTCAGCTTCTGCGTCATGAGCGGGTTATACATCTCTATCGTGGAGATATCCGCGCCGCCGCCCGCCGTGAAGTCCTCCTCTCCGGTATGCGCCTTTATGCAGGTCACGACCGAGCTTCCCATGTTACGCTGGACCTCCCAGCAGTTCTTGTCGAGCAGTTCGAATCCCGAGCGGGAGTGATATTTCAGCGTGAGCTTTCCGTAGCGGTCTATCTTAGCGCAGGCGCGATTTATTCCGGCGATATATCCGATGAGATCCTGCGCGGTGCAGCTTTCCGGGACTTTCTCAACAGCTATCGGCTGACCAGCGTCAGCGCACTCAAGCCCGACCTCCTTGCAGATATCCCGCAGCAGCGCGTCCGCCGTTGTGGGAAGCGTCCCCTTCCAGCGGTAGCTGACATCAAGGCTGTACATTCTGTCGTAAGCGGTCACGCTGACATACTCGCCGCGCACATACCTGCGGCTGACGAAAAACACCCCGAGCGGACACCATTCCTTGCCGTCAAAGCTGATGTACGCACGGACCTCCGCTCCCGTAGAGAGCTCTTCGGAATACCGCGCCGTAAAATGCAGACGGTTGGCGCACGCCGTCCCGACAGTGAACCAATCGGGATGTATCACGTCGTCGAACGACATATCGGTCAGGACATCGTCGAGAAACTCCTGAGCTCCGACAGTTATCCTGCACCATACCCGCCGTCCGTTATCCTGAGCGAGTTTCATGAATCCATCTGAAACCGTGATCATTGAGTGTCACCTCATTTCTGAAGCATAACGAGTTCCACGCCGCCGTACATCGTCACGCCATTTACAGTCGTGACAGTAGGCGCGGGCTCGTCGGAGATGTGGAACTGTTCCGTCACAAGCCCGCCGTCCGCCGACAGCCCCTCCGGCGCCGGGAACTTCACCGTGACGAATATCTCCTTAGTCAGGCTGCGGAGCTGCTCCAGCTCTTTCCTGGTAAGCAGCCCGAAGCGGACCGTCAGCCTGTATTTTCTGTTCACAAGGTCTATCAGCATATCACCCTGCGTATTGTAATGGATATCGGTGCAGCGGAGCTCTCTTTTTGCGGAGAGCTCCGTCACCCTGCTGAATCCGATGTCGTTTATCCAGATCGTCATTCTGACCTCCTAGCGCTGTCTGCGCGATTTCTTTAGATTGAGCTGCCGTGCGAGCTCCCGATCACCGGCGCGCAGCAGCTTGGCGAAACGGTAGCTTTCCTCGCGGGCGCTGTCAGGGCTTGTTGTTTTCTTTGTTGCGTCCTTTGACATAGGCTCACTCCTTTCAGACAGTTCCATCATCGGTCTTTCGCGCCTTGACGCGCCAGTGATGAGGACCTTCTCCGCGGAAAAGCTCCGCCGAAACTATCTCGAATTCCTCGCCGCAGTATTCCAGCGACTGCCCTGCGGAAAACTCCGTACCATCAGGCGATGAATTAACGCAGTCGAAGTACATCAGCAGTTCGGTGCAGTCGCGTACACGTCCGGCTGTGTAATCCGCGATAGCGCTAATTCTGACTATACGCACGTTCTCCAGCGTTTTCCGGGCGTATCCGGTATCCTGTGGAGTGAGCAGCACTGCGCTGTCGGTAAGCAGCTCCGCCGGAATAGGTTTAACTCCGTTCATTCCAGCACCTCCACTCCTGCATAAAGGCAGCCAGCGGCACGCAGCAGCCTTATTATATGGATGCTGCTTTCGTCGTCGGACGATGTGTTTCCACCTTCGCTGCTTTCGCTGGATTGTGTGCTGTAAGAATAATCACCTATAGTGACTTTTTCCGAGCCGGAGCTGGAGCTGGAGCTTTTTTCAAAACGTTCAGTTTCCCTCAGCAACATGTAAGTCTGGAAACCCGCCGCTTGCTTAACGAACTCAGCGGGCTTTCCTCCTGCGAGTACAGCCTTTTCAGCCCTGCCCTCGGTAAGCGCCGCGATTATATAGTCGCTGCGCTTTATGCAGCCCTCAACATCACCTCCACTGACCGCCGGAAACCCCATACTGCTGTATTCACTAGCCGTTATCAACATAACATACTCCTTTCGCAGAAAAGGGCGGCAGCTCATGCCGCCGCCCTGCAAACACGATCACGCGCCGAGAGAAACCGCGATGACTGCCTTTTTGTTATCAGGAACAAACAGGTCGTGATACTTACGGTAGTCAATATCCCACGCGTCGGCAAACTGGTTGGCCTCCGGAGTGATTATCTTCACATTGTCCGTCTTAGATACCGCTATGGGCGCGGTCTTAGGGCAGATGAGAACCCGACTATCCCGCAAAACCACATCTGGTTTTCCGCACAACAAAGCCATTAGCAGCTATTACATTTCGCTGAAATCAACCAAAACACCCACCCTGCCCACACATCTGCCCACAGCAACGCTCCGAAAACAGGCAAAACAAAAAGGAATGCAACGTAAAAATTGCATTCCCAATAATATTTTTCAGTTCCGCTTAATTCCCGCGCATTCCCGCCATAATCAGCGCATTCAACCCGATGTCACTGCATATTCACCCAAACAAAACATTGACACACTCGTCCTTAGTGACCCCGTAAGCCGTCGTGTACTTACTGTACTTATAAAACTCGAACCCACATTTTTCCTGCACCCGCTTCGACTGCGGATTGTCGGTGAAATACCCGCACGCAATAAAATCAAGCCCGACCTGCTCAAACAGATAATCGAT
>CAKSEO010000046.1 GCA_934446565.1 uncultured Oscillospiraceae bacterium | reverse complement strand
TAATTGGGTCAGGCTTAAATTTGCTGCCATGAATCTTAAAAAGTATGTACTGCATAAGCGATTATACTGTTTTTTCTTGCATTTCTTGTCACACTTTTCGGCTTTCGGTTTCCTCGCTGCCTAATATTAAAAAGCCATCTTTCTTTTTTCTGCGAAAGATGGCTTTTTCGACAAGCTGGGACGCCGGTTATTACCGGCGTCTGTTTTTTTGGTTATCCGATTTGAGAGGATATGATCGCAGACGGATAGTTGTGCGGGTTGCCGAAACCCGTTACGAAACTTTGTGCATTAGATGGAATTTCGCAGAAAGGCTTGAAAATTCCGCGATTATGTGATAAAATCATAATCACCGGAAACGTTTTCGGTAAATCAGCAGAACAAGGTGACAGCATGACGATAAAGGACATTGCAAGGCTCGCCGGCTGCGGGGTCAGCACGGTATCCCGTGCGCTCAACGGCAGCAGCGAGATAAGCGAGGCGACCCGCGCCCGGATAAACGAGGTAATACAGAAATACAACTACACCCCGAACGGAAACGCGCGGAGAATGCGCCAGACCGCTCCGAATTCGGTGCTGCTCATTGTCAATGGCAGCAGCAACCTGTTCTTCTCCCCGCTCATCGAGCAGATACAGACTGCGGCGGAAAACGCGGGTCTGCAGCTGGTAGTCAACTACATAGACGAGCAGGAGGACGAGGTGCAGACCGCCGCGCAGCTCTGCGTTGAACAGAAGCCCGCCGGGATAATCTTCCTGGGCGGCGATATCCGCAACTTCCACAGGAGCTTCTCCGGGATAAGCGTTCCCTGCGTGCTCAGCACGGCGAGCGCAAAGGAGCTCGGTTTCGATAATCTTTCGTCGGTCAGCGTTGACGATTTTGACGGGGGACGTTCCGCAGCGGCTGAGCTGCTGCGGCTGGGACACCGCAGCATTGGGATACTCGGCGGCGACCTGGATTCCGGTCCGTCCGGGCTGCGCTACTCGGGATTCGCGCAGGAATGCGCGGAGAGCGGCGCTCCGGAGCCGGTGTGCGAGCAGTGCAGCTACACATTCTCGTCGGCTTACGAGGCGGCGATAGCGCTGTTCCATCGCAGCAAGAATATGACCGCAGTGTTCGCGATGTCGGATATCATCGCGGTGGGAGCGGTCAGGGCGTTTCTAGATATGGGGAAGCGGGTTCCGCAGGATATTTCGGTCGTCGGCTTCGACGGAATTGATATCGCCGATTTTTCCAACCCGAGGATAGCGACGTTTTCGCAGCCATTGCACCAGATATCCAGCCTTTCGGTCAGAATGCTGGTCAACATGATAGAAAACAACGCCGAAGCAAGTCATGTGACGCTTCGCGCGCAGTATAAGGCGGGGGATTCCGTCTGCATGAAACGAACGGAGGTAAACGCATGAGAAAAAGCGGGATACTCCTGCACATAGCCTCATTGCCGAACAAGTACGGCATAGGCTCCATGGGCAGGGAAGCATACGATTTTGTAGACTACCTTAAAAAGGCGGGGCAGAGCATATGGCAGATACTGCCGCTCTCCCAGACGAGCTACGGCGATTCCCCGTATCAGAGCTTTTCGATATACGCCGGGAACCCTTATTTCATCAGCCTTGATACACTTTCCGAGGAAGGACTGCTGAAAAAGAGCGAATACGAAAATATCGAGTGGTGCGAGGACCCGCGCTACATCGACTACGCTACGATGTATGAGCAGTTCTACAAGGTGATGAAGCACGCCTACAAGCGCTTTTCTGCACAGAAAAATGGAAACGTTTCCGAAGAATACGCGGCGTTCCTTGCGGAAAATAAGTGGCTGCACGACTACGCGCTGTTCATGGCTCTCAAGGACGCCCACGGCGGTAAGGCGTGGAGCGAGTGGGAAAAGCCCCTGCGCCTGCGCGAACAGAAAGCGGTAAAAGCGGCGGAGAAAAAATACGCTTCCGAGATGGATTTCTACATATTTCTTCAGTTCAAATTTTTCCAGCAGTGGAGCAGGCTCAAGAAGTACGCCAACGACAACGGCATTGAGATAATCGGCGATATCCCGATATACTGCGCCCTGGACAGCGCGGACGTGTGGTGTCAGCCGGAGCTGTTCCAGCTAGACGAAAACCGCGTCCCGACCGGGGTCGCAGGATTCCCGCCGGACGCTTTTTCGGCAGACGGTCAGCTCTGGGGCAATCCGATATACGACTGGGACAGGATGAAGCAGGACAATTACCGCTGGTGGGTCAGCCGTATCGGATTCGCGAAGAAAATATACGATATCGTGCGTATCGACCACTTCATCGGATTCAACAGCTACTATGCTATCCCGTTCGGCAGCAAGACCGCACACGGCGGCAAGTGGTGCGACGGTCCGAAGTACGACCTGTTCCGCGTGATAAAGCAGGAAACCGGGAACGGCGGTATCATTGCCGAGGACCTCGGAATAATCACCCCGTCGGTTCGCAAGCTGCTCAGGCAGGCGGCGTACCCCGGCATGAAGGTGCTGCAGTTCGCGTTCGACCCCAAGGGCGACAGCGAGTACCTCCCGCAGAACTACAAGTCGCAGAACTGCGCGGTGTACACCTCCACCCACGACAGCGACACCGCCGCGGGCTGGTTCAACGACCTCGACCGCGCTACAAAGAGCTTCGTGAAGGAGTACCTGGGTATCAGAAAGGCTGCGGAGCTTCCACGGGCGTTCATCGACATAGCATGGAAAAGCACTGCGGATATCGCGATGACGACTATTCAGGAGCTCTGCGGATTCGGCACGGAAGCGCGTATCAACGTCCCCTCCACCGTAGGAAACAACTGGCGCTGGAGAACGCTAAAAGAGGATTTTACCGATGAAAACGCGGAGTACCTGAACCGCCTGACCGAAATAACCAACAGAAAACCCACAGCAAAGCGTAAGAATAAGAAGAAGTAACGAAAGGAGCAGTCACATGAATATTGAGAATTTCAAGGAAAAACTGACGGCGCGCTGCGAAAAGGAGTATCGCGCGCAGCCTAAGGAGCTTACTCCGGAGCAGTTACACTGCGCGGTTTCCGGGCTTGTTATGGAGGAGCTTTCCCCGGCGTGGGAGAAAAGCCGTGCGGCTCATGACAAGGCGCGCAAGGCAAGCTACCTTTCGATGGAGTTCCTTGTTGGCAGAGCGGTTTACAACAACCTGCTGTGCCTGGGTCTGCTGGACAGCACCACCGAGGGCTTAAAGGAGCTCGGCGCGGATATAAACGAGTTCGAGGAAATAGAGGACGCAGCGCTCGGCAACGGCGGTCTGGGCAGACTTGCCGCGTGCTTCCTCGATAGCGCAGCGGCGCTTGACCTGCCGCTTGACGGCTACGGGATACGCTACAAGTACGGTCTGTTCAAGCAGGGAATAAAGGACGGATTCCAGACTGAGACCGCCGATAACTGGCAGCGCCAGGGCGACCCCTGGAGCATTCGCCGCGAGCAGGAGAAGGTGGTTGTCCACTTTGCTGACGGGGATGTGAACGCGGTACCTTACGATTATCCGGTCATCGGCTACGGCACCGAGAATGTCGGCACGCTGCGCCTGTGGCAGGCTGAGACCGACGATGAGTTCGATTTCGACCTGTTCAACCAGAGCAGGTACACCGAAGCTGGCGAAAAGAAGCGCGCCGCCGAGGACATCTCCCGCGTGCTCTACCCGAACGACGAAACCGAGGCAGGAAAGCTGCTCCGCTTAAAGCAGGAGTATTTCTTCTCCGCTGCGGCAGTAGCCGACCTCATCAGAAAGCACAAGAAGCAGTTCGGCACTATGGAGAATTTTGCGGACTACAACTGCATTCAGATGAACGACACTCATCCCGTTATCGCTCTGCCGGAGTTTATCCGCGTGGTGATGCGCGACGAGGGCTGGAACTTTGACAAGGCGTTCAGTGTGGCTCAGCGCGTGTTTAACTACACCAACCACACCATCATGCAGGAGGCTCTCGAGAAGTGGGACAGCCGCCTTATCGAGAAGATACTCCCGGAGGTTTACAACGTTATCATCATGCTCAGCGAAGCGTTCGAGTCCGAAATGCACCGCCGCAAGGTTCCGCAGGAAAAGCGCAGCGTTATGCGCCTGATAAAGAACGGCACGGTTCACATGGCTAATATCGCGGTGTTCGGCTCGTCATACGTCAACGGCGTTGCTGCTATTCATACCGACCTGCTCCGCACCACCGTACTCAAGGAGTGGTACGAGCTGTACCCGGAGCGCTTCCAGAACAAGACCAACGGTATCACGCAGCGCCGCTGGCTGGCTCTGTGCAACAGGGAGCTTTCAGCGCTCATCACCGAACTGCTGGGCGACGAGGGCTGGGTGACTGACCTTGACAGGCTACAGGTGCTGAAGAAGTACGCGGACGATGAGAGCGTACTGCGCCGCTTCATGGAGATAAAGAAAACCAAGAAACAGCAGCTTGCTGAGTTCATCGAGAAGTCCGATGGCGTTAAGGTTGACCCCGGTCACATTTTTGACATCCAGATAAAGCGCCTGCACGAGTACAAGCGCCAGCTCCTCAATGCATTCTCGATACTCTACCTCTACTATGAGATAAAGGACGGGAATCTCAAGGATTTCACCCCGACTACGTTCATTTTCGGAGCAAAGTCCGCGCCTGGCTACTATCGCGCGAAGGGTATCATCAAGTACATCAACGAGGTGGCAAAGCTGGTCAACTCCGACCCGGATACAAAGGACCTGCTGAACGTTGTATTTGTCAGCAACTACCGCGTTTCCTATGCGGAGAAACTGGTGGCTGCGGCTGATATTTCCGAGCAGATATCCACAGCCGGAACTGAGGCTTCCGGTACCGGTAACATGAAGTTCATGCTCAACGGCGCAGTAACCCTCGGCACGCTTGACGGCGCAAACGTCGAGATAGCAGAGGAAGCCGGCGCAGAGAACGAGTACATCTTCGGCGCGACCGTCGAGGAACTCGAGCGCATTATGCCGAACTATATCCCCCGCGACATCGCCGAATCCGACCCGAAGATAAAGCGCGTAGTGAGCTCGCTTATCGACGGTACCGTTTCCGACGGCGGAACAGGGGCATTCCGCGAGCTGTACTACGCGCTCATGGAGGGCGCAAGCTGGCACGTCCCTGATCACTACTACCTGCTCGGCGACCTTAAGAGCTACGTTGACGCGAAACTCACCGCTAACCATGACTACCGCGACAGCCTTGCTTTCGCGAAGAAGTGCTGGCTGAACATCTGCAGTGCAGGCAAGTTCAGCTCCGACCGCACTATCAGCGAATATGCAGCCGATATCTGGCATATCGGAAAGGTTTCCCTGTAATACAGCATGGTGTAACTTCGTTTCACCGGAAACGTTGCCATTATACACAAATCAATCCGGGGTTGATTTGTGTATCGTGCTGAATTTACAATAGTTTTGGCGAATGTGCGCTTTTTTTGTGCAAAATCGCTTGACAAAGTTGATTTTTCTGTTATAATTAAATCAAGATTTCGAACCAAGCAAAACGATTCCGAAACAGGCAGCTTTATCCACTCGCAGTTGATTACATACACTGCGAGTGTATATTTCCAGAAGTTTGTTTCGAAACATTCTTGCAGTTTCGAAATGGAAAACAGGTATAAACGTTCAGGAGGAAATTTCTATGAAGATCAGAAAGATAATGACAGCCATAACCGCAGCGGCGATGGCAGGCGTAATGATGGCGGGCTGCTCCAGCGGCGGTTCTTCCGCAGGCAGCAGCGCGGACAGCAGCTCCGCGGCGAACAACAGCAGTGCAGCGGACAGCGGAAACGCTTCCGGAGAGGTAAGCCTCACCGTATGGGGATCCCAGGAAGATCAGGAAATGTTAAAGCAGATGTGCGATGATTTTGCCGCTGCAAACCCCGATAAGAAGTATACATTCACCTACGGCGTGGTCAGCGAAGCTGACGCACAGAAGGAAGTGCTGAAGGATATCTCCGCAGCCGCAGACGTATTCGCATTCGCTTCCGACCAGACAGCGACCCTGGTTGACGCAGGTGCGCTCTACAGAGTCACCAAGAACAAGGATCAGATAATAGCTGAAAACACAGAAGCTTCCATTTCAGCAGCTTCCATCAACGATGAGCTTTACGGCTATCCTTACGTTTCCGATACCTACTTCATGTATTATGATAAGTCCAAGCTCAGCGAGGACGATGTAAAGTCCATCGAGGGTATCATGAGTAAGGACATCGAGGGTGTTTCCACAAACTTCGCATTCGACACCGATAACGGCTGGTATCAGACAGCGTTCTTCTTCGGCGCAGGCTGCAAGCTGTTCGGCGAGGATGGAACCGATCCAACACAGTGCGATTTCAACAATGAGCGCGGCTACATGGTCGGCGAGTATCTCATCGACCTGGTGAACAACCCCAAGTACGGCTCTAATTTCGATGATTCTCTCGTAAAGGCAGGCTTCGCGGACGGCACCCTCGCAGCGGCTGTTTCCGGTACATGGAACGCCGCAGAAATACAGGCTTCACTGGGCGACAACTATGCAGCGACAAAGCTCCCTGAATTTAAGCTATCCAACGGAGAAACAGTTCAGATGGGCAGTATGGCAAACTTCAAGATCATGGGCGTTAACTCCGAGACAAAGAATCCGCTCGAAGCAATGGCACTTGCTGAATGGCTCACCAACAAGGATAATCAGAAGCTGAGATTTGAGAAGCGCTCCTTCGCTCCCACAAACGTTGAACTCGCAAACGATACCGAGACCATGAACTCCAACATTGCAATCGGCGCGCTTGCACAGCAGGCAAAATTCTCCACTGTTCAGACCTCTATCCCCCAGTGCCAGAACTTCTGGACTCCGGCAGAGGCATTTGGTCAGGAGATCATCGCAGGCACCTGCACCAAGGATAACCTCCAGGAGAAGCTCGACGCTTACGTTGATTCCGTTCTGGCAACTCTCGGCTGATAAAGGTATGTTCCAAAAGATATCCATTCCTAAATAAATAGGTTTCTCCCAATTCCATAATGCGGGCGGTGTTCCCAAGCCCGCCCGCAGAAATGGAAAATATCTGCTTTATGCAGTTTCAATGCCGCTTTGAATCTATATTGACAGTAGGCGTTATGGTGATATAATAAATTGTATGTCTCCTGAAAAAGCCGCACTGAAACTGCACAAAGCGCCGATATCATTCAGGAGGTAATTGCAATGACAAGAATTGATTACTTTGTACTCCCATGGTACAAAAAAGTATTGTTCCGTGTATCGGAATTTTTCAAGGCGCTCGGCATGGGCATTGCTCATTTCTTCATGAGTATCCCAGGCGCGCTTGCCAGGTTCTTCAAAAAGCTCGGCGGAGGTTTTGCGTGGCTCGGCAGGACGTTCGTCCACGGCGGAATCCTTACCAAGCTTTCCTACATCGTTATGGGCGCCGGCAGCCTGTTCCGCGGGCAGATCGTAAAGGGTCTGATGTACCTCGCAGCTGAGATTGCCTATTTCGGGTTCATGATCGACACTGGTTTCGGATTCCTCGCAGGGCTGCGTAACCTCGGTACCGTTCAGCGCGGCTGGCACTTCGACGAATCCCTCGGTATCGACGTCCTCCAGGACGGCGACAACTCCATGCTGATACTGCTCTATGGTATCTTCGCGCTGTTCATCACGGTGGTGTTCCTGTTCCTGTGGGTGCAGAACATTCACTCCGCCGACACTGCGGAGCGCCTGAAGAAGGCTGGCAAGAAGCTCCCGGGTTTCGTTGACGACATCAGGTCCCTGCTCGATGAGCAGTTCCACAAGACGCTGCTGTTCATTCCCATTTCCGGCGTCGTCGTATTCACGATCATTCCGCTGATCTACATGATCTCCCTTGCGTTCACAAACTACGACAAGGATCACCAGGTCCCCGCGAACCTGTTCACCTGGATAGGTCTTGACAACTTCAAGGTAATTCTCGGAAGCGATTCCACCATTGGTCACACATTCTGGCCGGTCCTCGCCTGGACGCTGGTCTGGGCGGTGTTCGCGACATTCCTGAACTACCTGCTGGGAATCATTCTCGCAATGCTCATCAATAAGAAGGGCATTCGCTTCAAGGCTTTCTACCGCACGCTTTTCGTGCTTGCTATCGCTGTTCCGCAGTTCGTTTCGCTGCTGGTTATGAAGAACGTTCTCGCCGAGGCGGGTCCGGTCAACGTACTGCTTCAGGAGCTGGGCTGGATAAGCGCTCCGCTGCCGTTTTTCACAGACCCTACATGGGCGCGTATCACGGTCATCGTGGTCGACCTGTGGATAGGTATTCCCTACACCATGCTGATAGTTTCCGGTATCCTGATGAACATTCCGGAGGACCTCTACGAAGCCGCAAGAATAGACGGTGCGTCCCCGTTCGTTATGTTCACCAAGATCACTATGCCGTATGTGCTGTTCGTTACCACTCCGTACCTTATAACCCAGCTGGTCGGCAACATCAACAACTTCAACGTTATCTACTTCCTGACCGGAGGAACTCCGGCAACGCTGGATTACTACCAGGCGGGCAAGACCGACCTGCTGGTAACATGGCTGTACAAGCTGACGGTCAACTCCCGCGACTACAGCTACGCTGCGACCATCGGTATCCTGGTATTCATCATCTGCTCGCTGCTGTCGCTCATCACGTTCCGCAGATCGGCATCTTACAAGAATGAGGAGGCGTTCCAGTAATGAAAGAAGACAGATTTTATTCCCACTCCTATTCAAGGCAGCAGAAAACGATCAATATCGTCATTCAGATAGTGCTCCTGGTGCTCGGTATCATCTGGATACTCCCGCTGATGTGGATAGTGCTCACATCGTTCCGTGCGGAGCCGGGTTCCTATACCAGCTACTTCTGGCCGAAGGGCTTCACGCTTGACAACTACACCCGCCTGTTGTTAGAGGATCAGCAGTTCAAGTTCTCGCAGTGGTTCATCAATACGTTCATCGTGGCTGTGGTTTCCTGCATAGGCTCGACTTTCATCGTGCTGGCGGTGTCCTACGCACTTAGCCGCCTGCGCTTCAAGATGAGAAAGCCCATGATGAACATCGCGCTTATCCTCGGAATGTTCCCCGGATTCATGTCGATGGTAGCTATCTACTACATCCTCAAGGGTCTTGGTCTGACGGAAAATCCGCTGGTATGCCTTACGCTGGTGTATATATGCGGCTCGGGTCTGACGTACTATATCGCTAAGGGATTCTTCGACACGATACCGAAGTCGCTGGACGAATCCGCGTACCTTGACGGCGCAACGCGTGCGCAGGTGTTCTTCAAGATAACCGTGCCTCTTTCAAAGCCGATAATCGTGTACACAGTTCTGACAACATTCATGGCTCCCTGGGTGGATTACATCTTCCCGAGCATGATCTGCGGCGCGAACTACGACAGCTACACCGTTGCGCTGGGCATGTTCAAGATGCTGGAGCGTGAGTTCATCGGCGCGTATTATACCCAGTTCGCGGCGGGAGCGGTGCTGGTATCTATCCCGATAGGCGCGCTGTTCATCGTAATGCAGAAGTACTACGTCGGAGGAGTTACAGGCGGTGCAGTAAAGGGTTAAGCAACACCATTAAGGAGAATCACCAATGGCAGGAAAGGTAACTATCCAGGATATCGCAGACCGTCTTGGGATGGCGAAAAGTACGGTATCGAAGGCTCTCTCGGGAGCCACCGACATCAGCGAAAAGACCAGGGAGCGTATCCTGGGCTGCGCCAGCGAGATGGGCTACCAGGTAAAGACCGGGCGCACCGCGTATTCCCGCAATCTCATCGTGTTCATCTACGGAAGTATACACTACGACAAGGTGGATCAGTTCGGCTATGAGATAATCCTCGGGATACAGGCTGCGGCTGCGGAGCAGGGAATAGGCGTGAACATCGTTGCAATAAACGATGAGGAGCTGAAAAACGGCACATACTATTCCATCATGTCCGGCGGGAATTACGAGGGCAGCGTGTTCCTCGGATTCAAGCCGCACCCGGTGTTCGTGGAACACATCAGGAGCTTCAATATCCCGATGGTGGTGCTGGATAATTACGTTAATTCCCCGCTGGTGGCAAGAGTAGGCTGCGACAGCGCCGACGGTATACGCCAGGCGGTGCGTTACCTCTGGTCTAAGGGTCACGACAGGATAGGATTCCTCGGCGGCGAGCCGGACAGCATCGTCACCATCGAGCGCAAGCAGGCGTATTCCGACGCGCTTTCCGAGTTGGGACTTAATGAGGACCCCGCCGCTGTGAAGTACGGCTACTTTTCGGCGAAGGGAACGAAAAAGCGTATTCTTGAGATAGCCGAAACTGGGGTCACTGCGGTGGTATGCATAAGCGACCTGCTCGCCTGCACTGCGGTAAGGGAGCTCATCCAGGCGGGGTATAATGTGCCCGGCGACATCAGTATAACCGGTTACGACAACCTGCCTCCGTCCGAGTATTCCCAGCCTCCGATAACCACTCTCAGCCAGAATCGGATACACATAGGAAAAACAGCGTTCTTCATGCTCCAGCAGATGAAAAACGGAATACATATCAAGTCCGTAATGCTGCGCCCGGAGCTGGTCGAGCGTGAATCCGTCAGGGAGATAGCCTGCCGGGAACTCCCTAAGGAGAAAGAATGACATCTTCATGGACCACCATTAAGCGCACAGCCGCTGCAGTTCTTACCGCGGCGGCTGTGCTGATTTCCGGGTGCAGTTCCCCGGAGCCCTCATCTATGAGTAATTACAAATACGAGCAGGAGCTCAATATTATAGACGATAATTATCGCAATTATTACCAGATATTCGTAGGTTCGTTCTGCGACAGCAACGGCGACGGCACCGGCGACCTGAACGGCGTGACCTCAAAGCTGGACTACATTCAGGATATGGGATTCAACGGGATCTGGCTCACGCCGATAATGCCGTCGCGTTCCTATCACAAGTACAGCGTGGAGGATTACTACAGTATAGACCCGCAGTTCGGCACGATGGAGGATTTCGAAAACCTCGCTTCCGAGTGCCAAAAGCGTGGGATAAAGCTGCTCATCGACCTGGTGATGAACCACAGCTCGCGGTACCATCCGTGGTTCGAATCGGCTTCACAGAGCCTGCGGCAGCAGCCTTGCGGCGCTTCTGCGGAGGAAGAATGTCGCTCTGATACTTTGTGTCCGGTGCATAATAAATATGTCGGCTACTACTATTTCGCGGACGAAAAGCCCGCCGGGAGCAGCGCGTGGTATGCTACAGGCAACAAGTGGTATCAGGCGGTGTTCTCTGAGAACATGCCAGAGTTGCAGCTTGATAACCCCGACGTCCGCGCGGAGTTCGAGGATATCGCCAGGTTCTGGCTGGAAAAGGGCATAGGCGGTTTCCGGCTGGACGCTGTAAAGGAGTATTTCACCGGCGACCCGGATAAGAACGTAGAGGTACTGGACTGGTTCTGCGATTACTGCCGCAGTATTGATCCGGACTGCTACGTTGTCGGCGAGGTGTGGGAGAGCTTCACTACCTATTCGAAATATTACCGTTCTTCGATAGACAGCGTTTTCGGCTTCACAATGGCTGAGGCTGACGGAAAGATAGCAAAGACCGTGAACCTGAGCGGAAAGGCGAACTCTGCGGAGTCGTTCGCGCAGGCGATGGAAACGGTCGAGCAGACCATTGCGGGGTACAGCTCCACCGGGATAGACGCGCCGTTCATCGGCAATCACGACACTGACCGCGCCGCCGGGATACTGCGCTACGACCCCGTGAAGATAAAGGAAGCCGCAGGGCTGCTGCTCACGATGAGCGGCTCTCCGTTCGTGTATTACGGCGACGAGATAGGGCTTTCCGGCAGCGGACGTGACGAAAACAAGCGTGCTCCGATGATATGGGACGAGGACGGCTCCGGGCTGACCTACGGACCGCCTGACATGGAGCGGCAGGAGAACCGTTTCGAGAGCGCTGAAAAGCAGTTGTCCGACCCGGATTCGATACTGAATTACTACAGACGCGCTCTGCGTATCCGCAATGAGAATCCCGAAATAGCGAGGGGGACTACCGAGCAGCTGAAGCTTTCCGAAATCTCCGGCGGGGACATCGCAGCGGTGAAGCGTACATGGAACGACAGCAGCATAATTATAGTTTATAACCTCACGGACGAGCCGGCTGAGCTTGCTGACGATACTCTGGAGCTTGACAGACGGGGTATCCGCGGGTATCTGGCGATCACGGTGGAAGATGAGCCGCAGCTTTCCGGGACGCTTGCAGTTCCGGCGCACAGTATCGTATTGTTGAAATGATTTGGAGTATTGATGATATGAACGATTTTGAGAACCTCGACAGGGAATGCGCATACAGCGGGGAATTAGGCGCGGTCTGGTCGCCGGAAACGACCAGATTTGCGGTCTGGTCGCCGGATTCGGAGGGAGCGGAGCTGCGGCTCTATCACGACGATTCTGAGCCGCAGCCGTTCCGCACCGAGAAAATGCGCTGCGAAAACGGCGTGTGGAAAGCCGATATCCCCGGCGACCTGAACGGCGTGTATTACACCTACGCGTTTACCCGGGGCGGCAACGTCTACGAAACTATAGATATCTACGCCCGGAGCGCCGGCGCTAACGGAAAGCGCGGAATGGTGCTGGACCTCCGTTCCACCGACCCGGAGGGCTGGGAGCAGGACCGGAAAGTAACGCTCCGCGACTACACGGATGCGGTTATTTACGAACTGCATGTGAGGGATTTTTCCTCCGACGAGAGCGGCAAATTCACGCTGCGCGGGAAGTTCGGCGCGTTCTGCGAAAAGGCGGTCAACAGCTTTGGCGATGTTATCGGGCTTGACTACATAAAGAAGATCGGGATAACGCATATCCATCTGCTGCCGGTATTCGATTACCAGTCGGTGGATGAAACCGACCCTGACGCAGGATTCAACTGGGGTTACGACCCGCTCAACTACAACATTCCAGAGGGCAGCTATTCCACCGACGCGCACCGTGGCGAGGTGCGCGTGAGGGAGTTCAAGCAGTTGGTACAGGCGGCTCACGAGCGCGGTATCGGCATTATAATGGACGTGGTGTACAACCACACCTATGCTACGGAGGATTCCCCGTTCAACAGAACTGTCCCGGGGTACTATTACCGCCACAATGAGGACGGCACGCTTTCCAACGGTTCGGCATGCGGAAATGAGTTCGCGAGCGAACGTGCGATGGCTAGCCGTTTCATTGCAGACAGCCTGCTTTACTGGGCGCGGGAATACCATATCGACGGATTCCGGTTCGACCTGATGGGGCTGCTGGATATTGAAACGCTGAATCGCGCCGCCGCTGAGCTGCGCAGGGAGAATCCCTCCGTGATACTCTACGGCGAGGGCTGGACAGGCGGCTCCTGCCCGTTCCCGGAGGAACAGCGCGCGATGAAGATGAACGCCCGGGAGCTTCCGGAGTTTGCGATGTTCTCCGACGACCTGCGCGACGGCGTAAAGGGCTCGGTATTCTGGGACGCGGACTGCGGGTATGTAAACGGCAGGGCTGCGGAACGCGCGGAGCTGATAAAATCAGTGATGTCCGGCGGCATCTGGCGTGAGGACATCGGCAGGGCGCCCGCTGAATGCTGGACGGATAAGCCGCAGCAGTCGGTGAATTACGTCGAGGCACACGACAACCTTACGCTTTACGATAAGCTTAGAAGTTCCATGCCGGGAGTTCCTGCGGCGGATATCATCGCGGCGGATAAGCTTGCGGCGGCGCTGGTGTTCCTGTCTCAGGGAGTGCCATTCATTCAGGCGGGTCAGGAGCTGCTGCGCAGCAAGACCGCCGCAGACGGCAGCGTTGTCCACGACAGCTACAATTCGCCGGATAGCGTGAACTCCATAAAGTGGAACGACGTAACTCTGCGCCGTGGTGTGATGGAGTATTACCGCGGGATTATCGCGGCGCGGAAGCACTTCCCGCAGCTTCGCATGAGGGACGCGGAGAGTATCCGCAAAATACGCTTCGAAACGCTGGAGGGCGGCGCAGTCGCTGCGGACTTTGGCGGCTTGCTGCTGATAGTGAACCCCTGCGATCACCCGCTGAGGTACGAAAACGGCAGGCGTATGATGGTGTACGCCGACCATATCACCGCCGGGGCGCGTCCGCTGTTCATCGCGGACGGCGCTGTGAGTGTGGCACCGCGTGGTATCATCCTCGCCGAGTACAGATGAGGAGGGCTTATGGACTGCACATTTAAAACGCCGCAGGGAAAGTTCAACCTGCGGGTAGGTGCTGTGATAACGGACGGAAAGCGCGTGCTGGTTTCAAAAGACGGCAGCCATGAGTTTTACTGGGTGGTTGGCGGCAGGGTGAAACTTGGCGAATCCACCGAGGAGGCAGTCCTGCGCGAGGTAAGAGAGGAGCTTGGCGTTGCAGCCGAGGTAGACCGGCTGTACTCCATCGCTGAGAAGTTTTTCACGGTTGACGGAGTGTACTATCACGAGCTGGAATTTCTGTACCTGATAAAGCAGTTTGACGTTTCGAAGATAGACTACGGCGCTATCCGCTGCGACAGCCCGGATATAAGGTTTGTATGGCTGGATACGGACAAGGAGCCGGATATTCCGGTATATCCGAAAAATCTTTTCGATGCAGTAAGGAACCCTGCAAATGGCGTAACTGCAATAGTTGACAGAGAATAAATGAAAACCGCCCGGACCTAGTCCGGGCGGTTCAGCTTGTCGAAAAAATCGAATTTGCCCGCGAAGCGGGCTTTTGAAATCCGTTTTTTGCTCCGGGTTTCCCGGGGCAAAAAACACTTCTATCCGCACAAGTGTGCGGTTTGTCGGCAACGCCGACAAACCGTGCGCGCAGGGCGGATGTTCGGCGGAAAAGTCACTTTAGTGACTTTTTCGACGGTCTCAACCGCCCGGACCTAGTCCAGGCGGTTTTGCTAGCTTGTGATATAAATTACTGTTTGCGTGCGATCGAGTACTCATCGTCCGATGAGTAATACGGACAGTTGTAGTTAGTGCCGCACATAAAGCGGTACATCTCGTCCTCGTCGAGATTCACGAGGCAGGTCCAGCAGTCGCATTCCTCATCGTAAACGTAATTCACGCAGTCATCGCAGTTGGTCATTGCTTATTCTCCTTATCCGCATTTATCGCGCGGAACGCCTGTTCGAGCGTCCGGACGCCGATTATCTGTATTCCGTAGTTTTCACTTTTGCTTAGCGATGAGAAGCTCTGCTTCGGTATAATGCACCGCTCAAAGCCAAGCCGCGCGCCCTCCTTTACGCGCTCCCTGACATGTGAAGCCGCCCGGACTTCGCCACCGAGCCCCACCTCGCCGAATACCATCAGCTTTTCCGGTATCACCTTGTCGCACAGCCCGGAGTACAGCGACATCGCTACCGCGAGGTCAGCCGCAGGCTCGTCCAGGCGAAGCCCGCCGACGATGTTGATGTAAACGTCCACTCCGCCGAAGAAGAACCCGGTGCGCTTTTCCAGCACCGCCAGTATCATGTACAGCCGGTTGTAGTCGAAACCAGTTGCGACGCGGCGCGGTGCAGAAAGCGAGGATTTCGTCACCAGCGCCTGTACCTCCGCAAGTATCGGGCGAGTGCCCTCGATGGTGCAGACCACCGTGCTTCCCGAAACTGTAGTGATACGCCCGGAAAGCATCATCTCCGATGGGTTTGTGACTTCGTGCAGACCGTCGTCGTCCATGTTGAATACGCCTATTTCGTTGGTGGAGCCGAAACGGTTCTTTATTGCACGCAGTATGCGGTAGGAGAGCTGCTTTTCTCCCTCGAAGTACAGCACCGTGTCAACGATGTGCTCCATTATTTTCGGTCCGGCAATTCCGCCGTCCTTGTTGACGTGGCTGACTATGAATATCGGTATCTCCTCGGATTTCGCGAGGTGCATGAAAGCGTTGGTGCATTCCCTTACCTGCACGACGCTTCCTGCGGAGGAGGTTATCCCGCTTGAGGTGATGGTCTGTATCGAGTCGATTATTACAATGTCCGGCTTGTTTTTCTTTACTGCCTGGATTATGCTCTCGCAGTTGTTGCCGGACGCCAGCATGAGTCCGCTGTTAGATACTCCCAGGCGGTCGGCGCGGAGCTTTATCTGCCGCTCGGATTCCTCGCCGGAAACATAGAGTATCGTGTGCTCTGCTCCCATGAAACCGCAGATCTGCAGCAGCAGCGTGGATTTACCGATACCCGGGTCGCCGCCGATTAGCACCAGCGAGCCTTTCACCAGACCGCCGCCAAGCACCCTGTCAAGCTCGGAGCTCCCCGTGCCGTAGCGTATCTCATCGTCGCAGTCTACATCGCCGATAGGGCTGAATTTCAGCTCGCCTATCGGCGCGGAGTACTTTCCGCCGATGACCGGGGCAGGCTCTGCTTCTTCGATGGTGTTCCAGCTGCCGCAGGCGGTGCACATGCCGTTCCATTTTGAGTATTCCTGTCCGCATTCGCTGCAAACGAATACGGTTTTTGGTTTTGCCATATTTTCTCCTTTTCTGTGGATGTTCAGATGAGCATAATTATACGACTATTTCTGTTGCGCTTTGCGTTTTTCGGAATATCCCTAGTCATATTTACCGGGACTTGCTCATATCTTATGGACAAATAGAGAATTTGTCCGGGGGTATTCGAAATGAAATTCAACAAAAAAACTTTCAGATTTTCCGCATGTATGTTGGGTATCTTTGCTTTTCTAGCAGTGTGCGCGAGGGTGACTGACAGCGCCATACCCACCTCCGCGGACGTTGAGGAGCGCCCGATCATCGTTTTGGACGCCGGTCACGGAGGCCTTGACAGCGGCGCTGTCGGCAAGAGCGGAGTGCTCGAAAAGGACGTCAACCTTTCAGTCGTGAAGCATCTCCGGCAGCTGTTGGAGCTTTCCGGATTCCGCACGGTGCTGACCCGGGACGAGGATATATCGATATACGATCCCGGCGTTGAGGGGATACGAAACCAGAAGCTGTCCGACATGGATAACCGGCTAGAGATAATACAGAGCTATCCCGACAGCATATTCCTTTGCATTCATCAGAACAACTACACCGACCCTCAGTACTTCGGAGGGCAGATGTTCTATAATAACAACAATCCCGACAACCGAACGCTGGCGCAGATAATGCAGGCGCGTTTCGCGCAGCTCCAGCCGGGCAACGACCGTGAGATAAAGCTTTCCGGCGACGAACTGTTCCTGCTGAAATCCAACAAGAATCCGTCGCTGATGATAGAGTGCGGATTTCTCTCCAATCCGGAGGAGGAAGCGAAGCTCGCCACTGAAGAATATCAGCAGCAGCTTGCATTCACCATCTACAGCGGCATACTGGAGTATGTGGACGCGGTATCTGAGCAGCCGGAAAACGCCTGGTCTGACGAGGAAGCCGCGCTCATTACTGAATATAATAATATCACGGCGGAATGATTATGTCAAGATGATTGACAATTCCCCTGCGTGATGATATAATGAATACAGGATAGTTATATTTATCAGGAGGGGAACATTATGTCAGATACACCCGTTAATCCTTTTGACGACGCGGAAGAGATCGCCAAGAAGTCTATGGTGCTGTTTTTCCTCATCGACTGCTCCGGCAGTATGGGCGGCAGCAAGATAGGCACTGTGAATTCTGTTATGGAGGAGCTTATCCCAGAGATAAAGGGCATAGGCGGCGCGGACGCCGATATAAAGCTCGCCGTGCTGAAGTTTTCCGGCGGCTGCGAGTGGATGTACGACGAGCCGGTATCCATAGATGAATTCGAGTGGAAACCGCTTGACGCAGAGAACGTCACCGACCTCGGCAGCGCACTGACAGAGCTTGCAGCCAAGCTCTCGAGGAACGAGTTCATGAAGTCGCCGAGCCTTTCGTTCGCTCCGGTAATGATCCTGATGTCGGACGGATATCCCACGGACAACTACGAAAAGGGACTGGATATTCTGTCGAAGAATCGCTGGTATTCCAACGGCATAAAGGCGGCAGTGGCTATCGGCGAGGACGCCGACCACGATATCCTTGCACGGTTCACCGGTGACCCGGACAGTGTTGTCACAGCTCACAACGGCGAAGCCCTCGCGAAGCTGATAAAGTTCGTTGCAGTCACATCATCGCAGATAGGCAGCCGCAGCGTTCGCCTTGCCGAATCTGAAGATGATATGCGGACAAAGCAGCAGGCCGCAGCAGAGCAGATACGCGAGTTCGCTGACAGCGACGAGATAAGCGCCGATATCGAGGCTGGCTGGTAATGCAGTTCAGCGGCTTTGCTGTATCGGTCAGGGGAGCTTCTCACGAGGATTCGGGGACTCCATGCCAGGACAGTGCCAGAGTGCTTATAACAGATACGCTCGCGGTCGCCGCAGTGTCCGATGGGCACGGCAGTGAGAAACATTTCCGCAGCGCGTCCGGCAGCGAGATGGCGGCCAGGGTGGCTTTGCGTTCTCTGACGGATTTCTGCGAGCGCAACGGCAGCCTTGGCGCGGTGTTTTCTAACGACCCCAGGGAGGCTGCACGGCGTATTGCAGGCAACATTATCTGCGGCTGGAACGATGAGATAGCCGCACATCTAAGATTTTCACCGCTTACTTCGCAGGAGCTTGAGATAAGTGAAAGATACGGCGGTTTACAGCCGGAAGTGATGTACGGAGCGACCCTGATACTTGCCGCGGTTGACCGGGACGGGGTTTTCGGACTACAGATAGGCGACGGGACATTCACGCTGGAAACCGAACTCGGCATGGAATTCCCAATGCCGGAGGACGACAGGCTTGTCGGCAATCTCACGACCTCGCTGTGCGATGGCGATGCGATAAACAGTTTCCGCAGCTTCTGGCGGGAGGTCGGGATATGCAGCGTCACGTTGTCAAGCGACGGGCTTATTAATTCATTTCTCAGCAGGGATGACCTGTTGAGATTTGCAGGGAGAACCTCCAGACTTTCGCAGCAGGATATCCCGGCTCTTTCGGAGCACCTGCGGGAGCGTTCGGTCGCAGGTAGCCGCGATGATATTTCGGTCGCGGTGATACGGGCTGGCAGTTGATCGGAATGTTGGGGAAACTATAATTTAACGTTGCAGGAACTGTATAATTTACTGCAACCCCCAATTGGGAGTCAAGGGGGGCGCGCCCCCCTTGCGAGTCGAGGGCAGAGCCCTCGTCGCCGTAGGCGAAAAACTCCGCACGAAGTGCGGTTACTCCGTGCGTAGCACGGCTTAACGATTCAAAAGCGCTAAAGGGGTGTGGGGGAAAACAAGAGTTTTCCCCCACAGTCTTTATCAAATTCCTGACGTT
>CAKSEO010000045.1 GCA_934446565.1 uncultured Oscillospiraceae bacterium | reverse complement strand
TCGGTTATACGCGAAACCAAGCCTTGTGAAATTTCGGTTCCGTAGATCTGCTTTAACGTATCTTCGATGTCACGCTGAGACATACCTAGCTGAACTTTGTTCAGCCGGCGTACGTATCTGCATGATTTTCTGTTCGATCTCGTCGGTTCTTGTCTGTCGCTTTTCAATGACTTTAGGCTCAAAATCGCCGTTTCTGTCGCGTGGGACAGCGATTTCGCACTCGCCATAGTCGCTGATTATCGTCTTTTTCCCGTAACCAATTCCGCCTGCTGCCCTATGTTGTGCGGCATCCATGCCGCACTTTGGGGGCAGCTGCGCAAACATCCTGTTTGCGAATGTTTCTGGAGTTATTCCCGGCTACGGAGTTCTTCTCGTAGCCGAGAGGTTTGTCCATTTCTGCCTCGAGCATCTGCTCTATCGTCCCGGCAAACAGCTTTTTCAGCTTTGCCTGAATGTCGCCTATGGCTCAGACCAACAAGTTGGTCTGGCAGTCTGTCATCAGCAGCTTCACCAGTTCAAGCTCTCACTCGTCTAATCCGTGTGTTCTTTTCATGTCCTTATACCTCACTTTATGTGGGTATTATTGGCATTTACACGGTTCGGTATTCAGCCAGGGCGAACATGATATTCAATTTAGCGGTCTGTTTTCGCAGACCCTTATACCGGGTTTTTCGGTACCTGAGCAGTCCTTTGACTACCCCCAAAACGTGTTCAACCTTTGACCTGACTGATGATTTCTCCCTTTCCCGGCGTTTGATTTGTGCCTTTGATCTGACGGAATTGTCCTTGCTCTGCGATGGACGGCGGTTCAATTTATACTTTATCATTTTTCCGGAATGATTCTTTACAATCGCTTCCTCACGCTTTTCTGCGCCAAGATAACCGCTGTCGCCATAAACGATTTCTTCCTCTCCGGTAAGGAGTTCAGACATCATCGTTACATCGTGAACATTCGCCGGAGTGGCTTTAACAGTATGCGTAAGCCCGCTGTCCTTATCAACTCCGATATGCGCTTTATAGCCAAAATACCACATGTTCCCCTTGCGCGTCTGATGTGCGTCAGAGTCACGTTTGCGTTCCTTGTTTTTCGTGGAGGTCGGCGCTGCTATTATCGTTGAATCTACTATCGTTCCCTTTTTCAGGATCAGCCCTCTTGCTGTAAGCTGTTCGACTACCTGTGCAAAGAGTTTTTCCTGCAGCTCGTTTTTTACCAACAGATTTCTGAATCTTCCCAGCGTATCTCCGTCCGGTATCTGATTGCTTGATTCCACGCCGCAGAAATCAGAAAACGCTCTGCTGTCCGTTACTTCCGCAACTGTTGCTTCGTCAGCTAAATTATACAGATTCTGTATCAGGTAGAGTCTCAGCATTAATTCCAGGTCGTATGGTTTGTTCCCGCGCTCTCCTTTATAATAGCACGGCTTTATAATTGATGTCCATTTGTTCCACGGAACTATTCGCTCTATCTGCTCCAGAAATTCTTTTTTCTTTGTTCGTACCTGTGACAGTTCGTCCTCCAGGTTCGATAAACTTATCTGCTTATTCATGCTTTTATTATACCATTTTTTATTTTACTATGCAACCGGTTTGTTTACTAATCGTGCTTAGTTCCTAATTCGTGGGATTTGTGCGGTGTTGCCTTAGCTTTCCGTTCTCAGTATTCTTGAACTAAAAAAGCCTGACAGCAATGAAACTATGCTGCGCTGCGTGCTTGAGGGATTTACTTATTTCAGGACTGTTGATTCAGTAAGATGAAAAGCCGAAGCTGTTAATGCTCCCCGAAGTACCCTACAACGTATTCAGCTGAAAATCGCTCAGAGTCAGCAAGACAGGCTTTGTCTGCATTAACACGAATAAATACGGGCTTTCTCCCGAACTCCGATGATAGTGAACACGCTCGTCATCAATAAGCGCCTTTCGCAGACTGCGCTTTCGCTTATCCGCAGTGTTTTCCGCCGCAGGTGGATAATGCGTTTACTTGCTGTATTTCAAGGTATGGCAACGACGCAGATGATGAATAGGTAGCGAAGCGACGTTTCCTGGTAAGTCATAGAAATCTGCCGTGAAGGAGGCTTTTAGAGGTGACTAAGTCCTTGTTAAAACGAAGCGTTAAGTTTAATTGTCCAATATCAAAATTTATAACGCTTTTGTTCCATGTTGGAAGAAAACTATTAACAAAGCCTGCAATTTGGTGTATAATTCACTTATAATATTCCTGCTGCGTTTTATGACAAGGCAGAAAAAGAGCAATTTGGACGGCAGCCTGTCTGAAAATGGCAGGCGCAGATATGGAGGTAATGATTTGAAAACAGTACTTAAACGTGCGCTGTGCGGAATAACGGCGTTCGTTGTTGCGGCAGGCGCTATGTCGTACTTCCCGGCGGATACTTTTCCGGGGATCGCGCGCGGAGTGACTGCATATGCAGAGAACGAAACATGGCGCAGCACTATCACAGCGGCTGACTTAGCAACCATTAAAGGCGATTCGTCCTTCGAAAACGAATCTGTAAGCGGAGGCATCTGTGCAGTCAACGATGGCGGAACGATCGAAAACTGCGCTGTGGATAACGTCGCTGTAAGCGGCGGAACCGCAGGCGGTATCTGCGGCAAAAACTCCGGAACGATCACGGACTGCTTCTTTTCCGGCAATGTGTCTTCTGACGGAAAATCCGGCGGTATCTGCGGCTCCAACAGCGGCACGATAGAGAGCACCGTTTCCCTGTACGCCGGCGCCGCCGTCGGTGAAAACACAAACGGCAGTATCACAAATTGCTTATATAACATCGACATTGCCGGAAAACAGAAATTCGGCAGCGGTCTTGAAACCACAGACCTGACCGATCCGAGCATTTTAAAAAAGCTCGGAAACAGCTGGAGCAAGGCGGCTAACACTGCGACCGTTCTTTTCTATCCGAAGCTTACCGTCTTCAAAACGGACAAATACAGTGTCAGGGTAAATTACCGGCTGACGCTTGAAAACACCGACAAGGCACCGGCTTATAAGGATACGCTGCACTTCGTGTTCGATGTTCAGTCTGCTCCGGAAAACAGCAAGAAATGGAACAGCATAGTCGCAAACCTCGCATACAACGACGTAAGGCAGCAGGACTTTGAACTGAGCCTTGACGGAGTAAAGCTTGAGATCGACGCTGCACCGGTCGTCGGAAACAGGCTCAAACTCATGCTGGACGGCGAAGACATCGGCGTACTCTATATGGATAGGACGTTAAAGGTCAGGATAGAGATAACTCATCCTCTGAATGCAGGGAAGCATATCATATCCGTCAAGTACGTCGGAAGCGGTTTTGACTACCTCGCCGGAAAGTCGGCAGAATGCGCTTTTACTATCTCAAAGGCGGTTATCACAGATCCAGAGGCTTCCGTTGAGTACGGAAAGGCGCTTAAGGACGCAGAACTGACCGAGGGATGGGAATGGACGGACAGCAGTGCTGTCCCCAATTCTAAAAACAGAAAGTTCAAGGCGGTCATGACCGTTGATGATGAAAACTACGACCTTTCGGGCATAAAAGGGCTAAATGGTAATATACTCACACGGGAAGTAGAGGTATCGTTCAAAAAGGCAGTTCCCGTTGTGACAGTCACTACTGATCCGTTCTCCGCAGTACCGGGCACAAAGATAACCGTAAGCGTTTCAGCGGTTAACCCCAACAATGCAAAGTTCAGCGATGTTCCCACTGCGGAACTGTTCTACACGGTGGGCGGCACCAAAACCGCCATTACCGGCGGCAGCTTCGTTATCCCGGATGGTCTGGAAGAGGGAACTGTTATCAACGTTACCGCAAAGACGGAGGAAAACGAGTTTTACAAGGCAGGCAATGGTTCCACCGAGGTCCTAGTATCCGCCCACAAATGGTCAAGGGAATGGAAATCAGACAAGGACGGACACTGGCGTGAATGCACGGACTGCGGCATTGCAGGCGAAAAGTCTGCACACGTTTCAGGAGGCGCAGCTACCGAAACAACGGCAGAGAAATGCACGGTATGCGGTTATGTGATAACTCCTGCGCTCAAGGCGGTTGAGGCTCCGGTCATTACACCGGACGGCGGAAGCTTTACCGGTTCGCAGACTGTCACGATCACCTGCCCCACCGATGGCGCAGAGATACATTACACCACCGACGGCACGGAACCCACCGCTTCCTCCGCAGAATACAGCGGCAAGTTCACGATAACAACGACAACAACGATAAAGGCGATCGCCTTTTTCGGCGAAGCCAGAAGCTCCGTTACAACGGCGACATTTACGCGTAAGACTCAGTCCGGCGGTTCAGGCGGCTCAGGAGGCTCAGGCGGCTCTTACAGACCGACAAGGCCGGATACAGAGATACAGAACCCCGACTTTCTATCGATGGTAAATCGATGAGCTGGGCGGAAATATCTGTCGAACTTGGTAAGCGCCAGGACGGCAGTACGGTAAAAATCATGCTCAACGGCGCATATGAAGTTCCGTCTGACGTCATCAGAGTTATCGCAGGAAAGAAACTCCATATAGAGTTCGTTGCGGACAGCTTAAAGAGCTGGCTGACAGACGGCGCTAAGATAAGCGCAGTTACTGCGGCAGATCTTTCGACCATCCCGGGCGGCACCGACAGAAGTGCCCTGCGCGGCGTATCTGGCGCTGACCTCAAGGTATCAGGCACAAAAATCCCGGCAGACCTGAAGCTCAGCTTCCGTAAGGAGTTCGCGGGTCAGTTTGCGAACGTATACAAGCTGGCGAACGGAAAGCTGGTATTCCATGGCTGCGCAAAGCTCGGCGCAGACGGCACTGCGACTATTCCGGGTGTTGATTCTGCAGGCGAGTATGTTGTCATGGTGTGCGAATTCAGCGATATGCCCGGCGATATCAATAACGACGGCGTGCTGAACGCCCTTGACGCGTCGGCTGTGCTGAAATGCGTCGTTGGAATATCCCAGGGGGCAAATCCTCTTATGGGCGACTTCAACATGGATGGTGCTGTAAATGCTATTGACGCATCAGATATTCTCAAGTGGATCATAAGATCCTGATGGATATTCAGCAGCCGGAATGTATTTTATGATATGTTCCGGCTGTTTTTTGTTTGCAATATTTCTGAATTAATGGTATAATAAACTCGTGGCGTTTAATATACATCAGAAGTTCCCTCACATATATTGCTCGTGATGAGGGCTTTGCGCCTATCGACATATCGTTAATATCACACAATAAAGGAGCCAGCGAATGAACACTGAAAAAAACATCTCGTTCATATCCGACCGAAAGCATTACGACATACCCGAAAGCAGTATATTGTATGTTTCTATGAAGAAGCAGGACGCATTTATCCACATTTCTGACGGAAGCGTACTCAAGACGCGTATGACATTTGCCGAGCTCAAGGATACGCTCAGCGCAGATTTTATAAGAATAAACCGGGGCTGTCTTGTTTCTGCGATGGCTATTCACAGCGTGGGCAAGCTCATTGTTCTGTCAAATGGCGAATCCCTGGAATATGCCACGCAGCACCGCAGGGAGATAATGGAGAAATTCCATATGAAGCAGCATTTTATCATAGATTCGCTTGCTGACAACGATAACCCCACTGATAAAGAGGAATACCATCAGCACTACAAATGCTTTGACAATATTCCCATTGCGTTCACCGACATTGAGATGATATTCAACAAGGAAAGTCAGGCAGTTGATTGGATATTCCGTTATGGAAACGAGGCGTTTGCCAGGCTGGAGGGATTCCCGCTGGACGCGCTTATCGGGAAATCATTCGGAAGCATTTTCTCCAACATGGATTCAAAATGGCTGCGCAGCTACGAACATTCCGTGCTGTATGGCGAGACTCTGGAAATAGTCGATTACAGCCCGGAAATAGACAAGTATCTGCATATAGTATGTTTCCCGACCTTTAAGGGACACTGCGGCTGCCTTCTGTTCGATATATCTGAAACGCGCTTTTCGGTCGAAAAGACAGTCGGAGAAAAAGCGATATTGATGTATCTGAAAAAGCTGATGGAATAAAATGGCAACAGGTAACCTCTAAAAAACTCATTCACGGCAGATTTCTATGCCAAAGGGAAACGCTGAATAAAACAAAATCGGACCAGTTCAAACATGGGGACTCATGCGTCTGATTTTGTTACGCTTCGCTTTATTCAGCGTATACCATATTATCTGCTTTGTTGTCAAACCTTGAAATACATCAAGTAATCGCATTATCCGCCTGCGGCTGAAAACGCTGCGGTTCCCATAAGGATGCGAATGAGCCCGGCATTTAACCGGACTCATTCTGAACCTATTTTGTTATGGCTGGATCATCAGCTCTTTTCAGCGAGCTTTTCGTTAGCTGAATCAAGCTCCGCCTGGACTGCCGCGCGGATAGTTTCGCGGGTCTGCGTCCAGCTTGCGCCGCTGTTGTAGGCTTCCTTCATCGGGTTGTTGACGAGGTCGGCTACGTTGGAGGTAACGGCGTTGTACATCTCGATTACCGGGTGCTCAGCGGTCATCTGGTTTACAAGGCGGTACATATCCCACTGCTCCTGCGTCCAGTTGTACTCCTCGAATGCCTGTCGCTTTCCGATTTCGACAGCCGCTTCGCTGTCGCGGGTAGCCATTGCGCAGTTAAGATAAGCGGCTACGCCCTCGGGGTTCTTTGCACCCTTTACAAGGGAGAATCCGGAAACTCTTGCGGGGAGGTAATACTCATCGGCTTCGGTGCATTTCGGCATGGGGACGAACATTACGTCCGCCTGATTGTCGGCGAAATCCTGAATATAGTTATTATAGGGGTACATCGCGTACAGACCTACCGGATAGAACAGGGTCTTTCCGTCTGCAACGCGCTTCGGCTGAACCTGCCAGTTGTACTGCGCCTTAGGGAACTGGAGATTGTTCGTGTTCATGTTCAGCATGAATGTCTGCGCCTTTTCAATCAGTGCGTTGTCGAGATTCTGCACGATTTTTCCGTCGCTCATGCCGACATAAGGAACGCCTGTCGTCTGTGAAAATCCGCTCTCGAACCACCAGCCGTCGGTAGCGTATTTTTCAGCGTCAACATCGCAGAATTTCGTCATCATTTCCCATAACGCGTCCCATGTCCACTTGCCCTCTGCGAGAAGCTCCGCCGGGTCGTCAAGGGAATTGTCGCGGATAGTGTTCTTGTTGTAGAACATCACGCAGTCGCCCTCTACGTCAATAGCGCCTACATAGTGGCTACCGTTGAATGCAAACTGCTCGTTTACCGCGCTCATGGGAGCCCACAGTTCGCTGCTGAAATCAACATAATCATCAAGCGGGTCGAACATTCCACTGATCGCGCCCTTGGGAAATACGTCCATGTCGCCTGCACTGAACATATCCGGGGAATCATCCGCCTGCACCAGCACCGCGAGCTTGTCGTAGCGGCTGTCCCAGGGAGTGTTGACGTACTCTATCCTGCCACCGAACTGGCTCTGGAACATCTCCAGCGCCGGAGCCACCGGCTGTCCCTCTGCGGGATTTAAATCCCATGAGGACAGGAACTTTACAACGCCGTTTTCCAGCTTTTCAGCGCCGATGTCGATTTCCGCGATTTTGTCCGCGTCCTCCTTGTTCATGGTTGCCGTGGTAGCCGCAGTAGTCGCCTGCGCCGGAGTGTTGGAGGAAGCCGGAGCGCTGCTTATCTCCTGCTGCTCGTCGCAGCCCGTAACTGCAAGCACAGAGCATATAGCAAGCGCCGCCGCTGTGATTCTTGTGATGTTTTTCATTCTGCTCATTCCTTTCGTAAACGGAATTACTTTCTTCTGGTCGCGAAAAGTATGCCGGCTGCAATAACTGCTGCGCCTGCTACTGCTGCAATTCCGGAAACTCCGGTGTCAGGATTGCCCTTTGCGGGAGCGGTGGTTTCTGCGGGAGCGGTGGTTTCTGCGGGAGCGGTGGTTTCTGCGGGAGTTTCAGCAGCTGCGGAATCCTCGGCGGGAGTTTCGTCCTCGACAGGAGTTTCAGCACTCTCTGCCGGAGCAGCGGCAGGCTCGTCAGAAAATGTCATTTCAAGCAGTTCTATGCCGTGACCCATAATCGCCATGCCCGCATTCTGGAGAAGCTCGAGCTGGTCAGCCGGGATAGTGAAGCTCATTGAATCACTGTCCATCTCGAGCGTGTAGCTGTCGCCGCCCTCGGAAAGAACTGCGCCGTTCAGCGTGCTGATGAAAGGCCAGCCGGCATCGTTCACCATGGGCTTGATGCACCAGTAATTCTGACCGTCCATGTCGGCGAGGCTCTCGTTTACGTTATAGGTGATGGTGACTGTGGTGTCGGGAGTAACGTCTGCAAACTCCTCGGCGCCAATTGTCGCGCTGGTGCTCCAGCCGAAGCCGAGATCCTTATTGATGGAGTAAGCGCCTGCGGTAGCGGAGATTGCTGCGACTGCGGCAGCAGCGGTAATAACGGAGATAAACTTTTTCATGGTGATTCTTCCTTTCAGATTGCGTTTTTGTTGTGCAGACTGTCGTGATGTTATCGGCTGTCTGTCCCTTTGTTGTCTATATTATAGCATTTACTTAACTTGCGTTATATCAGATATTTAACATTTGTATCGTCAGTTTATCCGAAATGCTTGACGGACGTGAGATTTTTTTGTATAATATATTCAATGATACTTCCTTATAAAAAAAAGGAGAAAATGCAATGAGCGAACTACACAAAGAACTGTCGCGCATAGAGTTTGAAATGCGTGAAAACTCCATGACCCACACCCCGGTAGAGAACGAAATGCGTTTCTACGAGGCTGTCAAGCGCGGCGATATGGACGCCGCAAGAACGCTTTCCACGCCGCTTGGAGGGGAGGGTTCCGGCGTGCTTTCCACCGACCGCCTGCGTAATCTGAAATACCACCTTGTGATAACGGTGTCGTTCATCACGCGTTTCTGCGTTGAGGGCGGAATGGAGCGCGAGACCGCCTACAACCTCAGCGACCTCTACATAAGGAAAGCGGACCTTGCGGCTTCCGCAGAGGAGATAAACGCGATACACTCCGAACTTATCACGGATTTCACAGAGCGAATGGCGAAGCTGAAAAACGGCAGCAGCTACTGCTATCAGGTCACGAAATGCATGGAGTACGTTTACGACCACCTGCACGAAAAGCTGATGGTGAGCGATATCGCGGAGGAACTCGGGCTTTCGGTGCAGTACCTTTCGAAGCTGTTCCGCACGGAAACCGGGCTTACGCTCAATCGGTACATTTTGAAGAAAAAGATAGACGCCGCCTGCCAGATGCTGAAATATTCCCGGTATGAAGCTGTGGACGTCGGGAATTTCCTGGCGTTCAGCTCCCACAGCCATTTTATCCAGAAATTCCGCGAGGAGACCGGACTTACCCCGAAACAGTACCGCGAAAAGTACTACCATTCGTCCTCCGGAATGAAGGCCGGCGTGGAAATAAAATAAAACTAAAAACGTGATATTTTTATGCGTATCGTAATATAATCGCGCGGGATTTTATGCTAAAATCATGATACAAGGCAGAACTCCCAGACCCCAGAAAGGAACGTGATATATTATGAAAAAACACATTATCAGCATTATGCTCATCGCAGGAACTGTCGCACTCTGCGGCTGTTCCGCAGATAACGGCGCTTCCTCCGCAGAGAAAGCATCGCAGACTTCGGAGGTGACAGCTTCCGTGGCAGAAACAACTGAATCCACGGCTGAAAGCAGCGTTCTCGCGGACCTCACCGGGACCTACGATGATGTAAGCGAGAAGTTCGAATTTTCGGACGGCTGGTCGAACGGCTCGATGTTCAACTGCACATGGCGCAAGAGCAACGGCAGTATTTCCGACGGCTCAATGAAGCTCACAATTGATAAGGACCTGCTGGACAAACCGCCCTATTCCGGCGCGGAGTTCCGCTCCCGGGATTTTTACGGCTACGGTATGTACGAAGTCGTTATGAAGCCTATAAAGAACGACGGCGTAGTAAGCTCGTTCTTCACCTATACGGGACCCTCCGACAACAACCCGTGGGACGAGATAGACATTGAGTTCCTCGGCAAGGACACAACAAAGGTGCAGTTCAACTACTTCACCGACAGCAAGGGAAACCACGAGTTCCTGTACGACCTCGGCTTTGACGCTTCCGAGGAGTTCCACACCTACGGTTTCGACTGGCAGGCGGACAGTATCACATGGTACGTTGACGGTGAAGCGGTCTACACGGCGACCGAGAGTATCCCCTCAACTCCCGGAAAGATAATGATGAACGTATGGCCGGGAACAGGCGTTGACGGCTGGCTGAACGCGTTTGACGGCACAGTTCCGCTTACCGCAGAATATAAGTCCGTTGATTTCACTGCGGCAGAGGAGGGCTGAAAATGAACGAATTCAAGGGATACAGGAACGGCGTTGACCTCGGCGGCTGGCTCTCCCAGTGCGGCTACGAAAAGGAGCATATAGAGAGCTTCATCACCGAAGCGGATATCGCCAGAATAGCTTCGTGGGGCTGCGACCATGTGCGTCTGCCGTTTGACTACAACATAATTCTTGACGAAAACGGCGACGTTCTGGAAAGCGGACTGAAGCTTCTGGAGCGCTGTGCGGACTGGTGCAAGGCGCACGGACTTAATATAATTCTCGACCTGCACAAGACTATGGGATTTTCATTCGACAAGGGCGAACAGGAATCCGGATTCTTTGAGAATCAGCGCTATCAGGATATTTTCGTGAACCTCTGGAGCCGCATTGCAAAGTGCTTTGGCAATCGTAACGACGTTGCATTCGAGCTGCTCAACGAGATAACCGAGCGCCGTTTTGCGGAGATATGGAACCGCATCGCAGCGCGCACGATAACCGAGATACGCAGGTTCGCTCCGGAAAATTTCGTGCTCATAGGCGGCATTTATCAGAACGGTATTTTCGGTCTGACGCTGCTTGACAAGCCGTGCGACGAGCATATCGTGTTCAACTTCCACTACTACAATCCGCTGGTGTTCACTCATCAGAAAGCGTACTGGATAGATAAAATGACGGACGAATGCGAGATAAGCTACCCCGGTCCAACAAAGGAATACTATGAAAAGTCCCTCAAATTCATCGGTCCCGACCTCGCGCAGGCTTACGAAAATTACCCCGTGGATATCGTAGACCGCCGTTTCATGGAAGCGGAAATGCAGGTCGCCGCTGATGTCGGCAGGAAAATGAACGTCCCGGTGTACTGTGGAGAATATGGTGTTATCGACAGGGTGGGCGGCGTTGACTTGCTCCGCTGGTATGACGATATCCATGCCGTATTCGACAAATTTGGTTTCGGCCGTGCTGCGTGGAACTACAAGGAAAAGGATTTCGGAATAATTGACGAGTGCCGCACGGATATCGCAGATGAGATTGTAAAACATCTGAAACGATAATTGCAAACGAGCAGGTGCAAAATGCGCCTGCCTGTTTATATCCTGAAGAAATGCAGATATTATTCTAAGGCAACACCGCACAATTAACGGATATCGCTTTTGCCGCACGCTTGCTTGCATCTTGCACAATTCGCCCTAGCAAGGCGTCAGCCTTACGAGGAGGTTTGAAGAAGCAGTCGGTGTGCTATACACATTTTCACTTTTCAAACCAGTTTTTAGAAGTTCCCTGATAATACTGCATTAAAAATATCCACCGGTCGCCCGGTGGATATCTCTATTTATAAGTAGTTCAGCCCTGCCCGTAGTAAGCGTTCGCGCCGTGCTTGCGCAGGTAGTGTTTGTCGAGAAGCTCCTGCTGCATTCTGCCTGCTGTGGGGGCGATGGTCAGCGCATGGTAGTTCATGAACGCGACTTCCTCCAGGACTACGGAATTGTGGACTGCCTCGTGCGCGTCCTTTCCCCAGGTGAACGGACCGTGGCTCTTGACGAGAACCGCCGGAATAGTCATCGGGTCAACTCCGTTGAAGGTCTCGATTATGACTTTTCCGGTTTCTTTTTCGTACTCGCCGCGAATCTCCTCCGGGGTCATTGCACGGGTGCATGGGATCTCGCCGTAGAAATAGTCCCCCTGGGTGGTTCCCATCGGCTGTATCCCAACTCCTGCCTGCGCAAACGAAGTAGCCCAGCGGCTGTGGGTGTGCACGACCCCTCCGATAGCCGGGAACGCACGGTACAGCTCCAGGTGAGTGGGCGTGTCGCTTGAGGGCTTCCACTTGCCCTCGGCTACCTTTCCGGTCGCAAGCTCGACTACCACCATGTCCTCGGCGGTCATTCCCTCGTAGGGAACGCCGGAGGGTTTTATAACTATCATTCCGCTCTCTCGGTCGATTGCTGAAACATTGCCCCATGTGAACGTTACAAGATTGTATTTCGGAAGCAGAAGATTAGCTTCAAGCACTTCCTGCTTTAATTTCTCTAACATATTGTGTACCTCTCCTTACTTTGCCGCCGCGTATTGCGCCGCAAGTCCGCGCTTGTAGTTTTCCATGAATTTCCGGAATCCCTCCGCGCCCTTTTCCTTGGGCTGTAAAGTTGTGGATTCCATGCCGCCGAATACCTCGCTGTCGAGGAACTCCGGCAGGGACTTTCCGCCGCCGCATACGGAGTACGCCGCCAGCAGAGCCATTCCCCAGGCGCCGCCTTCTCCGGCGGTCTTCATGACGGAAACCGCGCAGCCCAGACCGTCCGCAAGGAACTGCTGAGCAACTCCCCTGGTCTTGAACAGACCGCCATGTCCGGTTATTTTGTCAACGGAAACCTGCTCCTTGTCGAACAGAATATCCATGCCGAGTTTCAGCGCCGCCATAGTGGAGTAAATTTCCGCACGGAACAGGTTCGCGAGGTTGAATTTCCCATCCGGCGTGCGGAAATACATAGGTCTGCCACTTTCAGCGCCCGCAACAGGCTCGCCGGAAAGGAAGTTGTACACAACGGTATCGCCGCAGTCAGGGTCGCCGGTCAGTGCGTGGTAATACAGCATGTCATAAAGCGCAGGCTTTGCGACCGGGTGTCCGCTCAGTTCTGCGAATTCGCCGAATATCTTCACCCAGGCGTCCAGCTCGGAGGAGCAGTTGTTGCAGTGAACCATCGCAACCGGAGCGCCGTCCGGAGTGGTGACTACGTCTATCTCCGGATAGTAACCCTTCATCGGCTTGTCCAGCACCAACATTGCGAAAATAGAGGTTCCTGCGGATACGTTGCCGGTGCGCGGGAGCACACTGTTCGTCGCCGCCATTCCGGTGCCTGCGTCGCCCTCGGGCGGGCAGACGGGAACTCCCGGCTGGAGGTTTCCGCTCGGGTCGAGGAACTTTGCGCCCTCAGCGGTCAGGACTGCTTCCCTTGCGCCTGCGTTGAGCACCCTGGGGAGGACTTCCGCAAGCTTCCCGGAGAATCCTTTATCAGCAAGCAGTTTATCTACCTTCGCGATGTACTCCGCGTTGTACCCGATACCGTCAACCGGGAAAATTCCGGAGGCCTCGCCAACGCCGACCTGGCGCTTTCCGGTCAGCTGATAGTGAATATATCCCGCAAGCGTGTTGATGTGCGCGATATCCTTGACGTGCTCCTCGCCGTTCAGCACCGCCTGATAGAGGTGCGCGATGCTCCAGCGCTGGGGAATGTTGAATCCGAGAAGTTCCGACAGTTCGGAAGCAGCCTGCTCGGTGATGGTATTTCTCCAGGTGCGGAACGGAACGAGCAGGTTGTCGTCCTTGTCGAACGCCATGTAGCCGTGCATCATGCCGGATATCCCCATTGCGCCGTAGCCCGTTGGAACCACTCCGTACTTCTGCTTGACGTCCTCCACAAGGCTGGCGTAGCAGTGCTGTAATCCGGTGGTGATATCATCGAGGGAGTAAGTCCACACGCCGTTTTCGTAGCGGTTCTGCCAGTCGTGGCTTCCGGAAGCGATGGGCGCGAACGTATCGTCGATGAGCACCGCCTTTATTCTGGTGGAGCCGAATTCTATGCCAAGATAGGTTTTCTTATTCTGTATTTTTTCCTGTATCGTCATACTATCACCTCTTGAGAGCCGCGGCAGCGTCAAGTAATGCAAGCTGCTGCTCAAAGCTGTTTATGTCGGTCTTGTCGTCGATGACCACAAGCTCCGTATTCGTCATCTTTGCAAACAGACGGATATCATCGACAGTGAGCGCCGTGGAAACCACCGCATGGTGTGCGCCGCCAGCGTATATCCACGCAGCCGCGCCGGTAGCAAAATCGGGCTTCAGTTTCCACATCAGTCTTGCGACAGGGAGTTTCGGCATGGGAGCCGGCTGCCTAACAAGCGTGATCTCGGCGCATACAAGGCGGAATCTGTCACCAAGGTCTATCATGGAAACCGCGATACCCTCGCCGTCAATGCCGTCGAATACAAGGCGCGCCGGATCGGATTTCCCGCCGATACCAAGCGGGTGCACCTGAATTTCAGGCTTGTTTGCCGCGAACACCGGGGATACCTCCAGCATATGCGCCGCAAGCTCCAGCTCCTCGCCGGAAGTGAGGTCGTAGGTGTAGTCCTCCATGAATCCGGTGGAACCCTTTCTTCCCTCGGACATCCTGAACAGCACCGCGCCGAGAGCCGCGGTCTTGTAGTCGCCCTCCGGACCGAAGCCCACGCCCTTTGCCATGAGATTCTGCGCCGCGATTCCGGGGAGCTGGTTCAGCCCGTGGAGATCCTGGAACGTATCGGTGAACGCGCCTATCTTTTCCCGCGCGATGAACTTGTCGAGAGCCGCTTCATATTTGGCCTGCTCGCGGACAGCGGCGATGTTGTCAGTCGCCATCGTGTACTTTTCGGTGTATTCAGCCATTTTTGCGTCTATCTCGGATTCGGTAACGCTGTCGGCGATCTCCACTACATCGCCGATACCGTAGTAGTTCACGTTCCAGCCGAAGCGTATTTCGCTTTCAACGCGGTCGCCGTCAGTGACTGCGACATCACGCATGTTGTTTCCGAGCATTGCTACCCTTAAAGTCCTGCTGAAAGATGCTGCGGAAGCCACATGAGCAAATCTGCGGATTTTTTCTATAACGTCCTCGTGCTGATAGTAGCCTGCAACGACCTCGCGCCTGATTCCGAGCCTTGTGCAGATGAACCCGAACTCGCGGTCGCCGTGCGCAGACTGGTTGAGGTTCATGAAATCCATGTCGATGCTGTCGTAGGGGAGCTTCTCGTTGAACTGCGTGTGCAGGTGGAGCATTGGCTTTTTCAGGGCTTTCAGCGCTCTTATCCACATCTTGGCGGGAGAGAACGTGTGCATCCACATGATAACGCCTATGCACTCCTTGTCGGAGGAGGCGCGCACGCAGATGTCCTCGGCTTCGTCAGCGGTCTTTACCACCGGCTGGAATACTACTTCTGCGATGTCCGAGAGCTTTTCGTTCAGGAAATCAGCCATCTGGGTGCTGTCCCTGGCAGCCTGCGCGAGGGTCTCCTCGCCGTAAAGATCCTGGCTTCCGGTGACAAAGTATATCTTGTTCATAGTAATTCTCCTTTACAAAAAAGCCGCACTGAAAGGCTATGTTTCAGTGCGGCTTGTGTTTATGCCTTTTTCTTGTTCTTTCTGGAAAGAACAACGCTCTGGATAACAAGGAACAGGCAGATCATTGCCGCAACGGTAATGTTCGTCCACCATGCGTCGTCAAGTCCGAGGGAGGAAACGATGTTCTTTATCGTACTCAGCGAGATGACGCCGAACAGCGTTCCTATGATGTTGCCGGAACCGCCGGAGAGCATCGTGCCGCCGATGATGGAGGAAGCGATCGCGTTCATCTCGGCTCCGCTTGCATGGGAGGGTGAACCGGAGCCGACATGAAGGAAGTAAACAAAGCCGCCTATACCTGCGAGCACTCCGCACATCAGGTAAGCGAAGAACTTTGTGCGCTTGACGTTGATGCCGAGCATATTTGCGCTCTGGCTGTTGCCGCCTATCGCGTAGAAGCCGCGTCCGAGCCTGCCCCATTTTAGGAACACGAACAGTATCGCAACTATCAGCAGCGCGACTACCACGCCTATTTCTATGTACGCCGGAACAAATACGCCATGCTTGTTTGTGGAGCCTATTCCGGGAAGTGAAATTCTTGTTTCCTTGAGTGCGCGGAATTCTTCGTTCTCAACGTTGAACTGCGTTGCGTTGACGATGGTGGTCATGCCCTTTGCGAAGAACATTCCAGCCAGCGTTACGATGAACGGCTGTATCTCCAGATACGCTATCAGATAACCCTGAACAAGTCCGAAAGCGGTGCCTATTCCGAGGGCTATGAGGACAGAGGTCACTACATTGCCACCGCCGTAGTCGAGGTTCATTGCACAGCACATACATACCAGCGCCGTAACCGCGCCGACCGAGATATCAATACCGCCGGTTATCATTACAAGGCTCATTCCGCAGGAGAGGATTATCAGAGCCGCGTTTTCGTTGAGTATGTTGAAGAAGGTCTGCACCTTCGTGAAGCCGGAGCCGATGAACGCTACTGCGCAGATATACATTACAACGAATATCGCAATGGTGATGACCAGAAGCAGATTAGAGTCAGATAATCTCCGTGAACTGCCGTTGGCGTTTTTCAGAAATTTCATACTAATTCGCCTCCTTGACGGGATTCCTGCGAGAAGCTATCTTCTTGCGGAGCGCTGCAAGCTTGCTGCGTACAGTAGGAGCGCTGAGAACTACCAGGATAATTACTACGACCGCCTTGTATGCAGGGAGCGCAGTAGGAGCTACCTGGAACTTATAAAGAGTTGTCGTCAGGAACTGGATAACATAAGCGCCGAGTATCGAGGACGCCATGTTGAATTTGCCGCCGCTGAGGGCGTTTCCGCCGAGTGCTACCGCAAGGATAGCGTCCATCTCGATGTCCTTTGCAACTACGGAGTAGTTGATGGAGGAGATACGGCTGACCTTGATGAAGCCTGCGACTGCAACGCACAGACCAAGTATGACGTAGGTCATGAACTTGATGCGCGCGGGGTTCAGACCGTTAAGTCTGGAGGATTCGGAGTTTATGCCGACCGCCTGGGTGAACAGTCCCAGCTTTGTGAACCGGAGCACCAGTGCGATGATTATAATGCATATTGCTGCGATGAATATCGGGGTCGGGAGCGGCAGTCCGGGAATGAAGTTGCCGAACCAGCCGAAGCTCTCATCGTTGATGACGGGGAGCTGGTTGTTGTTTATCCATGCCGCGATGGAACGTCCTGCGGTGAAGAGGATAAGCGTTGCGACCATCGGCTGTATCTTGAAGTAAGCCACCAGAGCGCCGTTGAATGCGCCCAGAAGCATTGATACGACAACGCATGCGAGGAATGCAACGATTATCGGCGCATGGAGCGTAGCCGGGCTGACCTCGCCGCCGCAGAGGACTCTCAGGACAACGCTGCCCGCGACCGCGATAGTCGCGCCAACGCTGATATCCTGTCCGCCGGAAGCTGACGTTACCAGCGTCATGCCGATGGCAAGTATCGCAAGCTCCGAAGCATTGTCGAGGATCGTGATGATGTTGCCCGAAATTACCATATCGCCGGCGCTGTTCGGAGCATATTTGATCGCGAAGAACGAAGGATCGGCGATCAGGTTGAACAGCACCAGTATCAGCAGCGCCGCCAGCGGAATAAAGATCTGATTCCTGACCGCTCTTTTCAGAAAAGCAAGGAACTTGTTCCCGCCTGTTTTTTCAAGCGTTTTCATGAACCTTTTCACCTCCTGCGATCGTTTCCATTATCTTGGACTGGTTCAGGTCGGAGCCGGTAAGCTCGCCTGCGGTCTTTCTGTCGCGCATTACTATAAGTCTTGAACATACGTTCAGCATTTCGTCTATCTCAGAGGAGATGAACGTTACGCTCTTGCCCTCGGCGGCGAGTTTGAGCACCAGTTTCTGTATTTCAAGCTTGGTGCCTACGTCGATACCTCTTGTGGGTTCGTCGAGGATAAGGTATACGGGGTTCGCAAGAAGCCATCTTGCGAGGATAACTTTCTGCTGATTACCGCCGGAGAGCGACTTTATCGGTGTGTCCGGGGAAGCCGTCTTTATTTCCAGCAGCTTTATGTACTCGTCGGCATATTTCGAAGCGTCCGCCTTGGATATCGGACGGAACATTCCGCGCATTACCTGGAGCGCAAGGATTATGTTATCCTTGACGGACAGGTCGCCGATGATACCATCGTGCTTTCTGTCCTCGGGGAGGTAGCTTATGCCGTGCTTCATTGCGTCAAGCGGCTTTCTTATCCTGACGGTCTTGCCGTTCATTTTGACTGTGCCGCCGGTTATGCTGTCCGCACCGAATATCGCACGGACGGATTCGCTTCGGCCTGAGCCGAGAAGTCCGGTGAAGCCGTTTACCTCGCCCTTTCTTATTGAGAAGTTGAAAGGCGCTATGCCGGCGCTGCTGACAAGTCCCTCCGCCTCGAATACCGGAGCCTCGCCGTTGGTCTTCTGCTCGACCTCGTGGGGCTTGTCCATGTCGGACAGCTTGTTGAGGTCCTTACCGAGCATTTTGGAAACCAGCTCGACTTTCGGAAGGTCCGCCGCATTGTACTCGCCTTCGAATTTACCGTCGCGCAGTACCGTTATCTTGTCACAGACCGCGTAAACCTGGTCGAGGAAGTGAGTTACGAATATTATTCCAACGCCGCGGCTCTTGAGGTCCAGCATGAGCCTGAACAGCTTCTCAACTTCCTGCTCGTCGAGGGAGGAAGTCGGCTCGTCCAGGATAAGCACCTTGCAGTCCATATCGACCGCACGGGCTATCGCGACCATCTGCTGCACCGCGAGGGAGCAGCTTCCGAGCTGCTGATTCGGCCTTGCCGGGATATCAAGCGATTTCAGAAGCTTTCCGGCGTCCGAATACATCTTCTTCCATTTGGTGAAAGCGCCCTTTGATCTGCCGATGTACATATTCTCGGCGACCGTCAGGTTCGGGCAGAGTGTGATCTCCTGATAAACCGTGCTTATTCCGGCTTTCTGGGCGTCCTGGGTCGATCTGATAACGACAGGCTCAGGATTGCCGGACATATAGATGCTGCCGCCGTCCTTTTCGTATACACCGGTGAGTACTTTTATAAGTGTGGATTTACCAGCGCCGTTCTCGCCCATCAGCGCGTGTATTTCGCCCTTTCGCAGTGTGAATTCAACGTTCTGGAGCGCTTTCACACCGGGGAATTCCTTACATATGCCCTCTAGCCTGAGAACAACATTTTCATCACGCATTGTCTTCGCCTCCGGTTGTTTATGGCAATACCGCATAATTATTGTCGTACGATTGCGCAGTCAGATTTTTTGCCAGGTTGTACAATGAGGACGCCGCAAGGCTGTCGCCTTGCAAGGACGAATTGTGCAAGATGCAAGTTTGGCGCAACACAGAACATATCCGTTGAGCAATCATGTGATTCTTTGCGCCAAACTAAAAAGATGCAAGCAAGCGTGCGGCAAAGGCGTTAGCCGTTAATTGTGTGGTGTTGCCTCAGTTAACAGAACGGTCCGATACAAGGGATATGTTATCCATCATATCGGACCGTTTTCGTCATGGCTGATCAGCTGATTCAGCTAGGCTGTTCAGAACGATCAGATACCGTACTTGTCAACGTCCTCCTGAGTG
>CAKSEO010000044.1 GCA_934446565.1 uncultured Oscillospiraceae bacterium | reverse complement strand
TGCAAGTGTCGCCCAGCCGCTGCCGGTATTGCGGCGGATGCGGTACTTTGTCGCGCCCTTGATGGAGTTCCATGTGAGTTCTGCCTGACCAGCGTTTTCCTTTGCGGAGAGTACCACGGGTTCAGCGGCAGATTCGATGAGTTCTTTCCAGCAATTGTCTGGGGTTATTGAGTACTGGGAACGCGGCTGCCGGAGTTCGAGAATGTTGAAATAGCTGCTGCTAGTATCAAGATAAACAGTCTGCTTTCCCTTTCCGTTGAGGACGGTTTTGTGCGTGCCGGTTGCTTGAACACTATTGGTCCAATCGTAAAAGTCGCCACTTATGGTAAGCACACCTTCAGTCAAATTGTATTTGTTACTTGATCTAGAAATGAAATCACCGCTAACGCTCAAAGAAGGTTCTCCATAACACATATAGAGTGATGCTTCAACAATGTCAAATTGCTTGTTTTCATTTTCGGCAATTGATTGTATTTTGTAATTTCCTTTAACATCCAATTTGCCATCCCAACTCAATTGAACATTAACACCTGATTGCAATAAATCTTGGCCAACCTTTACATAACCTACAGAAAACAAATCGTCCATTAAAGTCAAACTGTCTTTAATGTACAATTTAGCATTTTCTTCTACGGATATATTAGAGTTAGCAATAACATTTCCATCTACTATTATTTCACCACCGTCTTCTACTTTTATCGAACATAGTGAATCGAGTGTTTCGATATCACCGTTCACTGTGAACCTATAATTATTTGTATAAAGAGCATCAGTAATGACTAAATAGTCTGCGATTAATGAAATATCACTGGCTAGTTCCCTAGTTCCAAAATATTTACCTGAAATTATAAGCGGATTCTTAGATGTCAGAATACGAAAACCGCTTTTTTCTGAACAAAAATCAACAATTTGTGCATCTACTCCACAAAAATTAACTGTATGTGTTCCGTGTGGTGAAAATATATCACCTGATGTAAAATTGCCTTTAAGATTAATTGTTCCTGCTGTTAATTTATTGTATCGGCAATCATCTATGCTTGGTTCCCAAAAATCACTATTAGAGATAAAATTGCCGTCAATGTTAACAATATCCTCCAGATTGGTCATAACAAGACGTCCGTATGATGAGTAATAATACTTTAGGCCATCAGAATCCACATTTTCTCTACCAGCAATTAAATAATCATTAGCAATATTTAATGTGCCCTTGTTAATCATCATTGATCCATATGGCTGTTTCAAAGAGCCAGTTATCGTTAAAATTCCGCCGTTAATGTCAATGGTGTCCCATCTTTCATGACCAAATGTTATGTCTCCCAATATATTCAATGAATAACCATTAAGATCGACATATGTTATAATCATATTATCTGACTTTATACTAATATCATCAGTTAACTTTCTTATACAAAAATATGATTCACATACTACATCTTGATTGCGCAGTTCCAAGGAATTCAATATTGCAGAATAATTTTGCAAATGCAAAATCTGTTGACTCGAGCCGCATAATATAATCTTATGTGTCCCACTCGCTTGAAAAGCATAATAACCATTAGACATATCGGTAAAATTACCACCTATGTTCATTATTCCCGCTGTCAATAAATGACCATATTCCAAATCGGAATTAAAACAATTTAGCGAATAGAAATCTCCTGCTATGTTAACAGTGTCTTCGTTATTATTCATTTTTATTCGCGCCCATACAGTTTTCCCATTATCTTCGGCACGGTAATTCCCAACAATATTCATTGTGCCTGAATTTATATTGAGAGTACACGACAAATGATACAGATTGCCCATAATATTAAGATTGTGTCCATTTAAGTCAACATCAGCATTTATGTACACATCGCCATATATGGTCGTATCCTCTGTAAGGGTAGTAGCCTTGTCGAAAGTTCTGTTAGAGTACTGCTGGCTTACCTCATTGAGCGAGTTGATATAATTGTTAAGGTCCTCGTCGTCGATGGGGACAGGTTCTTTTTCGATAATAATGATCGGAGTGCTTACAGCGTCATTATACTCTGCAATTTCATCCACGTAATCGTTGTAAGAGCAGGTGGTCAAATAATCAGTAAGGCTTGTGACGATCTCTGTTGAAAGCTTGATTATATCTTTTTCAGTGTCATAATTTCTCTCAGCGAAATCTTTGAATACGCCAGTGATTCCCATCATCCAGGTGAGATTATTTTCCTTTAGGGCATGATAGCATTCGTTTACGAGACCTTTTTCATTCATTATTTTAAGGAATTCAAGCGAATACTTGCTGCCAACGATCTGGGATTTTGCAAGCAGCATGAATCCTTGATTATATGTCACTGCATTTGCATACGTCTTATTGCTAGCATAATTGCTTTCATACCTCTGAACGCAGGTCCTCAGGCAGTTTTCAAACTCATAAAGCGCAGACATTGTGAAGTAGCATTCAAGCATTTCGTCTGTAGATAAGAACGCATTTGCAGCTAGCATACCAAGCTTCTGACCAGTTTTGATAGCAAGGCCATAAGATGTCACCTGGCTAACAACGGCGCTCCATACTTCGCCAAGTACTTCATCCGCCAGCCCAAACAGAATATCATCTTTGATATTGTCGTAAACCAAGTCCGTACTGCCAAGAGAATCGGTCATATGCTTTTTCAGTTCGTTGCAGGCATACTTTAGGTTTTTATCGCTGGTCGTGTTGGAGATATCGGTAAGCACAGACCCTGCCTGAGAGTATACTCGTGCAACCGCCTCGATCTGCGCACACCTGTCAATGTAGTCGAATACGTTGGAGTACAGTTCAGCTAGGTCAGTCAGGCTACTGAAATATTTAAACGCATTTGACAGCTCCTTACAATTTGATATGGATTTCATTATTTTATTGTATGTAGTCGAGTCTTTCTTGATATCAGACAATGACTGGTTGAGAACATCTCCATACATATCATACATTGATTTGACCGTTCCAGCCTTTGTGGATTTGTACAGAGCGGTAAGATTATCTACACTGCCATCGGATGTCTGGCTGTCACAGAATACGTCAAATAAGACGGTTTCATAAAAACCTATCGCCTTATTGGTAGAATCCCCAAGTTGAGATGCATCAAATGTCAGTGTTTCCCACGAAAGAAGCATAGCCTCCCATGAAGCGTCATTTTTTCTATCTTCGACTAGCTTGCGGTATGGAGATTTGTATTCTCCTGTTATGATATTCTGAGACACCGGATTATCCAACAATGTATTTGCAAGGTAAATCTGATACCCTACAGCCGTTGGAGTTGCCGCCAGTGACGTCAGTGCCAGAGTTATCACAAGCGAAAGCATCAGGAAAACAGCTACTGACCTTTGTACTATTTTTTTCATATAATTATCCAGCCTTTCTTCAATTTAATAAATGCTAAATTTAATTTTATTATAACTCTTGTTGCATTATCTGTCAATAGTTTATCATAAAATGATCTTCACTACGCAAATATATAATTACCGCCCTTACTCAACGTTGGGATCCTTATAAATCTCAAAAGCACATAGCCAAACGAAAAAGGGGCTGAAAATACTCAGTCCCTTTCTCATTACGCTCCCCCACACATCAAGCATTATTTGCCGCATTCAGTGCAGCGATCCGCAACAGTCTCCGCACTGTGGATATCATCTGATCTCAGGCGCAGCAACTTCGATCTTCATTCCGTTCTTGGCTATCTGGGTCAGCTCGTTGTGAAGTGTCTCCGGCGTAAACAGGCTTATAGGAGTTTCGCCGCGCAGCGTCCGCTGTACCCACTTATCAGCAGGGTCCTTATAATACAGTTCCACCAAAATATCCAGCTGTTTTCTGTCCTTTGATATAGAAAGCGTAGTATAACCGCCTGCGCATGAAAGCAGCTCAGACTGAACCGTTTTGATTATCAGCTCGTCAATATAGTTGCTGGTTTTCTGCAAGTACTCATCAAATGTCATTTTGCGTCTCAGGCTCTTGATGAACTCAAGAATATGCGCTCCGATATCGTCTATGTCTCTTTTTACAGCCGCTGCCCTTTCTTCGGTAGTCGGACCTTAGTCAAAGAAGCCGCATGCCCTGCCGGTATTCTTGTTATCATTCAGAAAAAACATTGCATTTCCTCCCTCAACAGCGATCAAGCAAGCTGCTGCTCAAGTTCCTTAGTTATATCCGTTTCGCTGTCCATGGCTACCCTTCTGCGGATCTCCTCAGGCACTTCGCTTTCCGAAACGGGTCTGCTGACTACAGTTTCATTCCACTGGGTACCGGTCTTGGAATAATGGCGGGATATCTCCTTAAAGCCATCCATCAGCTTCTTTACTGCGACTGTCACTCCTAAAGCAGCCTGACCGATCGCATTCTTGACTGCATCGGCGGCTCGTTTAAGCCAGCCGACGATATCTTTCCAGAACGTTGCTATCAGCGCGCCAACTGCCACGCCTAAAAGAATAGATGTAAGTATCATGATCTTCCTCCATTTTCATTGTCACAAGCGGGGGTTTCCTTTGCATATTCAGCCGGAAGTACGCCGCCGTTTGCCTTTTTGATCTGCGATAATGCATATTCCTCGGAAACATTCCGCTTTGTTACTGTTACAGACGTATTTTCCTGCTTGCTGCTGATTATCGAGGATATCGCTTCCTCAACAAATTCATTTTTAACGCAGCCGGTTCCAAGCCTTGCCGATTTCAGCGCGGCCTTTAACACCGCAGTCGAAATATCGCTTCCGCTTATTCCGCCATATTTTTCGGAAATGCTTGCTATATTCACATCCGTGGGCATCCGCTCCGGGATATACCTGCGCCAGAGTTTCTCCCGAAGCTCGCGGTTCGGAAGCTCAAATCTCACATGGTAATGTATCCGGCGCATAAACGCGACATCGTAGTTAGAGATAAAGTTTGTCGCGAATATCACTATTCCCTTATAATCATTCAGCAATGTTAAAAGTACCGATCTGGTTTGATTAACGCTCACATCCGTAGAGCTGCTCATGTTCGTGACTCTTTTGCTGAGGAATGCGTCCGCTTCGTCAAAAAATATGATCGCGTCATTTTCAGGAGCGGTTTTAAACAATTTATTCAGGTTCTTGCTTGTTTCTCCGACATATTTTGACTCTATCTCCGCATAATTTACGCATATCATTTTCTTGTTAAGCGAACGAGCTATCGCATGCGCGGCCATTGTCTTTCCTGTTCCGGGATCGCCATACAGGTTTACGAACAGGTTTCTTCTGTCCGCCATTACGCTGCCCAGTCCCCAGTCGTCAAAGACCTGCTTCCAGCAGCGTTCCGCTTCGATTATTGTTTTCAGCTCATCGCGTACCTTATCGGTCACGATAAGGTCATCCATACTGTATTTGGGATCGCTCAGCTGAAATTCCACCGTCGGCTTTTTATCCTTAGCTGAGGTATCCCTCGCTGAACTATCCGAAGACGTATTTGGCGAGGCACTGCCCGCATTTCTGACAAACGGCATATCACGTCCTCCGTTCTTTCTCTATTTATGCAAAATCAGTCGGAAACTTCAGGAATTATTTATCATGCATAAATTATAACACAGTCTATAAGCAATTTGGTACACTTCCAGCGCACTTTTCGAGATATGATATTTCATCCGACATCCCCGAAAAAAGAAAAGACCGCAGGATCGCTCCTACAGTCTAACAACAAATTTGATTCTTTTGCTGTCAATCCTTGACAAGCAGTGCTTCCCCGTTCTCCGCAAGCAGAATATCGCACTCGATCAAATCCATTCCGTGTTGAAACGCGTAAATTATCGCTCCGTCCCGGGGTATTCTCGGGTAAAGCTGCGCCGCACCAAGGTGCTTTAAAAATTCCTGCACCTCGTCAAAGGACATCTGAAACCCGAATCCGAGCTGGATCAGCACGTCCCGGGTGGGATTGTCGCGCTTTCCGTCAAACAGCGAGTAGAAATAGGATTTTTTCAGCCCGGAGCAGCGCATTACGTCCGCGAGCTTCATGTCCTTTTTTGCCACTATATCGTTAAGATAAGCCGACAGCGTGCCGGAATACTGCTCGCTTTTTATCTCCTCCTGCCCTTCGGCGTAGGAGGATTTCTTTTTCAGCGTCTCCAGCAGGTCGCCGGTGGTTTTCTGCTTTATCATACAAGCTACCTCTTTTCTTGACTTTTCCTGCGTTTTATGTTACCATATATTCGACAAAAAATCAAGAGGGGGAGAGCCGGTTGACCGCTGGAAAATACAAAGCGCTCCGGGCACTGAATACGTCCGGAACAGTCACGCTTGCGGAAAACGCCGCAGACGGCAGAAAATACGTCCTGAAAGAACTCCCCGGGGAATCCGCTCCTATTTACCGCCGGATTTCGGTGCTTCCCCCGCAGGAAAATTTAATGTGCGTGTGCGAGATTTTACCGCACGGAGAGCGTTCCGTTGCGGTCTGCGAATATGTCGAGGGTCATCCGCTGGACGAGCTTTTATCAAGCGGTAAGGTGTTCCCGACAGCGGAACTGCGCCGCATTATTTCGCAGCTATGCAATGCGGTGGAGCACCTCCACAGATACGGGATAATTCACCGGGACGTCACGCCGAAAAATATTATCCTTGACGAAAATCTGCACCTCACGCTTATCGACTTCGACATCTCCCGGAAATTCAGCGGAAACCGCGAGCAGGACACCACGCTGTACGGCACCGAGGGCTTCGCGCCGCCGGAACAGTACGGCTTCCTGGAAACCGGATTTACAGCGGATATTTATGCGCTCGGCGTAATTATGAAGCTCCTGCTGAACTCCTGTCCGGACTGCCCTCCGGCGCAGGAAGTACTGCTGCGGAAAATCGCCGCAAAATGCACGCAGTTCGTCCCGGATAAGCGTTACAGGAGTGCCGGAGCGGTTCGCCGCGCGGTCAGCCGCTCGCGGTTCGTTGTCCCGGCGGGGATTTCAGCGGCTTCACTGGCGGTTCTGGTGGGAGTTATGGCGGCGGTTTTGTTGCGGAACTTTGGCGGGAATATACCTCCGGATATTTCGCAGGCGGCTGTAATCAGTACCAACGCAACCACAGCAATTACGACCGCTCAGACCACTTCTGTAACGACTGTCAGCACCTCGATCACAACTGAAAAATCAGTCCCGGAAACGCAGATTTCCAACACACAGACTACAACTGCAATGATCTCGAAGCCAGCCACAACAACAGCCCGGACTACCGCAACGACCGCTCCCGCAGATATCCCGCAGGAGCTTCTGCCGCATGAACTCCACAAATCTGACGAGGACAACACCGACAAAATAACCGTCACCACAAAGCTGAACGAACAGGGGCTTTACGAGGACTATTTCGACTATGCATTTTACGACGACCCCGCAGTTCACGGCAAGTGGGATTACTGCACCTATATCCCGCTTGAATCGCTCAATTCCACGCTCACTGCGGACTACATCAGGAACCGAAAATCGGACGAAATTTTCATATTTTCTGCGCTGAATATCAGCGATAACGGCGAATGCGAATGCTTCCTTTCTGACGGCTCAAAAACGCCGTGCGAGTCCCGATGGACCAACGGCTGCCTGATATGCGAATACGCCGAGGGAACGGCGGCGCAGAGCCTTTTTGAGATAACCATTGACGGCGAGGAATTCCTGTTCGCCGCTCTTAAAACCGGGGATTTCAGCCGGGAAAACAAGGTGTATAATTACGCAGTATATACCCGCGCGGAATGAGGTGAGTACGCTGGAATATCATCTGATATCAACTCTGAAAAGCTCCGGGAAGGGCGATATTCAGCTTGTCGCCGCGGACGGAAAGCTGTACGTCCGCAGGTACCGGGAAATTTCACAGGAGCTGTTCCGGCGTATCCGGAATGTTTCCTGCCCGTATCTGGAGCGGCTTGTGGAGCAGTCCGAGGACGAAAATGGCGCGTATTTCGTCAGCGAATATATCGAGGGAACTCCGGTTTCTGAACGCACGTTTTCCGAAAAGGAAGCTGTGGAGTCATTACTGGAACTGTGCGCGGCGATAAAGGCGCTACACAAAGCTGGAGTGATTCATCGGGACATCAAGCCGTCCAACATTATCTGCGGAAATGACGGGCATATCCGGCTCATCGACTTCGATTCCGCACGGCTGCGGGTGGAGTTCCAGAACCGGGACACGGAGATTCTCGGCACGGGCGGCTATGCGGCTCCGGAGCAGTACGGATTCATGCAGACTGACGACCGCTCGGATATCTACGCATTCGGCGTAACTATGGAGGAAATTCTCAGCGAGAATGCGGACAAGCCGAAATTCCGGCGGATAATCCGGCGCTGTACTCAGTTCGACCCGGACAGGCGATTCCGGGATATTTCGGCGGTCGGGCGCGCGATAAAGCGGGCTGTAATGCCGGAGTTCCTGCCGTTTGCGGTGGCTGGGGGAATTGCGGCAGCGTTCGTTGTGGCGGTGTATTTCCTCCGTGGGAACAGTCAGCCTGCGCCGCCGGGAATAGTCCGGCTGACGGACGCCAGCGAAGCCGAAATTACGCTTGAAACCGAGCGTACTTCCGAAACGCCGGGAACTGAAACTCCGACCGGAGAACTGCCCGAAATTGAAACAGAAGAGCTAACAATTATTGAAACCGTCGAGCCTGTAATTGCAGGAACTGCCGAGCCTGCTGCCGAGCATTCCACCGCCGAATCGCCGCAGACTGAACCGCCAGTCCAGACCACAGCCGAGCCGGAAATAACCGAACCGCCCGCAGTAGTAATTACGCCCGAACCGTCAGAATCGGACGAGCAGGCAACGACGGAAATCGTCCCGGAAACCTCCGAACCGAAAGTGCCCGCAAATCCTACCCCGAAAATGCCGTTTACGACAACGGTTGACGACAATGGACTGTACCACGACGATTTCGATTACGTCTTTTACGACGACCCCGCCGCACACGGAACTTGGCGGGCTTACAAGGTGCTCCCCGGAAATACAGATATCAGCGCCATTACCGGGGACGATATTTTCCATGCTGATAATAAAAGCGGTCAGCTTTCCGAATTTATCACCGTCTATCCGAACGGAACGCTTGCATTCTACCAGCCGAATCCCGAAAGTACCGAACCGTCCAACCTGTGGACGAACGGGTACTACATTTCCTCGCCGGAAAACGGCGGGCTGGTATGCCGGATGAGAGCGTTCACTGTCAGCAACGGCAAGGAGTTCCTCGCCCTGGAACAGCGCCCGGTGCGGGTTTCAGATGACGAGAGCGCGCACAGATTTATCGTGTATTTCAAGGTTGTTTCGGATTGAAATTCAAGCCTTTTTTGTAATCCTGCGCTGGATTCGACGCTTCATCACTAATATTGGAGCTGCGAAGTAATTTCTACACGATTTATGTTTCATTTTAGTCCATTTGTTATAAAAAAGTATTGACTTTTTCCAAAATTAGTCTTATAATTAAAGTATCAGGCGTTTTACAAAGAGGGCGCCTAAGATATTATTAAGGAGAATTATATGAAAAAGTTTAGCAAACAGACCATCACATGGTTGCTTCTCGCTGGATTGATTCAATCCTCCACTGGATTTACGGCTCTGGCCGAAGAAGCAGTGACCGCTTCCCAGTCAGTCGCGCAGGAAGTCGCCCCCAGCGAGACTGAGGAATCTCAGCCGGAAGGATCCGTTGAAGAAACTTCTGAGATAGTTTCTACTGCTGAATCCACGTCCGAAACTGACGACGCTGATTCCACTGCCGAAACTGCTGAAACTGCCGCAGTCACCGCAGAAGCCGCTGACACCACAGAAGCTCCAGTTACAGAGGAAACCGTTCAGTCAACAGAAGCCTCAGAGACTGCGGAATCCGCTGAAACTGCCGAAACCTCTGATACCGTTGAGACTGCCGAAATAACCGACGCCGAAAACGACATCACTGTCGATTATGAGGTCACTACAACGGCAGACGACGCAACCGCTGACATCAAGGGCGTATTCAACGCTGACACTGGCGTGCTCACTATCTCCGGTACGGGAAAGGTTACTACTGCGTCTGCTTCCCAGTGGAGCTCATACAGAAATAGTATCAAATCGGTAGTCATTGAAGACGGTATTACAGAGATAGGGAATAATCTGTTCCAGAATTATTCCAGTATCACCAAGGTGTCATTACCGGATTCCCTGACCCGCATAGGAGACCTGGCTTTTTCCGGCTGCACAAAGCTGGTGAGCGTATCGGTGCCTGCGGTAACTTATTTTGGCGAGCAGGCTTTCCGTGGCTGTACCTCGCTCACAAGCGCTACGATCGCTGATGGTGTTATTTTTATCCCTGATTACTGTTTTGCAGGATGCACTTCCCTCAAGAGCGTTGCGATACCCTCTGATACGCTGACTTCTTTCGGAAAACATGCATTCGATAACTGCATAACTCTTGAACGCTTAAATTACACAACAAAGGACAGTGTCGAGGAAAATACAGCTGGGCTGTTTGATATCCCGGAAGGCGTTACTAATATTGACGATTTCGCTTTTTCCGGCTGTGCAGGCATCAAGAGCCTTATCGTTCCCAAGACCGTAATCTATATCGGCGGCTCGGCATTCCTTACTGCGACTAATCTTAAAGAGGTCTCCATTGCCGACGGAGATGCTCCGCTGATGATAAATGCGTGCGCATTCCAGGAGCTCACAAACCTGACGACTGTTACGCTCAACCGCGTCAAGTATCTCGGCGAGGGAGCCTTTGCCAAAACGGGAATTGCGCGTATATCACTGCCCGCAACGATAGAAGAGATCGACAAAGGCTGCTTCCAGGCTTCCGCACTTGAGGAACTCACGTTCATACCCAGCCATGTTAAGATAAACACCAAGGCGTTTGCAGACTGCAGCAAGCTCAAGACCATTGATATGATGGTAGAAAGCGGCGTCGGCGTCTATGATATCGGAGAAAGCGCCTTTGCGAACTGCACCGCTCTGACCGAACTTACCGTTCCCGCAAGCATAACTCAAATGGGCAAACTGGCGTTCAGCGGATGCACTTCGCTTTCTTCTGTCACCATTGATAATGGCGCACAGTACATAGGTATCCAGGCATTCCATGGAGACCCTATCGAGGAGATCGCAATACCTGCAAGCGTAACTACAATGGCGTCCGCATTCAAGTCTCATGCGACGCTGAAAAAGGCAGTGATCAATTGCGCGACCGTAAGCAGCAGCACGTTCTCCGGCTGTCCCGTTCTCTCCGACGTGACATTTGGAGATGGAGTCCAGACCGTAGGCAGCTCAGCTTTCTCCTCTTGCCCATCACTGAAAGCCGTCAATCTGAATAAGATCATCGCACTGAACGACTCTGCATTCAACGGCTGCGCAGCGCTTACAGCGGTTACTGGTACCGCGCTTCGCACAATTTCAACAAACTGCTTCAGCGGTTGTACTGCTCTTACCGACTTAAACGGCAAGAACATGATAAAGCTTCCTGATTCTCTTACAGGACTGAACGGAGGCGCCTTCAACAAGTGCACCTCTATAAATAACGTTTACCTCCCCGAGGAGATAACCTCGATAAAAGAGAACACATTCAACGGCTGCACCAGTCTCAGTCACATAGAATACAGCGATAATATAACCTATATCGGAAAAACTGCATTTTCCAACTGCACTGCGCTCAGGGAATTCAACATGCCTACAAGCCTTGTCTCTATCGACAGCAGTGCATTCAGCGGCTGCACATTGCTTGAGTCAGTCAAGATGAATCAGAGCCTCAAGACAATAGGCAGCAGCGCATTCAGCGGCTGCACATCTCTCAAAACCGCTGATATTCCCGAGGGCTCTAAGCTCACCGATATCGGCAGCTCCGCTTTTGCAGGCGACCTGGTTCTGAATAATATATCCCTGCCCTCAGGCGTTGTAAAGATCAACGACAGCGTTTTTAAGGGCTGCGCGGCTCTTTCTGACATCACTGTCGCCAGCGCGGACGACGGAACGCTCACAAGCATCGGCGCTTCGGCTTTCAACGGCTGCAAGCTGCTGAAAGGCTTCAATATCCCCGCTTCCGTTACCATCATTGGAAGCAGCGCGTTCAATGGATGCGCCGCTCTGGATGTAAAGATCGAAAAGCCCAGCACGGATGTAAGCAAAGTCACATGGGGCAGCAGTGCGTTTGCCGACTGCGCAAGCCTTGGCAAGACCTACGACATTGAGTGTCCGGATCAGCTTACGACCATCAGCGATGGTCTGTTCAAAAACTGCGTATCCCTCAAGATACCGAGCAATTTCATTCCCTCAAATGTCACTTCGATAGGCAGCAGCGCATTCAGCGGCTGCACCTCCACTGAGTTTACAGGCATTATTATCCCTGAAAAGGTAAAATCGATCGGCGCATCCGCCTTTGAGGGCTGCACAAATATCACGGCAGTAGATTTCTACACCACCGTTCTCACTACTATCGGTTCGCAGGCGTTTGCGGAATGCGGACGTATCAGGGATATCGTCGTTCCAGTATCCGTCACCTCACTGGGTACCGGCGTGTTCAGAGACTGTGCTTCGCTCAAGAGCGTAACGCTTGCAGGCACCATGATCACTTCCATCCCTGAACAGGCGTTCATGAACTGCGCTGCCCTGCCGACTATAGAGATACCCGGCGGATATTACAACACTTCCGGAGTATTCACTCCTTTCAAGGCTATCGGCAAATCCGCATTTGCCGGCTGCACGAAGCTTGGCAGCACACGCGTCAACGGACAGAACACCATCATTATCCCCAATACTGTAACATCGATAGGTCAGAGCGCGTTTGAATCCTGCACGTCTCTGAAATATATCGTTATCCCCGTGAATGCAGCGCCCGGAAATAGCTCGTTTGCAAACTGCACCTCCCTGGAAACTGCGATAGTCCTGTCCAACAGCAAGTCTATCTCCGCTCCGTTCTCCGGCTGCACCAAGCTCAAGATATTCTGCTATCCTTCCGCGAACTATGTGATCAATTATGCAAAGAACAACGGCTTTGATTATGAACTGCTCGCAGGCAGCAACGGTACTTATATCGCAATACTGAAGCACCCCGAGACCTGGACATCCGCAAAGATAGGCGGCAAGGCTGTATTTGTTGCAAATGCCGTTTCCGACGGCGCTCTGCACTACACATGGTACACCAAGAAGCAGAGCGACAAGAACTATATTGAGAGCCAGACGACCGGCGACACCCTCACCGTCGATATTACCGAGGACACAGAGGGAATGGCAGTATACTGCCTGATCACAGAAACGAAGAACGAGGCTTCTACCGAGATCATCAACACAGCCAGCACTAATATCGCTTACGTGACTGCGATGACAGCGCCTGTTATCTCCTCTGTCACCAGCACTGGCAATATCTCCTGGAACAAAATAACCGGTGCCGACGAATACCACGTTTACAGAGCGGACAGCGAAGATGGCAAGCGTACCGAGCTCACTGTTATCAATGACGCAAGCGTTACAAGCTATACAGATAGCACGGCAATCGACGGCAAGACTTATTTCTACTTCGTTTCTGCGGTAAGCAACACGACCGGAGTTACGATCACATCTGCGCCGAAATCGGTTACTATTGATAAGGTTCCCGGCATTACCAATATAACCTCCGCAGAACCCGGCGACGGAACTGTTACCCTCACATGGGAAACCATCAAGGAAGCAAGCCGGTACAGGATACAGCGTCTGTTCGGCTCCGAATGGCGGACTATTGCCACCGTTAAGGAGACCACTTATACCGATAAGGGGCTTACCAACGGAACCGCTTATTCCTACCGCATTATATGCAGTGTGAACAATGTTTGGAAAACTCCGTCCAAGGCTGTCAAGGTAACACCTGCAGCTCCATCGGTAACACCAACGAATGTGACCGCAGTTGCAAACGAAGACAGCATAACCCTGACATGGGGCAAGGCTGCGGGCGCTACCAAGTACAGAATACGCCGCAGCGACGGAAAGAGCTGGGTAACGCTTGCTACAGTTACAGGCACCACCTACACTGACACCACCGCCCTCGACAATGTTTCATACAGCTACGTAATATATGCATATACCGACGGAACTTTCAAGAACCCGTCCGAGGCTGTTTCTGCTAAGATAATCAGCTATACCATGCCGATACTTACAGTCAGCGCACAGGAAAACAATGTAACAGTATCCTGGAATGCAGTAAAGGGAGCTACCAAGTACAGACTCCGCCGCAACGACGGCAAGGGCTGGACAACGATGCAGACCTCCGCAAAAACAAGCTTCGTTGACACGACCGCAGAAACCGGAAAGCGCTATACATACGTTGTATATCCTTATGTTGACAATAAATTCGGAGATCCCTCTACAACGGTCAAGGTTGCGCTCGTAGGACAGAAAGCGTCCGCAAACATCACTGTGTTCACCGCAGACGGTCAGGCAAAGATAAGCTGGGAAAAGATAGACGGAGTCAAGAAGTATCGTGTACGCCGCAACGACGGAACAAAGTGGCAGACGATGGCTTCCACGGCAAATCTCTCATGGACTGATACCTCTATCGTTAAGGGCAAGACCTACACTTACGTAGTTTACACCTCGACAGATGGAACGAATTACAGCGTAGTTTCTTCCACTGTCACCTCCAGACCCTGAGTGCAATGGCTGATAACTAAATCGCCAAGTGGTCATAGATGACAAAGACAGCGCCGTGCTGGAATTCCTGCACGGCGCTGTAAATTATATTCACACAATACTAGGCTCACCGCCCGATTGCATAGTGAAAAACAGCATGGATATTCTGGCCATGGTCAGTATGCTAGCACGCCGGCATGACACGCTTCAAATAATTAACTTCAGACATAGCTAAGCCCCTCCCATGGTTCTCACCACAGGAGGGGCTTGCCTTATACTTACTATACAGCCTTGGGGGAATTATTCAGCGTTTATCTGCATCCACCATTAAGCCTTAATGGAAATGGTAGAAGACGGATTGCTGTAGTTAACTCCATCAGTGGAAACATAGACAACATAGGTGTATGTCTTGCCGCTCTCAATAGCTCCGTCAGTCCAAGTCAGGTTTGCTGTGGAAGCCATTGTCTGCCACTTTGTTCCGTCGTTGCGACGTACACGGTACTTCTTGACGCCGTCGATCTTGTTCCAGCTGATGGTTGCCTTGCCTTCGGTGGTTGCAGCCGTAATAGCTGCGGAACCGCTGCCGCCAACGAGCGCTACCTTAACAGTATTCGAAGGAGCTGCAAAGTTGCCGTTTACATACGGATATACAACGTAAGTGTAACGCTTACCATTGACTGCTGTTGTGTCAACAAAGCTGGTCTTATCGCTGGTCTGAAGAGTGGTCCAGCCTGTACCGTCATTGCGGCGGATACGATACTTTGTCGCGCCAGTAACGGTATTCCAGTTTACTGTTACCTTGTTCTCCTGAGCGGTTACGTTGATGACTACTTCCGTATCTGCTTCGGATACTACGGATACAGTCTTGACGTCGGACTGCATTGATGTGTTGAATGCATTGTCAATGAAAGGAATAACGATGTATGTGTTATTACCCTCAGCAGGCTCAGCATCAGTGAATGTCGTACCGGTTACTGTAGCGAGTGTGGTCCAGCCGCTGCCGGTATTGCGACGTACACGATACTTGGTCGCATTATCAAGTGCATTCCAGCTCAGTACTACCTTCTTGGAATCAACTCTTGCTGTAAGCTCGACACGTGATTCCTCAGCTGCCTTTTCTTCCTCGACTGCCTTAGTTCATATTCTAACAGTCCCCTGGCATTTATTTGGTAAATCGCTGCGATTGAGTTCCTTTTCGACCGGACGGAATATTGCTTTCTGTATTCTCAGTGGTCTTACACGCAGCTCCGGTCTGCCAATGAAAGAAAAATAAGTGTTGACCGCCGCCAGCATGGAATTAACACTTGTCGGAGCATATTTATCACCGAGCGCCTCTTTGTAATTGATCGACAACTTTTTAGTCAGCGGTCTCTTGTCCACATATAATAAGAACACCCTCACATCGTGAAGATATTTATTGATAGTATGAACACTTCGTTCTTGTTCCTGGAGATATCTCCGGAACTGTTCTAACTGCTTTTGATTGTTTTCCATTATATACACCTTGATTTTTATTTTGCATCCGATGGATTTTTGGATGCAAGTAGTAATATAATAACAGAAAATAGGATATGTGTCAATATCAAAAAATAAACATGTACCCCAAAAGCATTGGTAACTTTTGGGGTACATATTATTCAATTATCACAGTTTGGCGGTGATCGTCGATGAATTATTGGAGTAAGTGACTCCATCAGTTGACGTGTATACAACATATGTGTACGTAGAGCCGCTATCAACGGATGAATCCGTCCACGAGAGGTTTGCTGTGGAAGCCATCGTCTGCCACTTTGTTCCGTCGTTGCGGCGTACACGGTACTTCTTAACGCCGTCGATCTTATCCCAGCTTATCCTGACCTGACCATCCGAAGTGAACACGGTTATATTTGCAGAGCTTTTGCCGCCGACCAAAGCTACCTTCACGGTCTGGGAAGGTTCGCTGAATGCGCCGTTCACGAAAGGATACACAACATAAGTGTAGCGCTTGCCGGATTCCGCAGAATTATCGACGTAGCTTGTTTTGGAAGATGTCTGTAATGTCGTCCAGCCTGTACCGTCATTGCGGCGGATACGGTACTTTGTCGCGCCTGCGACAGAATTCCAGGAAACTGTGACATTGTTTGCCTGTGCGGACACCGTTAATATCGGCGTAGAAGCTAGGACTATCTCTGCCGAAACCGGGTCGGAAGCATTGGAAAATACACCGTTGACGCAGGGATACACAACATAGCTGTAGCGCACATTTGGCTTTGCAGTCGTATCGACGTAGGTGCTGCCGTCAACCGTTGCAAGAGTTGTCCAGCCTGTTCCATCGCTGCGGCGGATACGGTACTTTGAAGCGCCGCCGACCGCAGTCCAGGTGACTGTGATATCCTTATCGCCAGCGGTTGTAGTCACTACCGGCTTCATGACCGGAACAGTCACATAGCCGTTCATATAAAAATATGGCGCCCACTTATTATTGACGAATGCAGCAACGCAATATGTATATTCCTTATTTGAAGCCAGATCCGAATCATTGTAGAATGTATCTACTGTCTCGCCGAGTCTGATGAATTTCTCCTCGTCCTTTGCATGGCGCCATACGCTGTATTTGGCAGCGTCCCCGGGAGCCTCCCAGTACACTCTGATCTTGCCATCCTCATACTGAGCGCCAATGCTTTTCGCGCTGCATGCGGCCGTAAATGTTACCCAGCCGGTGTATGCGAAATCATTCCACCCGCCAACATATGAATTAACGGCATAGTTATACTTCTCCCCGTCAGCAAGGGTCTCGTCACCGTCTGTATCTGTATAGGAATTCGTATGGATCACGCCGATCTTCTTCTGGAGACCATTGTTATTGAAACGGTATACGCTGTATCCGCTGGCGCCCTTGGAAGCGTCCCATGTGAGCTTTATATTTCCGTTTCCCTGAACGGCTTTTATATTCTGAACCTTTCCAGTGTAAAAACCGTGGTCATATGCAACTGTACAGTCAGGCAGCTTGAATAAGGGCACGCTGTAGCTGTCCTTAACATGAGAGCCGCTCGTATCCTTATCAAGAATATTCTGGTAGCTGTTCAGAAAATAGAAATAATTTATCAGGTTGTTCGTGTCACTGTTCATCCATGTAACATCGGTTTCGTACCATGTACCATCGACCATGACTTTGTTCCATGCATGCGGCAGGTTTCTGTATCCGATACAATCTATTCCCGACGCATTGCACAGATAAGTGAACGCCATCGCGAAACCATTGCATACGCATTCCTTGTCAACAAGCGCACCCTGGATCGTCTGATTGTGGTTTGAATCCTTATTGTACGTTATGTTTTCACAAAGCATATCCGCAATGGTCTTTGCCTTGTCATAATCGGTCTTGCAGGCGCTTGCGGCGTCAAGGTATTCTTTCGTCGCCTTTTCGACCTGCGCTTTTACCGAAGCGCGGTTGGAATAGCTCAGATATTCTTCACTGGTCCAGATACCTATTTCATCGCCGCTTTCTGAAACGGAAAGATCGGTAGATATATTGTATAACTGAGGATTGGAGTAATAAAGGACGCTGAATAACTGATTGAGTCTGTCCTTTCCTATCGGTTCATCTAATTTTATAGATGCAAGATATCTGCTTACGAGATCTGCTTTTGATTCTAGCGCATTCTCATACATGGATACTATTTCGTTGTACGCCTTTATCTCAGACGTCGTCATCTGATCAAGAAAATAATCGGTGCTGAAATCAAAGCCGGATAAATAATCAGAATCATTTTCTATGTACGAGCCACTGATAAGCGTCTGCTGATATTCTCCTACCGGAGCTAATCTTTCAAACTCCTCATCCGGAACGACCGTAATCGTTATATCTTCAACGCAATCGCCGTCGCACAGAGGATGCTGCGGCTCAGCCTCCACTTCAAGCAGCACCGGAGCCGGGTCAAAGAACGTACTTTCAGCATATGCAGACGCCGTTATACCGACGGATAAAACTGCTGAAAACAAGATAGGAAACAGTTTCTTCATTAATAATTACCCTCCAAGTTACAAATTATAGCACATAACTACATAACTATTATATAACATCTTGAATTAAAAGTCAAGCTTTTTGCGTCTCCTTATAGGGACAGAGCAGAGTATAAATCATCACTGGTCGTTCTGTTCCAGCCACGATTCCAAAAAAAATAAAGAACCGGCATAACACTTTGTTGCATTGTTATATTGACAAAGGAACTCATCACATATATAATAAATATCGGAATGTTAAAAATTAAGGCAACCCGATAACTTGACAACTGGAGAAACACAATATGACAATCGTAATGATGCTGCTGGTCGTAGCAATGTTCACAATAACCTCGCTTAACGACAAATACGCCGTTAGCAAGGCAAAGATGAACGGCTTTGAAATGACCTTTCTTATGGCGGCGGGTACAGTCGTGTTCATGTCGGCAATGCTGCCGTTTCTTGGCGCAGACGACCGCTTTATAACGCTCTGTCCGCAGACGATATTCGCTGTGCTGCTTATCGCACTGTGCAAGCTGCTGGAGTTCGGGATGTCTGCCAAAATACTGGTAGATATGTCCGTGTTCGAGCTTAAAGCCTGGCTTGGAATAACGCTGTTCATGTCCTACTTCACCGATGTTTTCCGCGGCGAACAGCTCAAGGCGCTGAAACTGATATTTATCGCCATCACCGCCGTCGGACTGGTGCTCGTCGCCATTGCCGGCAGGAAAAAGGTCAACTACAAAAAAATCGCTATCCCACTGGTACTGTACCTGCTGCAAAGCTACGGATACGGCTTCATCATCACCGGCGCGGAGCAGTATGTTTCCTCAACCATGACGCTGTACCTCGCGCTTATAGTGCTTGCTCTGGTGCTAGTTCCGCTGGCAAAGCCCTGGGCTATCGCAAAGCGTTCTCCGGAGGGTATAAAGGGCGTTGGATTAGTGCTCGCCTCAAAACTGCCTAACGCAGTCGGACTGCTGGTGATGAACTACATAGCCGTTATCAGTCTCACAAGCTACTCGTTCATTCATCCAATGATACTTGTGGTTATCTTCGTAATGGGCTTCCTGCCGAAGAAGAAAAACAGCGATGAACCTGTTGAAAAATTCTCGCCGATAAGCCTTGCAGGAAGTATAGCATGCGTGCTTGGAATAATTGGATTCCAGCTCGTCTGATGATAATAGTAAAAAATCCGCCGAAATGCCCGGCGGATTCAGCTTGTCGAAAAAATCGAATTTTCCCGCGAAGCGGGCTTTTGAAATCCGTTTTTTGCTCCGGGTTTCCCGGGGCAAAAAACACTTCTATCCGCACAAGTG
>CAKSEO010000043.1 GCA_934446565.1 uncultured Oscillospiraceae bacterium | reverse complement strand
ATTCCTCACTGCTTAATATTCAAAAAGCCCTCTTTCTTTTTTCTACGAAAGATGGCTTTTTCGACAAGCTGAAATCCGCCAGAGCCAATTTTACTCTGGCGGATTTTTTGTATTTTGCTTGTCTTTTTTTTGCGTTTTGCGTGGCAGACTACAGCGACAGACCATAATTACATGCCGATCGGCTGTATAAAAGATGGTGTAAACTATCTGTTTGCAAGAGCAGAAGGAAGCGACACCGACCTTGATACAAGCATTCTGCTTTCCGAAGACGGAAGCGCCGTGCTGAACGCCGAAAGACTGAGCTTCTCCGCCGATGATGAGATAATCGCATTGCAGCTAAACCTTGAAGAATGATCCCGGCTCAGAGGCATTATGCCGCCCAATAAACGCCTTGCGTTATTGCATGAAGTTTTAGTCTGTCACAAAACAGATGTGTGCAAAAGCGTACATTATAGCTTTCTAACAGCACATGCCCCTGCCTTTTCAGGCAGGGGCAAATTCATATTACTTGGAAAGGTCGGTTCGACGTACCGCGTCGCGCACTTTCAGCACAAAGCTCGGAGATACCGAAAGCTCGTCTATCCCCATTCTGAGGAATCTTTCAGTAAGAGAGGTGTCTGCCGCAAGTTCCCCGCAGATACCTATCCACGCGCCGTGCTTATGGGCGTTTTCCGCACTCATCTCAATGAGCCTGAGTATTGCTTCGTGGTGAGTATCAATGAAATCCTCGATATCAGGATTCTGGCGGTCGCAGGCAAGAGTGTACTGCGTGAGGTCGTTCGTGCCTACACTGAAAAAGTCCACCATCTGAGCCAGCTTGTCGCTTATCAACGCAGCGGCAGGGGTTTCGATCATAATACCCAGCTCTATCTTGTCGGAATATTCTATCCCGTCATTGTGGAGCTCTGTCTTTACTTCCTCGCATATCGCCTTGATACGCTCTACCTCGCGGACGCTGGTTATCATCGGGAACATTATTCCGAGATTTCCAAAAACAGAGGCGCGGTACAGCGCGCGCAGCTGCGTCTTGAATATCTCCGGTCTGGTAAGGCAGATACGGATAGCGCGGTAGCCAAGCGCGGGATTATCCTCCTTTTTCAGGCCGAAGTAATCAACCTGCTTGTCTGCGCCGATATCCAGCGTGCGTATGATGACCTTCTTGCCAGCCATGCTTTCAAGAACGCGCTTGTACGCATGGAACTGCTGTTCCTCAGTAGGATAGTCGCTGTTCTCAAGATACAGGAACTCACTGCGGAAAAGTCCTATGCCGCCCGCGTCGTTGAGAAGCACAGCGCCGATATTGTCGATACCGCTGATGTTGGCATATATGTTTATCTTACGTCCGTCAACGGTGACGTTCTCCTTGCCCTTGAGTTCCTGAAGAAGGCGCTTTTTCTCCTCGTCGGCGGTGCGTTTTGCAGTGTACTCAGCAACTGTCGCTTCATCCGGATCGACTATAACGACGCCTGTGTAGCCGTCAACTATCGCGGTCGTTCCTGATGATATCTCAGACAGGAACTCATCACCCATGCCGATTATAGCCGGGATATTCATGTTCCTCGCAAGGATAGCGGTGTGAGAGTTGGAAGAACCATGCGCCGTAACGAAAGCAAGTACCTTGTCCTTGTCAAGCGCGACCGTTTCGCTGGGTGCGAGGTCGTCTGCGCATACTATCATACTGCCGGAGGATTCTGCGGAGCTGTCCGCAGTTCCCGTCAGGTTGGCGATGATGCGGTTGGAGATATCCCGCACGTCAGCGGAACGCGCCTGCATGTACGCGTCATCCATTGCGGCAAACATCTCTGCAAAATTGTCGGAAGTCACTGCTACAGCGTATTCCGCGTTGACCTGCTGTGTATCGATGATGTTGGCGATGGATTCGTTGTAGTCCTCGTCCTCAAGCATCATTATGTGTATTTCGAAGATCTGCGCGTTTGTTTCGCCGACCTCTTTAAGCGCCTTGTCGTGAATAGCCTGGAGCTGCTCAGCAGCAGCCTGCTTCGCTTTCTCAACGCGCGCCTTTTCGGCGGCGGTATCCTCAACATGTATGCGGGTGACAGCGGCGTCGTTCTTTTTCAGCACGGAAATGCAGCCTATTGCTATCGCGCCGTATACGCCCTTTCCGGTATACTTTTTCATACAAACACCCCGTTCATTTTAAATTCGGAATTATGAATGCGGAATTCGGAATTCTGGTGCCGACTCCGGCGGTTATTTAAGTCCGGTCCACAAAGCGGACGCCTTAATTCCGCATTCCGAATTTATATATTACTCTCCGAATCCGCTCTCGAAGAGCTCTACAGCCTTATCGAGGGCCGCCTGCTCGTTTTCGCCGTCTGCGATGATCTCTACCTGAGTACCGCACTTGATACCTGCCGCCATTATCTGCATAACTGCGGAAGCCTTTGCGGTCTTGTCAGCGGTCTTAAGGGTCACGGTGCAGCCTGCGAACTTCTTCATCTCTGCTGCGAGGATTCCAGCGGGACGCATGTGCAGACCCTGTGCGTTCTTTACTTCTACTGTCTTTGTTACCATGATGATTTCTCCTTTGTCGTGTTGATGTACGGGGGCTTTGCGCCCCCCTCGGGTGGATTTCTCTTTCTTTTGTTCTATTATAATTATTTCACTTTGCAGTCGTCTTTTTCTTTTTGAGCAGTGCCAGCAGGAGCATTCCAACGATGGAACCCGCTGCAAGCGCAACCAGGTACATTGCCCAGTTACCGACCACTGCGAATACGAAGATACCGCCGTGCGGAGCCATGAGCGTGCAGTTGAACGCCATGGAAAGTCCGCCTGCCAGACCTGCGCCGACCATGCATGCCGGGATGACTCTCAGCGGGTCAGCCGCAGCGTAGGGGATAGCGCCCTCTGTGATGAAGCTAAGTCCCATGATATAGTTGACAGGACCGCTCTTGCGCTCCTCCTCAGTCCATCTGTTCTTAAAGAACGTTGTGGAAAGCGCGATAGCTATCGGAGGAACCATACCGCCGACCATTACCGCCGCCATGATATCATAGCTGCCAGCCGCGATAGCCGCAGTACCGAATACATAAGCCGCCTTGTTGAACGGACCGCCCATGTCAATAGACATCATCGCGCCGAGTACCACGCCGAGAAGTATCTTACTGCTGCTTCCCATATTGTGGAGGAAGTCGGAGATGCCGGTGTTTATCATGCCCATGAACGGATTTATCGCGCACATAACGACCGCAATGATACCGAGACCCGCGAGCGGATATATCAGCACCGGCTTGATACCGTTGAGCGCCTTTGGCATTTTATCGCAGAGCTTCTCGAGACCCAGCATTATAAAACCGCCTGCAAAGCCCGCCAGCAGCGCGCCAAGGAATCCGGACGGCATTGCGCCGCCAACGCTTGCGAATGTCGAGCCTGTGGTCGCGAGATAACCTCCCACCAGACCTACCAGGAAGCCGGGACGGTCAGCGATACTCTTTCCGATGTAGCCTGCGAGTACCGGGACCATGAAATTGAAAGCGAACCCGCCGATAGTCTTGAACCACGCAGCTGCGGGAGTTACTGTACCGAAGTTGTCGCCGGGCTGAACTCCTGCAATGGTGTCTATCAGGAACGCCAGCGCGATGAAGATACCGCCTGCGACCGTGAACGGAAGCATATTGGAAACGCCGTTCATCAGGTGCTTGTACAGCTTTCTGCCGAAGCTTTCATTGCCTGTGGAGGAAGCCGCCGAACCGCTCCCGCCCTCGTGATGGTAAACCGGAGCGTCGCCGGCTACAATGCGGTTTATCAGCTCGTCCGGTATCTTGATACCGTCGGAAACCTTTGTCGCGATGACCTTCTTGCCGTTGAACCGTGCCATTTCTACGGTCTTATCGGCGGCAACGATGATACCGTCGCACTGTTCTATCTCATCGGGAGTGAGGATGTTCTTAGCGCCGCCGGAGCCGTTGGTCTCCACCTTGATGGAGATACCCAGCCGCTTTCCCGCCTTTTCGAGCGCTTCCGCCGCCATGTAGGTGTGCGCGATACCGGTCGGGCAGGCGGTCACTGCGAGCACTCTGTAGCTGTTCCCCGTAGAGACTTCAGGCTTTGTCACAGGCTCGTCAGGGTACTTTTCTTTCTCAGCTGCGTCTATAGCCGCCAGGAAGCTCTCCTTGCTGTCGGCAGCGAGGAGCTTTGCGCGGAAATCCTCGTCCATCAGCAGCGTCATCAGCCTTGAGAGCACCTCAAGATGAACGTCGCCGTTATTCGGAGCAGCTATCATGAACAGCAGGTTTGACGGCTCGTCGTCCATAGCCTCGTAGTCAATGCCGCCGGGAACTGTCATCGCCGCAAGTGACGGAGCCTTTACCGCTTCGCTCTTGGCGTGGGGTATCGCGATGCCCTCTCCGACTGCGGTGGAGCTCATCGCTTCGCGGGCGAGTATGCCCTTTTTGTAGGCTTCCTTGTCTGCAATATTTCCGCCCTTTACCTGTAGGTCTACCAGCATGTCTATAGCTTCGGATTTGCTTGTGGGTGCGCCGCCAAGAAGAATGCTGTCTTTATTCAGAAGATCAACTATTCTCATGTCATTTCCTCCTCGTATTATTATCCGTAACTTGTCCGTTTATCCTATCAGTTCAATTGTTCCAGGAGTTCAAATATCTTATCTTTTTCCGCAAGTCCCTCGGAGAACGCCGTTGCGCCGCCGGAAGCCGTGCCGAGCTTCAGCGCGTATTCGTAGTCGCCCTTTTCACATCCGGCAACGAATCCCGCCACCATTGAATCGCCTGCGCCGACGGAGTTCTTGACCTTGCCGCTGCACACGCCGCAGACATGGGTCTTGCCGTTCTCGTCAAGCAGCACCGCGCCATCTCCTGCCATTGAAACGAGCACATTCTGCGCGCCCATTTCCTTGAGCTTTCCTGCGTACTTCACGATATCCTCGGTGGTTTTCATCTCAACGCCGAATATCTCGCCAAGCTCAAAATTGTTCGGCTTTATCAGGAATGGCTTGTATTTCAGGACGTTCAGCAGGAGATCCTTAGTTGCGTCAACGACCGCGCGTATCTTCTTTCCGCTCAGGCGTTCAAGTATCCGCTCGTAGATATCCGCCGGGAGAGATGAGGGGATAGAGCCTGCCAGCACCAGCGTGTCTCCGTCCTGGATCTCGTCGAGCTTTGCGTAGAGCTCCCTGATAGCCTCGTCGGTTATCTTAGGACCCTGACCGTTGAGCTCTGTTTCCTCGCCGGATTTTATCTTGACGTTTATTCGGGAGAATCCCTCGTTCAGATGAACGAATTCGGCGTCGATGCCCTTTTCAGCAACGCCCTTTTCGATAGCCTCGCCGGTGAATCCTGCGACGAATCCCAGCGCTTTGGACTTAACGCCGAGCTCGCTGAGCACTATCGAAACGTTGATACCCTTGCCGCCGAAGTATATCTCCTCGCTGTCAGAGCGGTTGGTCGCTCCGGCAATGAGCTGTTTTGTATGCACGATGTAATCAACAGCCGGATTGAATGTGACTGTGTAAACCATTTTACATGACCTCCTTGATAGATGTGTATTCTGCGTATTTTCTGTTCGAAAGTCTGTCGGTGATGACACTCGCCTTGCCTAGCTGAGCGAATGTCGCGGAGCTTATCTCGTCGAATTTCGAGTGGTCGGCAAGTATGAACGATCTGCGACTGCTCTCCATCGCTGCGGATTTTACCCTTGCTTCGTTCACGTCCGGGGTGGTGAAGCCTGCAGTGAGCGATATCCCGTTGGTGCCCATGAAGCACTTTGTGAAGTTGTAATTTTTGAGCGTCAGCACGCATTCAGCGCCGATTATCGCTTCCGTTGACGCCTTTATTTCGCCTCCGGTGATGAATACCCTGAATCCTCTCTGCGCCAGCTTCTTCGCGTGGATAAATCCGTTGGTGACGAATGTGACATCTTTCTGCGGGAGGAATTCTATCATCTTTTCGGTGGTCGTGCCTGCGTCCAGAAAGATGAAATCCCCGCTCTCGACCAGCGACGCCGCGTAAGCCGCTATCGCAAGCTTTTCTTCAGTGCATATTGCGGATTTTTCCTCGACGTTCCTTTCCACTGCGGAAAAGCTTTCGTCGTTCGCTATCGCACCGCCGCGCACCTTAGTAATTTTTCCCGCCTCGTCAAGAATATTCAGATCTCTTTTGACCGTTGAGGCGGATACGTCAAGTATCCTGCAAAGCTCGGCTATGGTAACGCTCTTGCGTGTGTTCACCGTTTCGGTGATTATTGAATGACGTTCTTCTGTTAACATTTCTGCCTCTCTTTTTTATTGTTTCGAATCCTTTTGAACTATTTTGGACTCACTTGATTTGTTCTGACTATATATTATCACAACCGTTTCAAAAAATCAAGCGGTTTAGACCAAAAATATTCATTACCGCGCACGATTCGTACATTTCAACAGCGAAAGTTGACCATAATTGTGCACATCCAACAATCAGCTATTATTTCACATGGACCCATTTATATTTTCGCCTCCAAAACGTTCATTTTGGCTCGCGAATACGCAAAAACCGGGCAGGTTTTCGCCTGCCCGGTTCATAAATGTTCATTTTAATTATGCTTTCTTGATTTTGATCGTTCAAATCCAGCTATGTAATCCTCGACTATTTTAGCGGAATTTTCCGCGCCTATCGACGAATCCACCATAAGGTCGTAGTGGCGCCGGTCGCCCCAGTCACTGCCGGAAATGCTTCTGTAATATGCGGCGCGGGCGTCGTCGGACTTCCGTATGTTCTTTTCAGCCTCGGCGCGGGTATCGCCGTATACCTCCATCACCCTGGCAATTCGGTATTCCTCCGGCGCATATATGAACACGCGCACCACATCCGGGTCATCCCGCAGGATATAGTCTGCCGCCCTGCCTACGATAACGCAGCTGCCATTATCCGCTATCTTGCGGATAATGCTGCTCTGCGCGGTCACGGCGTGCTGCACCGCCTTTGTGCTGAGGTACATATCGTGCAGCATATCCGGAGAATTCTTGTTGATGTCAGAGATGAATTCCTTGTCAAGCCCGCTTTCCTGCGCAGCCAGAGCGGTCATCTCCTTATAATAGAAAGGAATGCCCAGTTTCTGCGCGACCAGCTTTCCGACCTGTTTACCCGATGAGCCGTGCTCACGGGCTATGGTTACGATAACTCCCGGCTTGGAGGGCTTTATTATCTCTCCGGGCTGTTCATCGGCAGATCGCGCACCGGACGCATACGGGTTACGCATGAACTTCTTGTACCAGATGAATCCCAGCAGCGTAGACAGCGAATCAGTGACCGGGAAAGTCAGCCAGAACCAGTCCAGACCGCCTATCCTTGAGAAAATAAACGCCAGCGGCACGAACAGCACCACCGTCCGGAAAACAGTAAGCAGCGAGCTTTTAAGGCTCCAGCCCACTGCCTGGAAGAACACCGGGAACGTCAGCGACGACACCAGCGGAATAAAGCTGATACCGATTATCCGGAACGCAGTCACACCGATCTCTATTACCTTTTCGTCCGACGAAAACACCCGCAGCATGGGTCCGGGTATTATCTCAAAGCACAGCGTTCCAAGGAACATCAGCGCCATTCCGAAAACGATCGCGGTTACGAGCGTTTTTTTGCAGCGGGCGATGTTCCGCGCGGCGTAGTTGTAGCTCACCACTGGAACGATGCAGGTCTGCATTGAGCCGAGCGGGATAAAAAAGAACGACTGCCATTTATAGTACAGTCCAAGAACGGTCACAGCCTGGTCGGAGAACGTTGCAAGTATCAGGTTCAGTCCGAATATGTAGACGGTGTACGCAGCCTGCATAAGGATGTTTGGTATTCCGAGACGGTATATCGCAGCAATGCAGCGCGGGAATTTTCTCAGCTCCGGCGGTTTGCGGTACCCCTTTTTCATTACGACAAGGGCGGCGACTACCTGACCCGCGATGGTAGCGTACGCCGCGCCCGCAATGCCCATTTCCGGCAGACCGAACATTCCGAATATCAGCAGCGGGTCAAGAGCGATATTTGTTATTGCTCCTACGATCTGAGCTATCATCGGGCGCTTCATGTCGCCCTCCGCCTGGTGGACCTTAGTCCAGATGCTTTCAAGGAACAGCCCGAAGCTGAACACGCATACTATCCGTCCGTAGGTAACAACATCCGCGATGACCTCCGGAGTGTCGGTTTGAAGCCGTGCGTATGCGGGCATTATTGCCCAGCAGACCGCCGCAAATACCAGCCAGCTCACCAGCGCGAGCGGAGTTCCTACGCCGGCGTGGTCTTCTGCCTCATCGCGTCTGCCTATGCCCAGCCTTGCCGCCATCACGGTGTTTATCCCCACGCCGGTACCGACTGCCAGAGCTATCATCAGCAGCTGTAACGGGTAGACTATCGACAGCGCAGTCAGTCCCGAGCCGGAGTAGTTCCCGACAAAAAGGCTGTCCACGATATTGTACAGAGCCTGTATAAGCTGCGCCAGCATTACCGGCGGCGCTATCTTCAAAAGCACCTTGCTTATTTTCTCTTTTCCGAAAAGTTCATTTGTGTCCATAGTTTCTCCTGATGCGCCTTGTATATTTATGCAGCGCTTTTCAGAGTAATTATATACCCGACTGGCTTATTTGTCAATACAGAGAGGAGCGTGCCACATTACGCATGTCATTCGTACGATGATTTGCCCAGCTTATATCAAAATAAACAAATCCACTTGACGGTGAATAAAAAGTATTATATAATATTAGTGTACTATTTGGAAAAGCGGGAATACCCGCAGCAAGGAGATAACAATGACACTGAAAAAAATCGCCGCCGCTGTGATGGCGGCCGCATTATGCGTGACTGGAGCAGGCTGCTCAAAGTCCGCTGAAAACTCCGGCAGCTCTGACAGCACAAGCTCTGAAACCAATGATGGAACCGCAGCAAGGGAATTCGACACCTCGCTCACAGCCATGCAGCTGACCTCTGACATCAAGGTCGGCTGGAATCTCGGAAACACGCTTGACGCCACCGGTGGCTCCGGACTGTCCCAGGAAACGAGCTGGGGCAATCCCGCAGTGACCCAGGAGCTGGTCCAGGCGGTAAAGGACGCGGGCTTCAACGCGATACGCGTACCTACCACCTGGGAGCGCCAGATAGGCGACGACGGCACTATCAGCGCAGACTGGATGAGCCGCGTTCAGCAGATAGTTGACTATGCATACGACCTTGATATGTACGTTATCCTGAACATGCATCACGAGGAATGGTATCAGCCCTACGCCGACAAGGAAGAGGAGATATCCGCGAAAATGACCAGCTGCTGGACGCAGATAGCTGAGAACTTCAAGGACTACGACCAGCACCTCATTTTCGAGGGAATGAACGAGCCGCGCTGGAAAAACACCGACTACGAGTGGAACGGCGGAAACGACGAGGGCAGAACAGTCGTCAACCATCTCAACAAGGTATTCGTTGACGCAGTAAGAGCCACAGGCGGAAACAACCAGTACCGTTTCCTGATGGTTTGCCCTTACGCTGCGAATTCCACGGAGCCGGCTCTTGCTGCGCTGGAGCTCCCGGACGATGACAGGCTCATCGTTTCAGTTCACGCATATATCCCATATAGCTTCGCGCTCGCCCAGCCCGGTACCGACAAGTGGGTCGCTTCCAAACCAAACTGCACCAGGGATATCGACACCCTCGCAGAAGTGCTGGACAGACTGTTCATCAGCAAGGGTCAGGCTGTCATAGTCGGCGAATGCGGCGCTATGAACCGCGAAAACGAGGATTACCGCGCGCAGTGGGCGCAGTACTATTTCAGCAAGTTCAAGGAGATCGGCATTCCCTGCTTCTGGTGGGATAACGGCGCGTTCCTTTCCGGCGAAACATTCGGACTTTTCGACCGCCACACCAACGAGGTCAAGTACCCGGTGCTCTTAGACGGTATGATGAAAGGCGCTTCCGGCGAAGCACTTGCAATCGAAGAAACCGACGCAGCATAAAGGAAAGGCAAAGAAATGACAGGAATCTTCTCAAAAATAACCGCGGTAGTGACCGCGCTCACGCTCTTAGGAACTAACCCCGGCACTGCCCTGGACAACATAAACAGCGCATTCCAGCAGAACGACAGCACATCGTTCGTGGATTCCGAACAGCTCACCGCGCCGGTCGATGCAGTAGCACTCTGCAAATCAATAACCATCGGCTGGAATCTCGGAAACTCTCTTGACGCGATCGGAAATGGCTACAGCAGTGAAACAAGCTGGGGCAATCCCATCGTCACCAAGGAGCTCATCGACACCGTGCGCGAGGCAGGATTTGACGCAGTTCGTATCCCTACGACCTGGTTCAACCACTCCGACAGTGACCTCAACGTTGACGAAGCATGGTTCGAGCGCGTGCACGAAGTCGTTGACTACGCATACAACGAGGGAATGTACGTTATCCTGAACGTCCACCATGAGGACTGGAACGACCCCTACGAGGACACCTACAAGGCGACCTCGAAGAAGCTGAAAAACCTCTGGAAGCAGATCGCGGACGAATTCAAGGATTACGGCAGCCGCCTTATCTTTGAGGGCATGAACGAGCCCCGCTGGAAGAACACCAACTTTGAATGGAACGGCGGCAATTCCGAGGGCAGAAGCGTTGTGAATAAGCTTAACGCGGATTTCGTCAAGGCGGTGCGCTCCACTGGCGGAAACAACAAATACCGCGCCCTGATGATACCCACCTATGCGGCAAGCACGTCCGCTCTTGAGGGCTTCACAGTACCGGAGGACGACAGCCTTATCGTATCGATACACGCTTATTCTCCTTACAATTTCGCGATGAACGAAAACGGAACCAAGGTGTTCGACCCTAAGAAGAATGACAGCACCGGCGAGCTCATATGGCTGTCCGATACGCTGTACGACCGCTTTATCAGCAAGGGCGTCGGAGCCATCATAGGAGAATGCGGAACTGTTAACAAGAACAACCTTTCCTCCCGAATAGCATGGGCGAAGTACTTCCCAGTTGTGTTCGGCGATAACGGCATCCCGGTATTCCTGTGGGACAACAACGCATATGGAAGCGGAAACGAAACATTCGGACAGCTCCACAGAAACACCCTCACCTGGGAATATCCCGAATACATCAAGGCGCTTGTCGCCGCCGCAAAGAGCTGCAAATAATATCCCGACCCCCGCATAAAAGTGGGGGTCATTTCAAAAGGAGCAAAACATGAGATTAATGCACATTTCTGATCTGCATTTAGGCGTTTCTCTCTACGACACAGATATAACTGAAGATATCGAACACGCGCTGTTCTCAGAGATACTCGGGCGCATTTTCAACGAGATTTCCGCCGAAAAAAAAGTGGACGGGCTTATCGTCGCCGGCGACATCTTTGATAAGGCGCAGCCCCCCGCCTACGCCGAAGAAATTTACGGCAGGCTGCTGACGGAGGCTGTAGACCTGGGAATGAAAGTGTTCGTGTGCAGCGGCAACCACGACGACCCGCTGCGGCTCTCCTCAAATGAGCAGCTCATGTCAAGGCTCGGGATCTACATCAACCGTCCATTTTCAAAGCAAGAACCGCTGCGGGTGGAGTCCTTCGGAGACATTGACATCGCACTGCTTCCGAACATAACGCTTTCCGATGTCAACACCGCATACGGAGAAGAATTCCTCACCATGACGGACGCACTGAAAAAGGTGTTCCAGGAAGCAGGGCTCCCTGGAAGCCGCAGATGCGTCCTTGTGGCTCACCAGGCGGTCGCGGAGCACGATAAGGTCATAGGGACGCAGGCGACAGCAGACTCCGCCGTATTCAGCGGCTTCGCCTACACGTCGCTGGGGCATATCCATACCCCGCAGAATGCCGGGAAGAATGTCCGTTACTGCGGCTCGCCGGTGTGCTTTTCAGCGTCGGAAGCAAAGTCGCCGGATAAGTTCGTCGATGTGATAGATGTTGACGGCGGCGTCACTGTTAAAAGCGTTAAGATAGACCCTCTGCACAAGTTCGTTACCATAGACGACACGCTGACAAACATTCTTTCGGACAGCTATCCCGCAAACGATGACTACTGCTACATAAGGGTCAGCGGTATAGACGGCGAGGAAAACATAGGCGCACGCATCCGGGAAAAATTCCCGAACCTGGTGCGGCTGTACTTCAACAATGACAGCACCGAGAGCTCCGTTGATATACTCGAGGAAGAAAAACGCGATTTCGTCAGTGATTTCACTGATTTTTACAAGGAAGTCACCAAGGAGGAAATAACCCCGGAGCTCCTGACAAACGCTGAGCATATTTTCCGGCTGACCAAAGAAGCCGCCGCAAGGGGCGAAGAAAAACAGCTGGCGGGAATGCCCCCTGAGCTCATATCTTCCAATGAGTCAGGGACTGATGCACAGGAGGAATAAATGACGATCAAAACGCTAAAAATGGTGAGATTCGGACCCTATATCAAGGAAACCTCCATTGATTTCAGCAGATTCGCAGGGAGCGTGTTTCTTGTGAGCGGAGACACCGGAGCCGGCAAAACAACGATATTCGACGCGATATGCTACGCATTCTACGGAGAGCCCAGCGGAAGTCTCCGGAAAAACGATACCCTCCGCAACCAGGACGCGGGAAGATCCGAGAAAAGCTATGTTGAACTGCTTTTCACAGCGGTAGACGGGAAAGACTACCTGATACACCGCGATACGCGTGCGCTCCGGACGGTCGGAGACAAACCCGCTGCAATGCTCAAGGACAGCGTCACGCTCATCGACATGGAAAAAAGCGAAGTCATCACAAAGGGGATCAAAGAGGTCAACAATCGGGTCATCGCGCTCACCGGATTCGACCGTGATTCATTCATAAGGGTGTCTATCCTGCCGCAGGGCGAGTTCGATAAATTTCTCAACGAGAATTCCTCTGAACGCCGCGAAACGCTCCGCAATATCTTCGGCACTCAGCTCTACGACAGTTACGCCGAAGTCGTGAAATCATGGCTTAATTCCGCAGCCGCCCAGGTCAAATCGGCCTCCAGCGCATGCAGCAAGCTGCTGAACAGCACATTCGGAACTCCGGACGAGACCGCCTACCCGCTGTCAGACTGCGAAAAGTACGCCGCGCAAATCAGGGAGCTGACCGAGACCTGCGCGGCAGAAAAGCAGACCGCAGAGACCGAATTCAACTCCACCAATCAAAAGCTTCAGCAGAACAGTGCGCTTAAAGCCTACGCCGAAGCAGGCAACGCAGCCATTGCAGCCTGGGAAAAAGCAAAAGCAGAAAAGCAGCGGCTGGAGGGAATGCAGCAAGAATTCGACAAGAAAACCTCACTGCTGAAGCTGTACGAGCAGGCAGCACAGGCTGCCCCGGCGCTCAGCCAGCGCGATAAGCTCGCCAAAAGCCGGAAAGAGACGGAATCCCTGCTGGCTGAAGCAGCCCTCCAGGAAAAACAGACCGCAGCCGCCCTTGCCGCAGCAGAAGCCCGTCAGACACAGACTGCAAAGCTCGTGCCGGAGCGCGAGCAGCTCACCGCAGATATTTCCAGGCTGGACGAGCTGCTGAAAAAAAGCGCCCAGGCGGACGAAGCGGAAAAGAAAATGCTCTCGACCGAGCGGCAGCTTGCAGATATGCAGACGGCGCTGACAAAAAACCAGGCAGAACAGGCGCTCTGCAAAAAAACGCAGGATAAGTACTCTGCAGAGCTCGAAGCCGCCAGGCAAGTCGCCTCGCAAACCGCCGAGGCAGAATCCGTGCTGAATTCTCACACTGCGGCGCTGGAACGCTTACAGCAGCTTTCCGCAGGATTATCCAGCCTGTTCGAGCTGCGAAATGCGTCACAGCAGGCGGAAACTGACCTCCGGAAGAAAACCGCCGCCGCAGACGCCGCAGCCCTGGAATTCTCCGAGTTCCAGACGAGGTTCTATGCCGGAGAAGCCGCCCGCCTTGCACGCAAGCTGCAAAAGGGAGTTAAATGCCCCGTCTGCGGCTCAACAGACCACCCGTTCCCTGCGGAATGGACATCCGAGATACCAACTCAGCAGCAGCTGGACAACGCAGAAGCAGCGTCCGCAAAAGCGGCAGCAATGCGGGCGGCTTCGGAGCGCAGTCTTGCCGAAAAAGAGGGCAGCCTTTCAGCGTACCTCTCTAATATTTCTAGGGAGTATTCCGCACTCATGCATACAGAGCTTCCGGAAAACGGAGCCGAGGAAGCAGTTTCAGAGAGCGTCGCCAACGCGAAAGAACTGATAAACTCCTCCGCCGAAAAACTCAAGGCCTGCAAGGCGGCGCAGCTCAGCCAGAAAAATCTGGAAAAGCAGCTTTCGGAACAGTCGGATAAACAGACTTTCCTTGCAGAAGCTCAGCAGAAGCTGTCCAATGAGATATCTTCCCTGCAAAGCCACCGCGCCGCGGAGGAGGCGACCGTAAAGGAAATGCGCTCCGGACTAGAGGGGCGCGACCCTGACAAACTCCACAGTGAAAAAGTGGAGAAGCAGTCCCGCAGCTCCGATATCGACCGTCTTGTAAAGAGCGCCGCCGCAGAACTTTCCTCCGCCGTAAGGAACGCCGCTTCCGCCGCCTCGGTAAAAGCGCAGCACGAAACCAGCCTTTCGCGGATAACGCAGGAGCTTTCCGAAGCTTCAAAGAACCTGTCTGCGGAGCTCACCAGCTGCGGATTTGAAAGCGAACAAGAGCTTTCCGCGAACATAGTTCCGATAAGTGTGCTGCAAACCCTCCGCGCCGAGATATCACAGCATGAAAGGAACTGCTCTGCCGCAGACGCACGCCTCAGGGAATGCGAAAAGCATCTCCCGGATGACCGCACTCCCAAAAGCACGGAACAGTTCGACAAAGCGGAGACCGAGCTCCGCGCCGAACTGAAAAACCGCCAGGACAAACTTATACAATGCGGAAAAGACCTTGACAAGCTAAACAATGCGGCAGAAGAACTGGAAAAAATAGTCAGCACCGGCGGAGAAAGTCTGAAAACCTATGATATCATCTCAAAGCTTGAAAAGGCGATAAGCGGCAAGGGAACAGAGCGCATAGCTTTCGAAACATTCATACAGATGAAAATGTTCAAAGGCGTGCTCCAGCGTGCCAATCAGCGTCTGCGAGACATGAGCGACGGCAGGTACGAATTTGAGCTGCGCACGCAGAACATCCGCTCAAACGCCTCCGAGGGGCTTGATATCAATATGGTTGACAACAATTCCAGCCGCGCAAGGCGCCGAGATGTTTCCACTCTGTCCGGCGGCGAAAGGTTCATGGCTTCGTTTGCGCTTGCTATGGGACTGTCGGACTATACGCTGCAAAGAGGCGGCGGCAGACGATCCGACATGCTGTTCATCGACGAGGGATTCAGCTCCCTTGACAGCACCACTTTCGGACTGGCTCTGAACGTTATCAAGAGCATCAGTGCCGGCAAGCGAATGATCGGAATAGTCACCCACATCGACGGCATCAAACAGCATTTCAGGGACGCTCAGATATACGTCCACAAGGGGCAAAGCGGCGAAGGCAGCACTATCAGCGCGAAATACCCTATTACAGCTCCGCAGGAACTGTAATGACCAAGGTGCAGTTTTTCAGAGACATCGTGCCTTTTTGCCATACAGCTGCTGATTTTTCGTAGAATCCCTTGCAATTATCTTCATATCTTGATATAATATTATATAGTATTTTTTGAGAAAAGAGGGAATGACTTTGGATAACATTTGGGACATGATAGTTGCGGCTCCCCGCGTGTTTATGTCGATAACCATTCCGGATGTTCTGGACATAATCCTGCTGTCGCTGCTGATCATTGCTATCATAAGATTTATGAGCGAGACCCGCGCCACGCAGCTGCTGAAAGGTATCGGACTGATAGCGCTGCTTTATCTGTTCGTATGGCTGGGGCAGCTCAAGGTTATGACATACCTGTTTCAGAACTTCTTCCTGCAATGGGGATTGATAGCCATCATAGTTGTATTCCAGCCGGAAATACGACGCCTGTTGGAAAAGGTCGGAACTACCGCAAAGGTCAGGATACCGTTCCTGGCTTATTTCGAAAAGGCTGACGCGCAGAAGGTGCTTGAGCGTGAGGAAGCTATAACCGCGATATCAGACGCCTGCGAAAGACTCAGCCGCACAAAGACCGGCGCACTTATAGTTATCGAGCGCAAGACCAAGCTGAAAGACATAATCGAAAAATCCACAGTAGTGGACGCAAAGCCCTCCCCGGAACTCTTCTGCAACCTGTTCTTCAACAAATCCCCGCTCCACGACGGAGCCGTGATAATCCGCAACAACAGGATATATGCCGCAGGATGCTTTCTCCCGCTGCCGGATAAGCAGGGTCCCGAATACATCGACCCGGAGCTGGGCTCAAGACACCGCGCCGGTATAGGAATGTCGGAAAACTCCGACGCAGTTATAGTCATCGTGTCCGAAGAAACCGGAACGATATCAGTTGCAAAATCAGGTCAGATAACGCGCTCGACCAATGAATACGATCCAAAGGAATGGCTGCTGAAAATACTGCGCGACGAAATGCCGCTTCCGGCTCCCGCAAAATCCAAGGGCAAATCAAAGAAAAAGCAGTCTGAAACCGATGAAAGCGAGGTGGAAGAATGAGCGGAAATATGAACGACAGCAAAGACACCCAGGAAGAGATCACCTCTGGTGAAAACAAGAAAACCTTTCACTTTATCGGGCTGGTAAAAGGGCTCGCAAAATTCTTCTTCGGCAATCTGTGGATAGTGCTGGTGAGCGTAGTGCTTGCATTCGTAGCATGGTTCGCCATATCGGTAAACGAGTTCCCGGAAATAGATAAGAGCCTTATCGGGATACCGATCGAGGCAGAGCCGACTGATTTCATGAAGTCCAATAATCTCCAGATAATCGGCGAATACACTGGCACTACCGATATCCGCATAAGCGGCAAACGCTATGACATTTCCGATTTAAAGGCTGAGGATTTCACTGCGTCGCTGGATCTTTCCAATGTCCGCAGAGCTGGCACTTATGACCTCTCGGTACTGATTTCCTGCAAGAATGAAAAAATAGATTATTCCCTGCTGGAAAATACCAAGATGGCTGTGACGATAACAGTTGACGAGATAGCGACCAGAGAATTCACGATAGACGCAAGCGCTCCGGATATCAGCCTCCCCGAGGGTTATTATGTGGACGAGATAACCTCCAATCCCCCGACAGTTGCAATAACCGGTTCTGTCACAGTGCTTGACGAAATAAGCCGCGTAGAGGCAAACGCGTCCTACGACGGCTCCACTCTTGAGAGCCACGAGGTAAAGACCGGGCTTACCATCTACAAGAGCAACGGTTCACGCGTGGATAACAGCACTGTTAAGCTCAGCGCTGACAGCGTTCTTGTAAACATCCCGATACTGATACAGAAAGAGCTGCCGCTGAAATTCAGATTCACCGGCGTTCCGCAGAATTTCGACATAGATACACTTGGGTACACCATGCAGCCTACCTCAATTATGGTAGCGGCTCCTGACGGCAGCATAAACAACCTCAGCGAGCTTGAGCTTGAGGACCCGATAAACCTCACGGATATAAGGATAAATCAGACTGTTTCGACAGTACCGATAAAGCTGCCGGACGGCTACAAGAACCTCTCCGGAATAAACAGCGTCCGTATAACCTGGGATATCGCGGATTACAGCAAGCTGGACTTCCCGGTAAGCAATATCACCATCGTGAACGAGCCGGATAATATGAACGTCAGCGTGATAACCCAGGAGCTGACACTGACCGTTATCGGTCCCTCCGGGGACATCAGCGCGCTGTCGTCGTCTGACTTCTATGTTACCGCAAACCTGCTGTCCACATCGCTGCACGACGGCTCGCAGGACGTTCCTGTATCCATCATAATCAGCGGCAGCAGCGGAAAGACCTGCTGGGCTGTCGGGAGCTATAAGATAACCGTAAGCGCGGTCACCACGTCAGTTAACGAGGGATAAATGGCAATAATCATTTCACAGATAAAAACAACACTTGACGAGCCAAAGGACAACGCCGTTGCAAAGGCTCTGTCCCTGCTGCACCTGAAACGCGGAGATGTTTCCTCCGCGAAGCTGTACAAAAGCTCCGTGGACGCCCGCCGGGACATCTGCTTCGTTAATTCGGTGTACGTTCAGCTGAACGACCCGTTAAAGGAACGTAAGCTTTCCGAAAAACACCAGAACGTCCGGCTGTACGAGCCCGGAGAGCTCACATTCACGCCGGGAAAGGAGCAGCTGCACGGTGATATCTATGTTGCAGGCTTCGGTCCTGCCGGAATGTTCTGCGCATTAACCCTTTGCGAGTTCGGATACAAGCCGATAGTGCTGGAGCGCGGCGCGGACATGGACAGCCGTATCCGTGCGGTCGAGGGATTCTGGGCTGGCGGAACGCTCGACCCGGCTACTAATGTGCAGTTCGGCGAGGGCGGCGCGGGGACGTTTTCCGACGGAAAACTCACTACCCGTATCGGCGACCCGCTGTGTTCCAGGGTGCTGGAGCGCCTTGCGGAATTCGGAGCGCCGGAGGATATCCTGACCCAGGCAAAGCCGCATATCGGCACGGATAAGCTGCGCGGGGTCGTGAAGAATTTGCGGCGGCGTGTGCTGGAGCTGGGCGGCGAGGTGCGTTTCATTTCACCGCTGGAAAGCGTGGAACTGCATTCCGGAAAAGTAGAGAGCATCCGGGTCAACGGCGCGGATATCCCTTGCGGGGCGCTGGCGCTGGCAGTCGGTCACTCTGCGCACGACACGTTCAGAATGCTCCACGGAAAAGGCATAACGCTCATTCCCAAGCCGTTTTCGGTCGGCGCACGGATAGAGCACCTGCAATCCGACATTGACCTCGCATTATACGGAAAGTTCGCCGGACACCCCGCGCTCCCTCCAGGGGAATATCAGCTCTCCTATCACGACAACGGACGCGGAGTGTACACATTCTGCATGTGCCCCGGCGGATATGTCGTTGCCTCGGCGAGCGAGCCGGGGACGGTCGTCACCAACGGAATGAGCTACTTTGACCGCGCAGGGAAAAACGCCAACAGCGCTGTGCTTGTTTCGGTCGCTCCGGAGGATTTCGGAGGTGGTCCGCTGGGCGGCGCGGAATTCATCCACCGTCTGGAAGAAAAGGCGTACTGTCTCGGGCGCAGCGGAAAAGCTCCTGCGGCGCTCACCAGGGAATTTATCTCCGGCGGAAACAATTTCACGCTCGGAAGAGTTGACCCGACTTATTCACTGGGAGTTGAGCCAGCTGACCTTAATGAACTGTTTCCGGAATACGTCAGCCAGCCGTTGAAAAACGGGCTGAAGTACTTCGACCGACGTATACCGGGATTTTCCGATTCTGACAGCGTGCTTACGGCAATAGAAACGCGCAGCAGCTCCCCTGTAAGGCTGCCGAGAAACGAGGCTGGGTTTGCGGAATGTGCAGACAATCTGTTTCCCTGCGGCGAGGGCTGCGGCTATGCCGGCGGCATTATGTCTGCGGCAGTGGACGGAATAAAAACAGCCGTGCGGATAATGGAAAAGTTTGCTCCTAATAGTTCTGAATAATTCCAGCAGACCGACGTAAAATAACCCCCGAAAGTGATTTCGGGGGTGCTTTTATGGGGATTGTATTGATCGTGGGTGAGGAGATCCCAACAGAAAATACACAGACGGTATGCGCCGGACAGGTCAGCCAGGTGAACTGCGGTGATTGTGCCGTGATAGTCTGTGAGGGAGCGGAAATGCCATTGGTCAGCCACGCTGCCGGGATTATGATAAACGGGGACAGCGTTTATGATGTTCATACTGAGCGTGTAAGCGGGGTGCAGATAATAACCTGTGGCAGAGGGGCGAAAAACACGGTCAGCGTGACCTCCGATAACGGGGAGGTGTTGACGCTCTCGCTGAACCGTGCTGTAGAAACACTCTGTGGGATATGTGAGCCTATGGAGCTCCCGGTTGAACGCCGAGGACGTTCAGATTATCTCTGTATGGCGGAGTTTGCGGCAAGGATACTTCTTGGTGAAATAGGGCAATAAAGTAGGACAGCAGACTTGCATGTTGAAAGCTATAATTTATGTTTGTAGGAACGTTGGAGTTTGCATCACTAATTGGGAGAGTCAAGAGGGGGACTAGTCCCCCTCT
>CAKSEO010000042.1 GCA_934446565.1 uncultured Oscillospiraceae bacterium | reverse complement strand
CCCGGGAAACCCGGAGCAAAAAACGGATTTCAAAAGCCCGCTTCGCGGGCAAATTCGATTTTTTCGACAAGCTGAGCGGAGCCTTTTACAGGGCTCCGCTTCAGACCGTCGAAAAAGTCACTAAAGTGACTTTTCCGCCGAACATCCGCCCCACGCGCACAGCGTAAGACCGCAAGGTCGTCGCCTAGACACTTGTGCGGATAGAAGTGTTTTTTGCCCCGGGAAACCCGGAGCAAAAAACGGATTTCAAAAGCCCGCTTCGCGGGCAAATTCGATTTTTTCGACAAGCTGTAGCGGAGCCTTTTACAGGGCTCCGCTTAATTATTAGCTGTTGACTTTTTTATTCCTGATAATATCAGCAATTTTGTTGACGACGATGTATGAAGCTATCCCTATTCCGATCCCGATTAGAGTTCCGACCAGAACGTCTGTAGGAAAATGCACGAACAGATACAGCCGTGAGAATGCGATAAGCGCCGCAAGGACCAGCGCAGGGATTCCAAGCTTCTTATTATAGCAGAACAGCACTGTGGCCACGGTGAACGATATCATCGAGTGCCCCGAGGGAAACGAGAAATCCTTCGGAACTGCCACAAGCATCGTTAGATAATCAGGTTCCAGCCAGCAGGGACGCGCCCTTGCAACGATGTGCTTCAGCAGGATGTTCCCCACGATGAACGAAGTGAGTATAGCTCCGCAGCATGCGATACCGCACCGTCGGGTCTTCTTTATGAGCACAAGCGAGAGCGAAACCGCTATCCAGAATATCCCGTACTCGCCGAATGATGTTATAACCGGCATGATATAATCCATAAATCCGCTGGAAAGGTTCTCATGTATCGCGTGGAGAATGCTCATATCGAACTGTGTTATCGGCTCCATTTTTAACTCCTTAGTGTGGTTGTATTAAGTTATAAAATGCCGCTCATTTCTGAGCGGCTCCGGTGTTATGCCCTGACATTCAGTACAGTGCCTTTTCCGTCCGGGGAAGGCATGCTGTCCAACATATCAGTGATAGTCTCCATGGTCTGCTGGGTGGACTCCATCGTTTTTTTCATCATCCCGATGGAAACGCCCTGCTGTAAGTTGGCCTGTGCCATGCTCATGGACAGAGCAGCAATATCGAGCTCCATGAAACAGCCCTCCTTTCGCAGATAACATACCTGCAACTACACTATATCACAAAGTATCATATTTGTCAAGTGCATTTGTACGGTGAAACGGGGATAAACACTTGACAATTGCGGATAATGGTGATATAATAACTCTCGGATATTGTTCAAAAAAGGAGAAACACATAAAATGTCGATGAATTTCCGCAGGAAGCTCCCCGTCCCCAAGGAAATAAAGGAGCTTTACCCGCTAAGCGATAAGATAAAGGAGATAAAGACCGGGCGCGACGCCATGATCGCGGACGTGTTCACGGGCAAGTCTGACAAGTTCCTGCTGATAATCGGTCCGTGCTCCGCTGATAACGAGGATTCCGTTATGGATTACACCTGCCGTCTTTCCAGACTTCAGGAACAGGTCAAGGATAAGATCATAATTATCCCGAGAATATACACCAACAAGCCGAGGACTACCGGCGAGGGCTACAAGGGCATGATACATCAGCCCGACCCCACAAAGGGCGAGGATATGCTGGAGGGACTGATACACGTCCGCAAGCTCCACACCCGCGCTATCGAGGAAACCGGTCTTGTATGCGCTGACGAGATGCTGTATCCCGAGAACTACCGCTACCTGTCCGATATATTGAGCTATGTCGCAGTCGGCGCGCGTTCCGTTGAGGACCAGGAGCATCGTCTCACCGCCAGCGGCATGGAGTGCCCCTGCGGTATGAAGAATCCCACCAGCGGCACGCTTTCCATTATGCTGAATTCCATCCGTGCGGCGCAGAGCAGCCATACGTTCATCTATCGCGGCTGGGAGGTCAACACTGACGGCAATCCGCTTGCCCACGCTATCCTCCGCGGCGCGCAGAACAAGCACGACCAGACTATCCCGAACTATCACTACGAGGACCTGAAGCTGCTGTACGACATGTACCAGGAGAAGCAGCTCAAGAACATGGCGTGCATAGTTGACACCAATCATTCCAACAGCGGCAAGAAGTACCTCGAGCAGATAAGAATTGCCAATGAGATACTCCACTCCATGCGCCACTCCTCCGAGATACGCAGCATGGTAAAGGGTCTGATGATAGAGAGCTACATCGAGGACGGCGCTCAGAAGGTCGGCGACGGCGTTTATGGCAAATCCATCACTGACCCCTGCCTTGGCTGGGAGAAGAGCGAGAAATTAGTACTTGAAATAGCCGACCAGCTTTAATTGACATGAATATTTTAAAGCGTTGATGGGAATCGAGTAGTCCCGGAAGCCCCTTTCAGAGAGCCGCTGTGTGGTGCGAAGTGGCAGGGGCTCCGTGCGGCGAATTACCTCCCGGAGCGGCGGTGCGAAAGCGTTTGCAAGTAGTTCCGCACGGGTAAGCCCGTTACAGCTTCCACAAGGCGGGATTTTCCCGTGAACTGAGGTGGTACCGCGATGATTCGCCCTCTGTGAGCTTTTGCTCAGGAGGGCGTTTTTATTTTGGAAGGAGAATAATATGAAGCGTATTCACATTGCAGCTTTATCCCTCGTTTCAGCAGTATCGGTTCCAGCGCTAAGTATTGCGGCATGTGCTGCGGGCCCCGGCAGCTATCCCTTTGAAGCGCAGAGCTTCACATATTACGGCGAACAGGCGGCGTTTTCCGCAGACCTGCCCGCGTTCATTGCGGACAGCTATGAACCTGGCGACGGAAGCTTCCGGGAGGTCGGCGACGGTTCGACTGAGTGGCAGCTTTTCAGCGCGTTGTGGGAGAACGGCAGCATTACCTGCGCATTCCACCAGAGCGAGCTTGGCTTCGACGGCGAAGCGGCGGCATGGGACGGTATGGACGATGTAGTCCAGTATTCCATTGAGGACGCCGACGGAATGCCGCTGAACGTAGTTGGAATGAGCTTTTACGGCTACAATTCCTACATTGCAGAAATGCCCTGGGATGACGGGACATGGATAAACGTTACCGTTACCGTTCCAGAGGACAAGATGGAAGAATACCGCGATGATATGCTGAGCATGTTCGGAACATTCACCAGACTTGACCCGGCTTCCGCCGGACAATCGGCAGAAGAAACCGCAGAAGTTACAGCAGAAAGCGCTGAAACAGCAAATATCACAGAAGAAGCAGACCCCACAGTTACCGCAGAATATGACGGCGGCGATACTGCTGAAATCGGTTCTCTGGACGACGCTAAGGGTTCTCCGGACACTGGCGCTGGCTCTGCGGTGGTATTCGCCGGACTGGCTGCGGCTGCTGCCGGGGCAATGTTCCTGACTGGAAAGAGACGCTGAATTTCCGGTGGCTGACAGGGAACAATACTCGGGGGTGATATCATGAAATTCAATTTCTGCCCGCAGTGCGGCGGGAAACTTACCGGCAGAGAAATAGGCGACGAAGGAGAGGTCCCGTTCTGCGAGAGCTGCGGACGTCCGTGGTTCAGCGTTTCCTATCCCTGCGTGATATGCCTGCTGACCGACGGCGCGGGGAAGTACGCGCTGATTCGCCAGACCTACGCCACGAGGAACTACGTCTGCGTCGCGGGGTTCATCAAGGAGCGCGAAACCGCCGAGCAGACCGCGCTCCGTGAGATACGCGAGGAGGTCGGGCTTGAGGTACGGAGCATGCGCTACGTCGGCAGTTACTACTACCCGAAGCACGACAACCTTATGATCGGGTACCTCTGCACGGTGGAGCACGGGGAGTTCCGGCTTTCCGACGAGGTCAAAACGGCGGGGTGGTTCACCCTGGAGGAAGCCCGGGAGCTGCTCAGCCACGGAACGGTCGGTAAGGATCTGATGAGAGATTCGCTCTCATTGTGAAGATGGTATGAAAGGTTGGGTCAATATGAAAAAGGCGGTCTTTATTCCTGCGCTGGCTGCGGTAATGCTCGCGGCGGGATGTTCCGGGCAGGGTTCCTCGGTTCAGCAGTTTTCCTGCGATGATGTCTCGTTCAGCATTGATGTTCCGGATTTTGTTAGTTACAAGGTACACAACATGGATCTCAACCAAACTAGTTTTGCTATTTTTGACAAGAGCATCAGCCTTGCGGTAAGCGGCGAGGACGGAAAGCCCGTGACTATGACCGTACAATACAACGAAAACAGCGATGGAAATACCGTGCTTAAAAGCGGTCAGATTCTGGCGGAGGCTTCGCCGGACAGCTTGTCGATCGAAGAACTTGAGATAGACGGACTTGATTCGTATATTTTTAGATTCAGCAGGCAGGAGTCAGTTCACTGCTATTACATGCTGGATGATAAATCGTGGGTCGTGGTTTCCTATCTTCCGGACAACGGCGTGTTAGCGGAATATCAGGACGCGCTTGTGGATTCACTGAAAAGCTTTAAGCGTACTGACAATGCCGGATAATTGCCGGCGCTGAAAGGGGTGGTATCAATGGAAATTAAAAGAGTTTCCATTGCTTATGGGAGTTTTCCCGGATAATACACAGTTAAAAGTTGAAAATTTAAATTAACATACAAGGAGAAAAACAATGACACTTTATGACGAATTAGTAGCACGCGGACTTATCGCGCAGGTTACAAACGAGGAAGAGATCAAGAAGATGATCAACGAGGGCAAGGCGACTTTCTACATCGGCTTCGACCCGACAGCGGATTCCCTGCATGTAGGTCACTTCATGGCTCTCTGCCTTATGAAGAGACTTCAGATGGCGGGCAACAAGCCCATCGCGCTGCTGGGCGGCGGCACCGGAATGATCGGCGACCCCTCCGGCAAGTCCGACATGAGAAAGATGCTCACACCGGAAACTATCCAGCACAACATTGAATGCTTCAAGAAGCAGATGAGCCGCTTCATCGACTTCTCCGACGGCAAGGCTATCATGGTAAACAACGCGGACTGGCTGATGGACCTCAACTACATCGATGTACTGCGAGAGGTAGGCGCATGCTTCAGCGTCAACAAGATGCTGTCCTTCGAGTGCTACAAGCAGCGCTGGGAGCGCGGTCTGACGTTCCTGGAGTTCAACTACATGATAATGCAGAGCTACGACTTCTACATGCTGTTCCAGAAGTACGGCTGCAACATGCAGTTCGGCGGCGACGACCAGTGGGCTAACATGCTCGGCGGTACCGAGCTTATCCGCAAGAAACTCGGCAAGGACGCTCACGCAATGACCATCACGCTGCTCCTCAACTCCGAGGGCAAGAAGATGGGCAAGACCGAAAAGGGCGCGGTATGGCTCGACCCCGAAAAGACCTCTCCGTTCGAGTTCTTCCAGTACTGGAGAAACGTCGGCGACGCAGACGTCATGAAGTGCATACGCATGCTGACGTTCCTGCCGATAGAGGAGATAGAGGCTATGTCCAGCTGGGAGGGCAGCCAGCTCAACAAGGCTAAGGAGATACTCGCGTATGAGCTGACAAAGCTTGTTCACGGTGAGGAGGAAGCTAACAAGGCTCTCGAGGCTGCCAAGGCGCTGTTCGGCGGCAAGGGCAATACCGAGAACATGCCCACAACTGAGCTTGAGCTCCCTGATGGCAAGATTGGTATACTCGACCTGATGGTAGCTACCAAGCTGGTAAACTCCAAGCGCGAGGCAAGAACGCTCATCGCTGGTAAGGGCGTTGCAGTCAATGACGTCATCGTCGAGGACCCGAACGCAGAGATAACTATCGACGGCGAGGTAATTATCCGCAAGGGTAAGAAGGTTTACCACAAGGTTGTAAGGAAGTAATTCTGACATCCACTTTGTGAAAAAACAGGAACTGACTGATTCAGTTCCTGTTTTTCTTTATGCAAGCGCGTTGAATTCCGCGCTCATGATGTATTTCCCGCCGGGATCGCTCGGGTTCAGCAGACCGTACGCTTCGTTGCCGTCTATGGTGAAGCTCTTAGTCAGGCGGTATCTGCCGCCGACCGGTTCATATATCGAAAGGTCTTCGTAATAATCCTTTGCGAGGATTATCAGGTCAGCCTGACTTGTAAACGCATAATTTATCGACTGGTCGGCGTATTCGGCGGGAATCCATTCGCCGGAGTTGTCCTGGCGCAGCACTTCGATCTCTGAGCCGCCGATCAGCATGTCTGTCTTGTTGTTATTGTTGTGTATAGTCATTGCGATGAGAATATCTCCGCTGATACTTATTGGTTCCGGGTATATGACGGTAAGGAAAGCCGACATGTCGTTATAGCTGACTGTTTTTTCGCCCGCTGTCCATGTAACTCCGTTGTCGGAACTGGTGTACACGGTCTTGTCCGGAAAAGTCACTGTCAGCACAAGGTCAGCGGAGTATTCCGGCTCGCTGGCTTCCGCCGTGACAGACTGTCCTGCTGCTGACGTGGCCGCAGGTGACGACTGACAGCCGGAAACCATCATAAGCGCAAGAATGCCGGAAAGCATAATTGCAGAGCGTATTTTCATAGAAATCCCTCCTTTTTAGGTATATTATAGCATTGAGCCTAACGCGTGTCAATGGCAAATAACAACAAAAAACAGGTTACGAAATCGTACGATCAACAAAGTGCAGCCGCATAAAATGTAATTCTTGTGAAAACTCTTACTGTGCGAAAAAAGGGCTTGAATTATGCATGAATATGTGATAAAATAATATAAGATATGTCTAGTTGCGACCCGCTTGCCCGGGTCCGGATATATCCGACTATGTGTATTCGATAAGGAGCTTATTTGATATGAAAGACAACAGCAGACTGGGGCTGTGGGTGCTTATCCCTGCTTGGGTACTGGCGTTCGCGGCAAGAATGGCGCAGATCTGCGCGGGAACTGACATGACCTCGGGTTTCCTGAAATATGATAACGGATTCTTCATGAACGCCTGCTACTGGGGCGCGGTGATAATTGCGCTTGCGGGAGCGGTTTTTGCCGCAGTGTACGACCGTAAAAAGAACGGAGCGTTCTATAACACTCCGGTAGAGCGGATAACCGACGGCAGAGCGGTTGCGATAGGTTTCGGGCTGCTCCTCCCCGCGATGGGAGCGCTTTACGAGGGCTACAGCGAGGCGGTCATTCCGGAGGGCAGTAATATTTCGCCATCTCCGTTCATGATGTTCGTGAATTTCCTGTTCGGGGCAGTCATGCTCGTTACTGCGTTCGTGATACTCTACAAAAAGGAATTCAAGCCCGGTCTGGGATTCGCGATGACCGGCGGAGCGATATATTACACCCTGCGCGGTATCGGCGTTTTCCTTGAGAGGATGGCGGTAACTACGCGTCCGGAGTACCTCATAAACTGCATGACCGACATCGTTGCCGCTATATTCTTCATGCAGATGGCAAAGCTGCTCTCCGGCAACGAGGGTAAGCGCACCCGTGAGGCGCTGACAGTGACCGGAACGGTTTCCGTTTCGCTTATCCTCGGAAACGCTCTTGCGGTCATCGCGGCGTCACTGATGGGTCCTGCGGAGGTCGCTTCGCGTATCGTCACCTCCAGCTCAGCCGCGGAAATGCTGTTCCAGCTCAACTACGGCAGCGAGGCTTACTACATGAGTTGGGCTCCTGCGTCTGAAATTGCGGCTGGTATCTTCGCTGTAGTCGCGCTCATCGCGCTTTACATGAGACCCTCCGATAAACCTGCCGGGCAGGCTGAAACAGTTGACAGCGAGAGCTTTGCGGAAATTCCGGCTGCGATACTTCCGGCGGAGGAAAGTGAGCCGGCGCAGACCGCCGAAGAATCCGATCATCTTGACGACGAGTACTGATACATCATCTGAGAGGGAACTGTGTTCAAAATAAGAAAAGCGGCGGGCGCGCTCGGGTTAGCAGCGGCGATAACGCTCACGGGCTGCCAGGCGTCGATAGAAAACCTGCTGACCGCCCCTAAGCTAACTCAGGAGCAGAGCGAGATTTACCGGGCGCTGATAAACAGCACCGGCACGTCCATAAAGCTGAAATACCCCAGGGGCGGAGAGTTCCGCTCAGCGTTTGTTTTGCAGGACATCGATTCAGACGGCGTTGACGAGGCGCTGGTGTTCTACCAGTCGCAGTCAGTGCAGTCCGGCGAGAGCGCGCTGCGCCTGAAAGCGCTGGATAATTTCGACGGCTCGTGGGAGGCGGTGTACGACCTCGCCTGTGTCGGCAGCGAGGTGGATTCCATCAGCTTTGCGAGCCTCGGGGACGGGAAAACCACCGAGATACTGGTGTGCTATTCCATGCTGAATCAGACGGAAAAGACCCTTAGCGTACTGAACTACGGCAGCGGGATAATCTCCGAGCTGTACAGCGGCTCCTACTCCTGCATGGAGGTCGTGGACCTCAACGAGGACGGGCAGCAGGAGCTCATCTCCGTCGTCCCGGATAAGGCTACGCAGACCGCCATGGCTGTTATGTTCACGAAACAGGACGGCGCGTTCCGCAAGCTCAGCGAGGTGCCGCTCAGCGGTATCGTCGCAGAGTACGTCAGCGTCTCAAAGGGCAGGCTTCCCGGAGATATTGCCGCGCTGTTCCTGGACTACAGTAAGGGCGCGGGACAGTACAGCACGGATGTGCTCTATTGCCGCAATGGCGCGGTGTACGCCCCGATGAATGTCCTATCCAACGCGGACGGCTCCCAGGGGAACATCATTTCCCGGTTCACTAACGACTACATGACGGATATCCGCAGCATCGACATCGACGGCGACGGCGCGGTGGAGATACCCTCAATGACGCCGCTGCCAGGCTACGAAACCCTTATGAAGTCGGAGCAGCTGTGCGCCGTGGAATGGTACACGGTGGAGAATAACCGATATACCCGCAAATATTACAGCTACTACAGCAGCAAATATAACTTCGTACTGCTGTTCCCGAGCCGCTGGCAGGGCGTAGTTTCGGCGGTGCTCAACTCACAGGATAACGAGATAGTGTTCATATCCTACGACCAGGAAAAGCAGCTCACGGTGGACAAAACCACAGAACTCATGAGAATACGCACCATCGACAAGGACGACACCGAAGCGCTTGTAAACTCCAAGGACTTCCGCCTGATAGGCGAGAGCGACGAAAGCATAATCTGCATAAAGGAAACCACAGGCTACCTTACCGGAAAGCTGGCGCTGACCGAAAGCGAGCTGCAAAACAGCCTGATAGTACTCTGACCATGACGGAGAAAGGGAAAGCATGAAAAGAATACTGGTATGCGAGGACGAGGACGCTATCCGCGACTTCGTTGTGATAAATCTTGTAAGGTCTGGCTACGACGTGGTGGACGTTTCCTGCGGCGAGGACGCGGTGAAGGTCTACAACGAGCAGAACGGCAATTTCGACGTTGCGCTGCTGGACATCATGATGCCCGGCATGGACGGGTTCGCGCTCTGCCGCTGGATACGCGAACAGAGCAGCGAGATAGGCATAATCATGCTCTCCGCCAAGAGCCAGGAGATGGACAAGGTGAACTGCCTGATGATAGGCGCGGACGACTACGTCACGAAGCCGTTTTCGCCGTCCGAGCTGGTGGCGCGGGTGGACGCGATATACCGCCGCGTGAATATCACTCAGGCAAGGCAGGACACGGTGAAGAACATTGCCTCCGGACCGTTCACGCTGGACTACCAGAGCCGCACCGTTCAGAAAAACGGCGAGCCGATAGAGCTCACCCAGGTGGAATACCACATAATGGAATACCTCCTGAAGAACCGCGGCACGGCGCTTGACCGTAAGACGATCCTCCACCACATCTGGGGCGAGGCGTACTACGGCGACGACAAGGTGGTGGACGTCAACATCCGCAGGCTGCGCATGAAGATTGAGGACGACCCCTCCGAACCGCAGTACATACAGACCATCTGGGGCTTTGGCTACAAATGGAACGGGTGACGGGCAGGAAAGTCCGCGCGGGGCTGCGCGGCTCCATCGCAAGGCGCTGGATGTTCAACACCCTCGGTGTTGTAGGGATACTGCTTGTCATCGCCAATGTGTGCATCTACTATTTCACGCGGCAGTACTACTACGGCTCGGCGGAAACCTACCTTGTTTCCGAGGCTAACGCCACGGCAAACGTCCTGGCGCGGCTCTACGAGGACATGGCGGTGAACTACTCCACCGAGGTGCGGGAGCTCATCGAGGGCTTCGACAAAAAAGAGCAGATGGAAATGATGTCTATCAACAAGAACGGCGAGGTGACGCTCAGCAGCAGTGGATTCTCCCCGGACGAGAGCTACAACATGCCGGATTACGAGGCGGCTCTGAAATCCGAGGATGGCGTGGGGATATTCCACGGCTACGAAACCGGCGAGAACATCATCGCCGTGACGGTCATGATAGCGCAGCCCAGCAGCAATTACAACGCGCTGCGGTACGTTTCCTCGATGAAACTCATAGATAATCAGCTTTCCGGAATAATGCTCGCGGCGCTGCTGATAAGCACGGGGGTCATCCTGGTGGTCATCTTCAGCGGGATGTATTTTGTGAAGTCGATATGCGTGCCACTCATGCAGATAAGCGTGACCGCGAAAAAACTCGCCAAGGGCGATTTCTCCGAGCGAATCGCGATACGCAACAACGATGAGATAGGCGAGCTTTCCAGAGTGTTCAACGATATGGCGGACGAGCTGGAGAACTCCGAAGCGATAAAGAACGACTTCATTTCCTCGGTGTCGCACGAGCTGCGAACTCCTCTCACCGCAATAAAGGGCTGGAGCGAAACCCTGGAGGCGGGCTACGACGAGGAAACCTATCGCAAGGGCATGAAAGTGATAACCCACGAAACAGGGCGGCTCGAGGGCATGGTGGAGGAGCTGCTGGATTTCTCGAGGATACAGAACGGCAGGTTCACGCTGCAGATGGCGAACACCGACATCATAGCCGAGCTTGACGACGCGCTGCTCATCTACACCGATAAGGCGCGCAAGGAAAACAAGACGATACACTACACCGAGCCGGAGTCGCTGTGCGTTGTTTACGGCGACAAGAACAGGCTGCGGCAGGTGTTCATAAACGTGATAGACAACGCGATGAAGTACACTGACCCGGGCGGGAGCGTGGATATCTTGGTGGAAAAGGGCAGCGATACGCTGTCAATAATCGTCGCGGATACGGGAATAGGTATTTCGGCGGCTGACCTCCCCAAGGTCAAGGCGAAATTTTACAAGGCGAACAGCACCCGCCGCGGCAGCGGTATCGGGCTGGCGGTCGCGGATGAGATAATCTCGATGCACGGCGGAACGCTGGATATAGACAGCGTACTGGGCGAGGGGACTACGGTCACGATAACCCTGCCGCTAAAGCAGATGAACGAAAGGAGCGACCCTGATGGGCAGTAAAAATAAGGATACGGCGAAAAAGACCTCGATAGGCGGTCAGGCGCTGATAGAGGGAATCATGATGAAAGGCGTATCCAAGGGCGCCATGGCTGTAAGGCTCCCGGATGGCTCCATTGACGTGGAGGACTGGGATATCAAGCCTAAAAAGTGGTACAACAAGTGCCCGGTGATACGCGGCAGCATAAATTTCGTGCAGCAGCTCCGCGAGGGTTATAGCTGCCTGATGAAATCCGCCGAGAAAAGCGGCATGATGGACGACGACAGCGATGAGGAGCAGTCCAAATTCGAGAAGTGGCTGGATGATAAATTCGGCGACAAGCTCACCGGGGCTATCATGGCGGTGGCGATGGTGATAGGCGTCGCGCTGGCGGTATTCCTGTTTCTGCTGCTTCCGAGTTACATTTTCACGGGTATAGAAGCGCTCATGCCCACCGAGCCTATGAGCGCTATTTCCGGGCTGCTCCCCGGACTTCCCGAGGGCAGCTACGTCATGGTGAAATCCGTGGATATTTCCGGCTGGAGAACGGTTTTCGAGGGCGTCATGAAGATAGTCATTTTCGTGGCGTACATGTGGATGACTTCCCTTACAAAGGACATGCACCGTATGTACCGCTACCACGGCGCGGAGCACAAGACCATCGCCTGCTACGAGGCGGGGAAGCCTCTCACCGTTGAGAATATCCGCCCGATGACGAGATTCCATCCCCGCTGCGGTACCAGCTTCATCATCATCACGCTGCTGGTCAGCATACTGGTCTACAGCGTGGTTCCGATAACACCGGAGCTTTTCAAGGACCTGCTCAACACCAGCAGCGACACCATCGCGATAATGCTCCGCACCATCTGCAAGCTGATACTGCTGCCGATAGTGGTAGGTCTGGCTTACGAGCTGATAAAGCTCGCCGGACGTTACGACAACATCGTTACGCGCATATTCTCCGCGCCGGGATTGTGGATGCAGCGTATCACCACCAAGGAGCCGGACGATTCCATGATAGAAGTGGCTATCGCAGCGGTCACTCCCTGCCTGCCCAGGGAAGGCGAGGACGATAACTGGTGAGCGATAACGGCATGAATATAGGCGCGCTCCTGCGGGAGTGTACCCGCTCGCTCGAAAACTGCGGAAACGACAACGCGGGATTCGAGGCGCAGCAGCTGCTGATGAAGTTCTGCGGAGTTACCCACAACGACATGCTGCTGTTTCCGGGACTTGCCGTTACGGAGCAGCAGGCGGACGCGGTACGCCGGGCGGTTTCCCGGAGGAATTCCGGAGAGCCGCTGCAATATATCCTGGGCGAGTGGGAGTTTTACGGGCTGCCGTTTTACGTCGGGGAGGGCGTGCTGATCCCCCGTCAGGATACGGAGACCATCGTAGAGGTCGCGGGGGCATTTCTGAAAGAGCGCGGCGGTATCCAGGCTGCCGACCTCTGCGCTGGCAGCGGGTGTATCGGTATCACTCTTGCGAAGCTCGCGGGAGTTCCCGTGAAGCTGCTGGAATTATCCGAGCAGGCGCTGGGCTACCTCCGCAGGAACATCACGCTGAACGGCGTAGAAATGCTCTGCGAAGCAGTACACGCCGACGTGCTTTCGGAGGACGCCGCAGCTGGAATGCCGCAGTTGGATCTTATCGTAACGAATCCGCCCTACCTCACGGCGCAGGACATGCGGGAGCTCCAGACGGAGGTCGCGCATGAGCCGGAAACGGCGCTGTACGGCGGCGAGGACGGGCTGGATTACTATCGCAGGATGGTCCCGCTGTGGGGCGCAAAGCTGAATCACGGCGGAATGCTGGCGGCTGAGATAGGTATAGGTCAGGAAAACGACGTCATGCGGATATTTGAGGAAAACGGACTGCACGCGCGGTCGCAGAAAGACCTGTGCGGCGTTACAAGAGTAATATACAGTATAAAAGAATAAACGATAAACGGAGGAATACACAATGGCAGACAAGAAAAAGGCAGCTCCCCCCAAGCCGGTGGTGCGCATAGTTGACCCGGCGGAGCGTGAAAAGGTGCTTAAAAGCGCGATGGCGCAGCTTGAAAAGAAGTTCGGCGAGGGCACGGTTATGTTCATGGGCGAGAACCGCCGTATGGATATCGAGAGCATTTCCACTGGCTCGCTCATGCTCGACCTGGCGCTGGGAATAGGCGGACTTCCGCGCGGACGTATCATCGAGATATACGGTACGGAATCCTCCGGTAAGACCACCATCTCGCTCCAGGCGGTAGCGGAAGCACAGAAAGCTGGCGGCATGGCGGCTTTTATCGACGTTGAGCATGCGCTCGACCCGGTATACGCCAGAAAGCTCGGCGTTGACATCGACAACCTGCTGGTTTCCCAGCCGGACACCGGCGAGCAGGCGCTCGAGATAATCGAGACGCTGGTACGGTCCGGTGCTATCGACATCATCGTACTCGACTCGGTAGCCGCAATGACAACCAAGGCGGAAATTGACGGCGACATGGGCGACGCTCACGTTGGCGTGCAGGCAAGACTGATGTCCCAGGCGATGAGAAAGCTCACCGCAGTTATCAGCAACACCAATACAGTAGCTATATTCATCAACCAGATACGCGAGAAGATAGGCGTAATGTACGGCAATCCGGAAACCACCCCAGGTGGACGCGCGCTGAAGTTCTATTCCTCCGTACGTATCGAGGTGCGCCGCGGCGAGCCTATCAAGGACGGCGGCGAGATAATCGGCAACCGCACCAAGTGCAAGGTCGTAAAGAACAAGGTAGCGCCGCCTTTCAAGACTGCGGAGTTCGATATACTCTACGGTCAGGGCGTCTCCAAGATGGGCGAGATAGTCGATACTGCCGTTGATTTCGATATCGTGAAGAAGAGCGGAAGCTGGTTCAGCTACAACGATATGAAGATAGGTCAGGGCCGCGAAAAGGTGCTGGATTACCTCAAGAGCAACCCGGACATCTGCAACGAGATAGAAAAGAAGATACGCGACGAGGTCGCAAAGAACGCCTCCCTGCTTGACAGCCACGACGACGAGGACGAAACCGAGGGCGCTGAGACTGACGGCGCAGAGGGAGCAGATACCTCCGAGAAGCCTGCAAAGAAGTCATCTGCCGACAGCGACGATGACGACTACGCCGAGTTTTCCCCCGAGGACATCGAATAAGCCATGAAACGGCTTTCTGACTGGCGAGGTGACAGCTTCTCCGGCGGCAGGATAACGGAGCTTTCGGTGTACAAGGGCGACACCTACAAGCTGGAGCTGGAGGGCGGGCAGACGTTCTTCATCAACTGTGCCATCGTCGCGGACTACGACCTGCACGAGGGCGGCGAGATGGACGGGGAGCTTCTGGAAAAGCTACAGCATGCGGACAAAATGCGCAAGGCGAAGAAGCGCGCCCTCTACCTGCTTGGCAGCCGCATGTACAGCTACAACGAGCTTTACAAGAAGCTCCTGCAGACCTACGGCGAGGAAGCTTCCCGCGCGGCGGCTGACGCAATGCAGGAGTACGGTTACATCGACGACGCGGATTACGCCGCGAAGCTCGCCGAAAAGCTGATACACGGAAAGCATTATGGCATGAGCAAGGCGCGCTGGGAAATGCAGTCCCGGGGGCTTGACAAGAATCTCATCGAGGATATCCTTGCGGAGTACACCGACGACGATATCGACGAGGAGATAATGCGGCTTTTGCAGACGAAGTATGCCGAGAAGCTTTCAGACCCTGACGACCGCCGCAGGACAGTGGCGGCGCTCGCGCGGCGGGGGTATTCTTACGGGGCGGTCAAGCGCTGTATCGAATCCGCGCTTGCCGATGAGGACCTCGACCCCGATGAATTTGAAGATTAGATCAGGAGATAATATATGAGTAAAACAACAAAGGTAGCTATCGTATCCCTCGGCTGTTCGAAGAACCAGGTGGACGCGGAGCAGATGATGGCGAAGATAGCCGACCGCGGCTACGCGTTCGTTGCGGAGCCGGGAATGGCAGATATCGTTCTGGTGAACACCTGCGGATTCATTCAGTCCGCAAAGGAGGAGGCGATAGGCTGGATAATGGAGCTCATCGACCTCAAGAACGAGGGCAGGATAAAGCGCATAGTAGTCACCGGATGTCTCAGCGAGCGCTACCGTGACCAGTTCGCCGAGGAGTTCCCAGAGATAGACGCGGTCGTAGGCATCGCGGAGTACGGCAAGATAGCGGATATCATCGACGGGCTTGCCGATTTTGAGAAGCCCTCCCACGAGGACGGCACCCCCGCTGTCTGTTACTTCGGCAAAAAGGAGAGCCACAGCATGGAGGGCAAGCGAATCATTTCCACGCTGCCGCACTATGCGTACCTCCGTATCGCGGACGGCTGCGACAACTGCTGCACCTACTGTGCTATCCCGAAGATACGCGGACGCTTCCGTAGCCGTAAGATGGAGGACATCGTTGAGGAGACAAAGCTCCTCGCAAAGGACGGCGTAAAGGAGATAGTAATAATTGCGCAGGACGTCACCCGTTACGGGCTCGACCTGTACAACAGGCTGGCTCTGCCGGAGCTGCTGGACAAGCTCTGCGAGATAGAGGGACTGAAGTGGATACGCCTGCTGTACTGCTATCCCGAGCGTGTCACTGACGAGCTCATCGACTGCATAAAGCGCCAGGACAAGATAGTGAAGTACCTTGATATCCCGATGCAGCACTGCAACGACGAGATACTGAAGCGCATGAACCGCAGGACCACCGGCGCGGAACTTCGCGAGCTGGTAGGGAAGCTGCGCCGCGAGATACCTGGAATAACGCTCCGCACCACGTTCATCACCGGATTCCCGGGCGAAACGGAGGAGCAGTTCAACGAGCTTGGCGAGTTCGCCGAGGAGATGAGATTCGAGCGCATGGGCTGCTTCGCCTACTCCGAGGAGGAGGGGACTCCCGCCGCTTCGTTCCCTGACATGGTGGACGAGGAGGTCCGCGAGCACCGCAAGGAGATAATCGAGGAGCAGCAGGACACCCGCGTTGCGGAGCTGTACGATTCCATGATAGGAAGCACCGACGAGGTGGTAGTCGAGGGCTACGACAAGTACCTTGCCGAGGGCGGGCTGTACTTCGGCAGAAGCGCGATGTACGCTCCTGAAATAGACGGAATGATCTATTTCAGCGTTCCGAAGGGCGCGAAGAAGCCGCACATCGGCGATTTTGTAAAGGTGCGCTTTGATGACGTGATAGACAATAATCTTTTGGGAGAAATGGTATGAATCTTGCAAACAAGCTGACACTTATGCGGGTGATACTGGTCCCGTTTTTCGTGGCGTTCATGCTGATAGGCGCTATCCCGCTGAATTATCTGTGGGCGCTTGTGGTGTTCGCAGTTGCGAGCATTACCGATATGCTCGACGGCAAAATTGCACGGAAATACAACATGATAACCAGCTTCGGCAAGTTTCTCGACCCGCTTGCCGACAAGATACTCGTCGCGGCGGCTCTGGTGTGCTTCGTGCAGCTGGGGTGGTGCAGCGCCTGGGTAACTTCGCTCATTCTGGCGCGGGAGTTCGTGGTTTCCGGAGTGCGGCTGGTTGCGGCCTCCAGCGAAAAGAAGGTGGTCATTGCGGCGGGAATGCTGGGAAAGCTCAAGACTGCAATGACGATGGTCGCGATATGCGTGATACTTTTCATGTGGATCCTGGCGCAGTTTGGCGCAATCTCCCCGGAAACTTTCCCGATACAGCTCATCAGCGATATCCTGATGTACATCGCGGCGGCGCTCACCGTTGCATCCGGCGTGAAGTACCTGTATGACTACAGGGAATTCATCGACCCGGCTAAATAAAATAGCATTAACTTGCTTTGAGAATGAGTCCGGCACAGCGCCGGGCTCATTTTTTTGCATAAAAAGCACCTCCAAAGTATGACCTTGGAGGTGCAAATATATTTGAGGAATATGGTCTTTATTGGCTGTGTGGAACTGCCATGCAAATGTTATCAGCCAACAACGGCAGAGTCGCCGTCGCCGGACATACCTGATTCTGCGGTCATGGACGGCATGAAAACAGCGCCCTGTTCGTCGGTGGGAACGGTTTCCTCATAGTCAGGCTCCGGCACCTCAAGCTTGGTAACTGTGTCGCCGGGCTTGTAGTCCTTGATGATCTCTTCGATCTGGGAACCGATCTGGTTTACGATGATATAGTAGAATCCGTCGTCGGTCTTGCCCTCAACTGCGCCTGCTGCTGCAATCTCCTGATCGGGGTAGAAAGCTGCGCCGTCCTTGATATAAGCGAAGTGCTCGTCAAGTTCAGCCTTTACTTCATCTTCCTTGCCAGCCTTGGGCTTTACGAAGATGATTTCGTCAAGATGAACGCTCATCATCGGAACGTAGATGGAGTAGTCCTCGAGAAGATCAAGGTCAAGGTTTACCATGGTCTTAGCGATCTCTGCGTCGGTTATCTGCTCGGAGCTTACCCAGTCGATTGCCTGGAATACAGCCTGCGCGAGATCCTCGGCGGTGCGCTCTGTGGTCTCGCCCTCGGAGGTTTCAGCCTGGGAAGTGCCAGAGGTGCTCTCGGAGCTGCTGGAGCTGCTGGAACTGCTGGAGCTGTCGCTTGCTGTAGAGCTGGAATTGCTGCTGGTGCCGTTACCGGAACAGCCTGTGAAAACTGCGGTGATCGCGGAGAGCGCGATTACTGTTGCTAAAAACTTTTTCATTTTCGTTTCCTTTCCTGAATACATTGCCTTTGTTCTATATATTGAAACGCCGTTTCCGGCGGTTTCAGCATTTGTTGAGCCTGTGATGAAGCGCGTTAGGGAGCGGCTTCTTCTCCCGGTCATACCACGGGAGGTCCTCAAGCGTTACGACCCTGGGGTCGTTGAAAACGCGCTTCAGGAATTCCTCGTCCATGTACTTCGGATTCGGACGTGGCATGTCGTTTTCATCAAGTACCGGCTTCCAGTCGCCGTCGGTGTCGTACACGAACGTCCCCCACCAGGGTAGCCACCACAGCCAGTTTGCGCCGTCCTTCTGCATTTCGTCCGGGTCGGGAATGCTGCCGCACTCGGACAGCGTTATCATCTTCCCGTGGGTGTAGCTGCTGACGCCATTGAACCGTTCGAGCTGTGAGCTGTGGTTCGGTATCTCGTCGTAGATATCCTCTCCGGCGATGTCGTAGGTGTTCGGGCTGACAGCCATGAAAGGCGCCTGTCCGTTCCATACCCAGATGAGATTGCGCAGCTTGTGGTAGTTCATCAGCCGGTCAAATATCGTGTACCACAGCTTTTTGTAGGCTGCGACGCTTTCCGCGTCCTGCTGTCCTGCGGGGGCGCGGTTGCCCCACCAGAACCAGTTACCTGCCGCCTCATGCAGCGGTCTCCAGATGACCGGGATATCCTGCTGCTCGAACATTTTCAGCGCCGAGCCGACGAGGTCTATCTCATAGATGATGAAGTCATTTTCGGGGGTTCCCTCCTGCATCGCGCGGACGATATCGAAACCAGTCTTGCGGTCGTAGTTGGTGGTTTTATAGTAGAACGAGCTCAGCCCGCCGATGTCATCCATGTCGTCCGGAGCGTTCCAGTGCCAGCACATTGTGAGGATACCTCCGGTGCGGCGTGCCCAGTCTATCGCCCTGCCGAGCTGGTCGTAGCCCCTTGCGAGACCGCTTATTCCCATGAAGTCGTAGCCGCGTATAGCGGGTATCTTCCCGGTGGTATTGTAGTATACCAGGTCCTCTTTTTCGTCCTCCCAGAGGTACTGCTGACCGGAAATGTACTTTTTCCCGTAACAGGACTTGAGGAATTCCCACAGCCGTAGCGTATTCGGAGTGGGGGCGTCGGTGACGAGCCTGCCGGGGTCTACCTGGCGCTCGGAAAGGCGCTTTTCAAGCGCTTCGTAATCTGTTCTGTAGTCAGTCATTGAAGTCCTCCAAAAGCATTCCTGGCGTAAACGCGTTATGACCTGGACATAACTTCTGCTGATTATACAGCACGATTGTGAAATCAGTGTGAAAATTATGTGCGCTTACTATGCTTTTTTTATATGTCTGTTATCCTTGTATCAGGTTTATTGTGCGCATGATAATGCCGATAATCAGCGGAAATATCATGCAGCTCCGCTGAACAAAATCTCGCCGTTTCACATATAGTATATGGGATAATATCCCACTAACTAAATGGAGGCATTTTTTATGGCAGAATTTACAAATCAGGCAAGCCTGATATATAATGATACTATCACTAATTCCAATATCGTGGTAGGCGAACTGGTCCAGTCGCTCGCGGTCGCCAAGACGGCGCTGAGGCGGGAGTATTCCCCGGACGGGAGCATAACTTACGTCGTCAGCTTTACGAACAAGAGCGGAGCGGCGTACACCGGACTGGCCGTCACGGACGACCTCGGAGCATACGACTACGGCACCGGGACGCTGGTCCCGCTGCGCTACGTTGACGGGTCTCTGAAGTACTTTCTGAATGGAGCGCTACAACCGACTCCTGCGGTGGATGTCGGAGATACGCTGAACATCACCAGCGTGAGCGTTCCCGCGAACGGAGACGCGCTGCTGATATACGAAGCGCGGCCTACCGCGTTCGCGCCGCTGGGAGCCGATGGAACTATCATCAACACCGCGTCCGTGAACGGCGACATGCTCGCGGAAACGCTTTCCGCATCCGAAACCGTGAGCGCACAGGCGGCGGCATGGCTGTCCATCAGCAAGGCGATATCTCCGTCTACTGTCAGCCCGAACGGTCAGGTGACCTACACGTTCGTTATCCAGAACACGGGCAACACAGCCGCTGACGCAGCGCTCGGCGCTGTCGTGACCGACACGTTCTCTCCGGTGCTGAAAGACCTTACCGCTACTTTCAACGGGGCGGCGCTTACGCTGGGCGCGGATTACACCTACGACCAGACCACCGGCGCATTCGCGACATTGCCCGGGACTATCCTTGTGGACGCCGCGACCTACACCCGCAACGAAGCCACCGGAGCGGTGGAGATAACCCCCGCCGTGAGCGTTCTCACGATAACAGGCAGGATCTGAAATTGAATCGTTGACACACAAAAGCAGGGACGGAAACGTCCCTGCTCAGCTTGTCGAAAAAGCCATCTTTCGTAGAAAAAAGAAAGAGGGCTTTTTGAATATTAAGCAGTGAGGAATATG
>CAKSEO010000041.1 GCA_934446565.1 uncultured Oscillospiraceae bacterium | reverse complement strand
GGAGGATATCGCGTACTTCGCCAAGCGGGGGAAAACTCTTGTTTTCCCCCTGCACCCCTTTAGCGCTTTTTTTATTTGGGGATTTCGCCGTCTGCGGACGGCGACGAGGGCGCTGCCCTCGACCTGCAAGAGGGGGACTAGTCCCCCTCTTGACTCTCCCAATTAGTGATGCAAACTCCAACGTTCCTACAAACATAAATTATAGTTTCTAAACACTTTCAGCTTTCCGGCAAGCTAAAAGGGGAGCACAAGCCCCCCTTTCATTATTTACTTGAGATTTGCAGCGTCGATACGGTTGAGCGCACGCTTGAGCTTAGCCTCTGCAAGGCGGAACTCGTTATCGCCTGCCGCAGCTTTCATTCGCTCCTCTGCGACCTGCTTTGCGTGCTCTGCACGGTTCACGTCGATATCCTCAGCCCATTCACAGGACTGAACCAGGATAACAGTCTTTTCCTTTGATACCTTTATGATACCGCCGGAAGTAGCCGCACGGCGGAATTTCCCGTCGATCATCACCCGCATCTGCCCTATGCCCAGTGCTGCGCAATAAGGCTCGTGCCCATTCAGGATACCAACATCTCCGACAGTGGTGCGGGCAATTATCTGCTCCGTTTCACCGTCGAAAAATGTCTTTTCGGGCGTGATTATCTCTAATCTGAACGGCGTCATATATTACCTCCGATCAGCCCTTCTTTGCCTTCTCGATGACCTCGTCGATCGTTCCTGCGAACAGGAATGCGGACTCGGGCAGGTCGTCGTGCTTGCCTTCGATGATCTCCTTGAAGCCGCGGATAGTTTCCTTCAGCGGGACGTACTTGCCCTGCATTCCGGTGAACGCCTCCGCAACGGAGAACGGCTGGGACAGGAATCTCTGGATCTTTCTCGCACGGGATACGGTCAGCTTATCCTCGTCGGAAAGCTCGTCCATACCAAGTATCGCGATGATATCCTGAAGCTCGTTGTAGCGCTGGAGAATGGACTGTACCGCTCTCGCTACCTCGTAGTGCTCCTTGCCCACGATGTCCGGGGTCAGGATACGGGAGGTGGATTCCAGCGGGTCAACCGCAGGGTAGATACCCATGGACGCGATGTTTCTGGAAAGAACCGTTGTAGCATCCAGATGTGCGAATGTAGTAGCCGGAGCCGGGTCGGTCAGGTCGTCCGCAGGAACGTAAACCGCCTGAACGGACGTGATGGAACCCTTCTTTGTGGATGTAATACGCTCCTGGAGAGCGCCCATCTCGGTAGCCAGGGTCGGCTGGTAACCAACGGCAGAGGGCATACGGCCCAGCAGCGCGGAAACCTCGGAACCCGCCTGTGTGAAACGGAAGATGTTGTCAATGAACAGCAGCACGTCCTGACCTTCCTTGTCACGGAAGTACTCCGCCATGGTCAGTCCGGAAAGCGCTACTCTCATTCTTGCTCCTGGCGGCTCGTTCATCTGACCGTAAACCAGCGCGGTCTTGTTGATAACGCCGGACTCGGTCATCTCGTTGTAAAGGTCGTTACCCTCACGGGTACGCTCGCCGACGCCGGTGAATACGGAAATACCGCCATGCTGCTTGGCAATGTTGTTGATAAGCTCCATGATAAGGACGGTCTTACCTACGCCGGCACCGCCGAACAGACCGATCTTACCGCCCTTGAGGTACGGCGCGATAAGGTCAACGACCTTGATACCGGTCTCAAGTACCTGGTTGGAAGCCTCCTGCTCCTCGAACTTCGGAGCGGGACGGTGTATCTCCCACTTCTCCTCGGTCTCGGGCTGCGGCTTGTTATCAACCGCCTCGCCGAGCAGATTGAAGATACGGCCGAGGGTCTCCTTTCCGACAGGGACCTTGATAGACGCGCCGGTATCTACAGCTTCCATGCCTCTTACGAGGCCATCGGTGGAACCCATCGCAATGCAGCGCACGATATCGTCGCCGATATGCTGAGCGACCTCAACGACCAGTTTCTGACCGTTGTTGTCGATCTCGATGGCATTAAGCAGATTGGGCAGGTGATCGGGATGGAACTTGATATCAAGAACCGCACCGATGACTGTCACGATCGTGCCTACGTTCTGATTTGTCATACTGTGATTTTTCCTTTCCATTTGATGTGGTTGGAAATGCAAGCCCTCATGCGGAGGGCGGATAATAATTTAGTCAAGTGCGTTCGCGCCGGATACGATCTCGGTGATCTCCTGCGTGATGCTTGCCTGACGCGCTCTGTTATAGAGCAGGGACAGGCTCTCGGTCATTGCGTCGGCATTGTCCGTTGCTGACTCCATCGCGGTTCTGCGCGCGCCCTGCTCGGAGGCATACGCCTCAACGACAGCGCACTGCACAAGGCTCGCGGTGAATTTCGGCACGATCCTGTCGAACACCGCCTCGGGGGACGGGTCGTAATTCATCGCGCCGTAGCCCTCCAGCTTCTGCGTTTTCATCGGGAGCACAGCAAGCTGCTGCGGCTCCTGCGCAAGCTGGGAAACGAACATTGTGAAGAATATCTGCACATCGTCCACCTCGCCGCGGCGGAACATCTCTATCGCCGTATCGGCGATATCCTGTGCCTGTGCGGGCTTGATGTTCTCGGCGATGTTCGGGTAGCTTCCAACGATGTCGTAGTCGCGCTTGGAAAAATACTCAATGGACTTCTTGCCGATCGCGATTATTTTCGGTTTCTCCGCGTCGTCCGCGTGCGCTGCGGCGGCGAGCTTGAGCACGTTGGAGTTATATCCTCCCGCAAGCCCTCTGTCGCCTGCCACAACGATGAACAGACGGTGCTTTATCTCACGCTTCTGCGTGAAAACTGTGGAGAAATCCGTATTAGCCGAGGCAATTTCGCACATGGATTTATACAGCTCGTTGAAGTAGGGACGAGCCTGCTCCGCACGCTGTTTTGCCTTGCGGAGTTTACTTGAGGACACCAGCTCCATCGCCTTTGTTATCTGGCGGGTAGAGCCTACGGACTTTATGCGCCGCTTTATGTCCTTCATATTTCCTGATGCTATAATATCACCCCCGGAAAATCATTGCGGCATAAGATATCACTGAACGTTGTCGTCAGTTGTGATATATCTTACCTTCTTTTCGATGTACAGCCACGAAACAGCCAGTACGGCAATGGTGGACAGTACAGTGGCGATAACGCCTAATACAAAAGCAGCCTGCTTCATAAAATGCTCCTTTCGCAGTTAAGCCGCGTAGCTCTTGGCGAAGTCCGCGAGGACCTTCTTGAGCTGCTCTTCGATCTCGGGCTTCATTACCTTTTCGGTCTTTATGCTGGTGAGAATATCCGGGCAGGTGGACTTGATGTGGTCGAGCAGATCAGCCTGATACTGCTTGATCTTGTCAACTGCGATATCCTTGAGGAAGTTGTTGATAACAGCGTAGATGATGACTACCTGCTCCTCTACCTCCAGCGGGGAATTCTGATCCTGCTTCAGTACCTCAACGATACGCTCGCCCTTTGCCAGACGATCCTTTGTATCCTTATCCAGGTCGGAACCGAACTGTGCGAAGCTCTGGAGCTCTCTGTACTGGGAGTAATCCAGCTTCAGGGTACCTGCGACCTTCTTCATAGCCTTTATCTGCGCGTTACCACCAACTCGGGATACGGAGATACCCGGGTTTACTGCGGGACGCACACCGGCATTGAACAGTTCGCTCTCGAGGTAAATCTGACCGTCGGTGATTGAAATAACGTTGGTCGGAATATACGCGGAAACGTCGCCTGCCTGTGTCTCGATGATAGGAAGCGCGGTAAGAGAACCGCCGCCGTAATTCTCGTTGAGTCTTGCTGCACGTTCAAGAAGTCTTGAATGCAGATAGAATACGTCGCCGGGGTATGCTTCACGTCCTGGCGGTCTTTTGAGCAGCAGGGAGAGGGTACGGTAAGCTACAGCGTGCTTTGAGAGGTCGTCGTATACAACGAGGACATCCTTGCCCTTCTCCATGAAGTATTCACCCATGGTGCAGCCGGAATAGGGCGCGATGTACTGAAGCGGTGCCAGCTCGGAAGCGGTAGCGGAAACGACGATGGAATAATCCAGCGCGCCGCCTGTGCGGAGCTGCTCAACAACGCCAGCAACAGTGGAGTTCTTCTGACCTATAGCAACATAGATGCAGATGACATCCTTGCCCTTCTGGTTGATTATGGTGTCGATAGCGATGGCGGTCTTACCGGTCTGGCGGTCGCCGATGATGAGCTCACGCTGACCTCTGCCTATCGGGATCATGCTGTCTATCGCCTTGATACCGGTCTGGAGAGGCACGGTAACAGGCTTTCTGGTGATGATACCAGAAGCGATCTTTTCGATGGGGCGGGTTTCCTTTGCGAGAATAGCGCCCTTGCCGTCGATGGGCTGTCCCAGAGAGTTGACAACGCGTCCCAGCAGCTCTTCGCCGACGGGAACGGACACGATGGAGCCTGTTCTCTTGACGGTGGAACCTTCCTTGATATCCTCGTCAGAGCCAAGCATTACCGCGCCTACGAAATCCTGCTCGAGGTTCATCGCCATGCACTGTACGCCGTTCTCGAATTCAAGCAGCTCGTTGAGCATGCACTTCTCGAGGCCGTGTATACGCACGATACCGTCGCCGACGGTAACAACCGTGCCGACATCGCCGAGCTGGATCTTCGCGTTGTAATTCTTGATACGGGACTTGATAAGACCCGTTATTTCATCGGGGCGTAAATCCATTAAATACATCCCTTTCTTGTTTATTTTGTGCCTGCGTCATGCTGTCACGCAATAACGCCGCCGAGCTCCTTCTTGAGCTCGTTCAGCCTTGTGCGGACGCTGCCGTCGTAGCGGGTGCTGCCGTAGTCGATAACAACGCCGCCGATGATGGACGGGTCTACCTTTTCCTTGATGGAAACGGTCTTTCCTGTCACCTCGGACATCTTCGCAGTTATCTTTTCACGAACGGACTCCGACAGCGGAGCGCTCGCCGTGACTGTGATCTCAGCTATTCTGAAATGCTCGTTATAAAGCGCGCGGAAATTCTTCACGATACCGCTGAAGCAGCCCATCCTGCCGCGCTCCGTTAATACGCACAGCAAATTCCCGGTGTACTCGGAAACTCCGTCGGCGATGATATCCTTTATCATGCCGAGCTTTTCGTCCATAGGCACGGTGGGCGTTCCCAGCAGCTTGACGAAATCCGATTCCTCCCGGAATATCCCGTCCAGCGCGCTGAGCTCGCCGAGGACTTCCTCCGGCTTTCCATCTTCCAGGCAAAGCTCGAAAAACGCCTCAGCGTAAACCTTTTCAGCCTTGTCGTTCATACAAAAATTCCTTTCCCGGCGAGATTACTTCGCTGCTCCTACGTTCTGTAAGAAATCCGCGATGATAGCCTCGTTGTCCTTTGCGGAAATTTCCTTCTCAACGACCTTGGACGCAGCCATGATGACGATATCGGATATCTCATCCTTTATCTCGTTGACTGCGCGCTGCTTGTCACGCTCGATGTTCTCCTCGGCTCTCGCCTTGATCTCAGCGGCCTTCTGATTAGCCTCGTTCACGATCTCCTCCTCGCGCTTCTGGGCACGGAGCGTAGCCTGCTTCATGATGTCGGCAGCCTCCTCCTTAGCCTTAGCGAGCTTTTCGAGGTACTCCTGCTCGGTCTTTGCAGCGGATTCCTTCGCGCGCTGTGCCTCGGCTATCTCAGCCGCTGCCATTTCGTTGCGCTTGTCGAGGATCTTGCCTACCGGCTTGAACAGGAATATCTTGAAAAGGATAACGATGATGAGCGTATTGATCAGGGTGAACACGATGGTTCCGGGGTCGATCGTAACAAGAGGCAGGTTGACCTGCGCTGCGCTTTCACTGATAAGTGTCAGCATTTTGTTCAACTCCTCCCTTTATGCGTTTGCTGTTATTACTTGAACAGTGCGGTGAGGTTGCTGAACAGGGGGTTTGCATAAAGGAGCAGGAGCGCGATAACCAGCGCGTACAGACCGGTGGTCTCGGCGAGCGCGTCACCGATGATCATGGTTCTTGTAACTGCACCGGAAGCCTCGGGCTGTCTGCCGATAGCCTCAACAGCCTTGCTCGCGCAGATACCTTCACCGATACCAGGACCAAGACCTGCGATCATTGCTGTGCCTGCGCCGAGCGCGGACGCGCCGAGTACGATGGCGCTGGATAATAACTGCATATCTTCTGTCATTGTTAGTTCCTCCATTTGATATAAATACTATCCCCAGATGGGAATTTAGCCTTGTTTTGCGGGCTTGTGCGGGATCATTCGCATTCTGCGCCGGAAATATACGCCATTGTCAGCGTCGTGAAAATGTACGCCTGGATAACCGCCGAGAAAATGTCGAAATACAGCGAGGTTATCGCCGGGATGAGTATCGCGAAGTTGCCCAGCGCGAAATAGATCAGACCGCCGATTACCATGCCTGCGACCATGTTGCCGAAGATACGGAGCGCCTGTGAGAGCGGATTCGCGATCTCGCCGATGATGTTGAACGGCAGCATGAACGGCATAGGCTCGATGAATGCGTGGAAATAGCCCTTGACCTTACCGGTCTTTGCACGGTTGATCTGCGTCAGCGCAAAGGTGATAAGTGCGATAGCTCCGGTAACTGATATATCCGAGGTCGGGTTCTTCAGTCCGAAAAGGCTCATCAGGTTGTTCAGCAGCAGGAAGCAAAGAAGCGCGCCGATGTAGGTGGTGTAGCCCTTGTACTTCGGTCCCATGGTGGTATCCACCATGTTGCGGACGAAAGTCACGATCCATTCAGCCGCCGCCTGGCGCTTTGTCTTAGGAATAACTTCCAGTTTGTGGGTCAGTATCAGCATGACCACCAGCAAAACAAGCATAACGATCCATTGGATAAACACGGTCTCAGTGAGATTCCATGTCATTCCGAACAGCTCGAAGCTGGTTATGACGTGTGGTCCGGTGACAGTAAACCCGCCCTCTGATGCCAAAAGCAGAGCTGCTGGCATTTTTAATCAATCCTCCTTTACCTTTTATCCGGGCAGCTTAGCTACGCCCGGTATCATCACTGCGCCTGGTACGGTTCTCCCACAGACCTCTCAATGTAATGATGATCTTCGGGAAAAACAGCGGCACCGCCGCGCAGATAAGATCAATAAACGGAACGAATGCTGCGACCGTCATCGCGAGGAACAGTCCTAGATACCGCAGACAATACATGGTATTCATGTATGTCTGGGCGGACTTGCAGTTTCCCCTGCGGAGCGACTTTTCGGCGGACTTCCCCATCAGGAAGAAGTTGCCGACGCATACCAGATCCCCCCACACGCCGCCAAGCAGCAGCGAGTAGTTGAAACCTCCCGCAAAGAACAGCACCAGCAGCAGCGCGAAATACACTGCGTTGACCACAAGGAACCACGGCAGAAGAGCGCGCATTTCGCTGACGGTTATGTCGTTCTTTTTCGCCATGATATACCTCACTTGTGGTGGCTGTAGTCGTCGTAGTAATCGTTGTCCCTGGGGTCAGTGTTGTATCGCGGGGGCTTTTTCTCGTCCCTGCCGTAGATGTGTATCATCTTCATCAGGTGGGAAACCGCGCCGCCTATCATGAACAGCACCCCAAGAATTATGCACACGACCATCACCCAATCGGGGAGGTCGTAGTATTCACAGGCGTAGTGCCCGCCGACGATGAAAACCAGCAGCGGCGAAAGTATCACGAACGCAAACTGGCTTGCCACCGCATACGCGGAAAAAGCGCCTTTCTTTCTGCTCATATCAGCCTCTTGTGACAAACTCGACGAGCTTCCAGCTGCCGTCGAGCTTTATCATCGTCATCTCAAGAACGGAATCACGGTTCTCATCGGTGACGCCACTTGTGGAATCTACTCCGTCGAGGTATACGGTCAGCCCGCATCTGCCCTCTTCAAGGTAGTCGATGGTTATCGCACAGCTGGTCCAGCTCTTGCTTTCGTCCGGGACGAAGTCGGAGCTTATACCGAGCTTGTAGATGGTTTCGTACTTTGAGCCGCTCTCCTGGGTGGACTCGGCGGTGGAAGCCGCTTCTTCGATCCTCACCTGCTGCTCACGGTTTGCGTAGACCGCAAGCCCCTTGCCGTTGGAGTTCTTCAGTATCTGCTCCGCTGCGTCGTCAACGTACACTGAACGTACCAGCTCCTCTATCTGCTCAAGCGAGGTGTAATCAGTGCTGTTGACGGTGTAGTATCCGTCCTCCGGAAGATTTCCGTAGGGCTCATCCTCATGATAAAGCCCCTCTGTTACGAACAGACGAAGTATCTCGTGGCTGTTGTTCAGCAGGTCGTGCGCCGCATACTCGCACTCTTTCTGGTATTCCGGAGTAAGGTAGGATGTGTCCTGCGCATGGCTCACGGAATTATCGCCGGACTGCGCCGGAGACGCAGGACCCTTGTTCATCATGACCATCGCAGCGACTGCAAGCACTATTGCTGCGACCGCTACGACTATTGTTGCAATAAGTGGGATATTGTTGGAATTCTTTTTGGTGCTCATTCAGTTTAACTGCCTTTCGTAGTTGCGTGGTTACATGGCTGCGTAGTTGCGTATTTACAGCGCTCACGCCTTGTTTTCAGCGGCCTTATCAAAGGAGATGGCCTCGGGGAATACGCTGCGGCTGTCCTCCTTGGAAAGGAAGGTCGTGTTGACATAACCCTGAATGATGGCTCCATCGGTCACTGCAATGGTGGAAGCGTTGATATCGCCGAACACGATAGCGTCGCGCTTGAGCTCCGCCTTGCCGCCTATTTCGAGCTTTCCGCGTATTCTACCGTTAACGTCGGCGTACTGGGAGCTGAGATCTCCGATAAGTATCGTGTCGCGATCCATGCGCACCTTGCCCTTGAGGTTGAGGTTGCCCTGCATAGCCGCGGAATTCATATTGGCATTGTTGCACTTGATGTCGCCTACTACCTTTCCGGACATTTCGATGTCGCGGGTGGTTTCAACGTTGCCCTTGATGTTGCCGTCCACCTGCATATTTGCAAGGCTGCGGACATTGCCGTCGATTATCGTGTTGCGGGAGATAACGGTAACTTCGTCGGTGTCGCTGGGAGCGTCTATCGACTGACCCGGCGCAGTCGGAGGCACCGGAGGAACATATCCGCCGTTTCCGCCGAATCCACCATAGTTCTGACCATTAGCAGCGCCGTAATTCGGCATGCCCTGGTTCATCTGAGGGTTCTGTATATTCTGGGCATTCTGCCCCATATTATTCTGCGCATTCTGAGCCCGGTAATACGGAGTTTCGAACGGAACTCCTGCTGTATTCGCGCCGTTCTGCGGGTCGAACTGATAGTTCTGCGCCTGTGCAGACTGAGAAGGCTGCGCGGGCTGTACGGGCGCTGCCTGCTGTGAGGGCTGCGACTGATTCATCTGAGCCGGCTGCGCAGGTTCGTTAAGCTGCGCCGACTGCGTGGACTGCATAGGCTGCGCAGGCTGAGTAGGCTGCTGCACTGCCTGTTCCTGCTGGAACTGCTCCGGAGCGTTGAGATATCTGTCGAGTTCGGTAGGCTGCGAAGTCTGCGCGGACTTATCGGTCTTTTCCCCGTTTTCCTCAAGACCGTCTTTCTTCCACAGTTCCTTTACCGCCTGTGAAAAATTATCCTTGATACCCATATTTATTCCTTTCTTTTTTGCTGTGCAGCCTAACGTCAGGCAAACGGCCCGGTGAACTGAACAGGTCTTGTATCGTTGTTTATCTTGTCGAATTTATATCCGTCGCTGACCAGCACATGAAGCACGTCGCCAAGCACCAGCACGGTATTCGGCGTGGAGTTGGAATCATGCATCAGCACTATGGAGCGATAGCAGTTGGCGATATCAGAGGGAATGGAATTGTACATATCCGTCCAGGTAGCTCCGTTGACGTCGCCGCTCTCAACGTTCCAGTCATAATAACGGAATCCTCTGCGGGTCATCTCCTGAATTATCTTATCCCTGGTATCGGCATTGAAGTCATTGACGCTGCCGCCAGGGAAACGGAATATCTCGGTCTTTATCCCCGTAGCGTCGTAAATTATGTCCCACGCCTCGTGGAAATCCTCAAGATACGCCTCGACCGAAGCGTAGATATCCTTGTAAACATGCGAAGCGCTGTGCACTCCTATCGAGTGGCCCGCGTCTGCTATGGCTTTCAGCTTAGCATAACAGCTTTCAGTACGTTCCGGGACAACAAAGAATGTCGCCTTGACATTGTACTGTTCGAGATAACTCAGAATACTGTATGTATTGTCAGACGGACCGTCGTCAAATGTCAGATACACCGTGCCCAGCTCCCGGACAAAATCCGATTCGGCTGGAGAATACACCATCATATCCGGATAGATACCGGAGTACGGACTCTCGGGCTCCGTCGATTCCGCGGACTGGGGCTGCTCTGCCGACTGCGGCGTTTCGTCATGACTTTCAGCGGTATCCACCGTCTGCACCTCCGCGCTTACGGGGGTTGAAGCATTTGAAGAGCTTCCGCCGTTTCCGTCGCTGCCGATATTGGCGGCTGGCTGGCTTCCGTCCTTTCCATGGAGGACGTAATCTATCAGCTCCTCGTCGGAAAGCCCGCTGCGCTCATAAACGTCATAGAAACCCTTGACGGTGGGCTCGCGCTCTCCGCTGAGTATTGCGGCGTAGTATTCCAGCCGCTCGTTATCCTGCTGTATCTCCTTGACCTCGGCGCTCTTGTTCCAGAGGAGCACCGCAAAGATGATACACAGCACCAGCGGTACAAAGAAAACTATGCAGAGAACGGTCTTTATCAGCACCTTAAAGAATGCTACACTGCCAAACTGCATTTTGTGACCTCTTTTATCTTTCGCACGGTCCGCCATTTCGTACACAGACCGTGTAATTTTCGTAACGGCACAGTCAGAAAAGCATACTGTACCCCTATTATTTAATGATACTATAAAACGCCGATTTTGTCAATAGCAACAACACCGAAATAGTCAATTATTACCCGGAATATGGACAAATTATGCTTTATTCCGCCTTAACATATGGTGAATATGCACAATAAAATCACAGCCGGACCGCTCCCCAAAATGGAGCTATCCGGCTGTGTCCTGAATTATTCTTCAACGAAAACGCGCTTCATTTTGCACTCGGTGAGAGGTCTGTCGCTGTAGTCGGTCTGGACTTCTGCGATCTCGTCAACGGCGTCCATTCCGTCAACAACTCTGCCGAACGCAGCGTACTGACCGTCAAGGAAGAAAGAATCCTTGTGGCAGATGAAGAACTGGGAGCTTGCAGAGTTCGGATTCTGCGCACGCGCCATGGATATAACGCCGCGCTCGTGGCGCAGGTCGTTGGGAACACCGTTCAGCAGGAACTCGCCCTTGATCTTCTCCTTAGCGCCGCCCATTCCGGTGCCCTCAGGGTCGCCGCCCTGTATCATGAAATCCTTTATTACGCGGTGGAATATCAGACCGTCATAAAAGCCGGACTTCACCAGCTTGAGGAAGTTTTCCACCGTTATCGGAGCCTTATCAGGATAAAGCTCGAGCTTTATCTGCTTTCCGTTTTCCATTTCGATAATGACCATTTGTTTTCTCCTTTATATGTTGTAGTTTCCGCTGTATATCCCGGTTATCATCAGGGAAAGATAGCGGAAATCATTTCCGAGGTCTATTTCCTCTCCGGCACCCTCGCCGTAGATTCGCACTACCGGGCGCAGTACATTCGTGTTGTTCTTTACGACAACGCCGTGGCGACCGTCGGAAAGCGACACCACCGTCCCCACAGGATACGGATTGAACGAGCGCAGAAATGCCGCCGTGACGTCGTAGTCGAAATGCACGCCGCAGCCGCCAAGCATGTATTCCTCGGTTTCCGCCACTGACCACGGGCGGCGGTAGGGACGGTTGGAGGTCAGCGCGTCGAACACGTCGGCAACGGTCAGGATACGCGCGATAAGCGGTATCTTCTTCCCGGCAAGCCCGGTGGGATAACCGCTGCCGTCGAACTTCTCCTGATGGAACAGCACACCTGCAAGCACGTTAGGACTGTAGCCTCCGGTCTGCTTGAGGATCCGGTAGCCGATATAGGGGTGCTGCTTTATCTTCTCGAATTCCTCATCGGTGAGCCTGCCCGGCTTCACGATTATCTCGTGGTCGATGTTGGATTTTCCGATATCGTGCAGCAGCGCCGCAAGGATAACTTCCTTGATGTCGCTCTGCGAAAGATGAAGCTCGTTTGCGATGCCCGTTGAAAGCATGGCGACGCGCAGGCAGTGCTTGTAGGTGTAGTCGTCGTAGTTCTGGAGCGCTATCATCTGATTGCCGAGATAGGTCGAGTCGTTGCCGATATCCACAAGGATATCGTCTGCAATGTCGTCCACCTGCTTTATGGTTTTCTGAGAAAGCTGCTGTATCTCGCCGTTGTGCTCGAATATCGTGCTTAGCTCATCGAGCGCCTTACCGATATGCTGATTCTTGATAGCCTCTGCGGATTCCTTTTCAGGAGTTTCCTCAAGGGGCTGCTCCATCTCCTTTTCCAGAGAGCGCTCTCCCTTGATGGTGACATTCTTGATACCCTTGCTTTTCAGCAGGTTTATCATGTCGGCGGTGATGAGAGTGCCCTTCATCAGCAGGGTCTTGTAATCCCTCGCAGATGTGGACGCAACGTCCTTTGCCAGCACCATTCCCTCGGTGACGTTTTCTATCGGAACAATTAACATAGTGACCGCTCCTGACTTATATTATGTGTCCTCGGAGGTATCAGCCCCAAAGCGGGGAGCTGTAAACTCCTGCGCTGACGCAGTTTCTGAGCGTTTCGCGGGCATTATCCGCGTCCGCTTCATAGGTGACGCCGAACCAGCGGCTGTCCGTTGCAAGATTCATAACGCGGAACCCGCTGCCGTGTATCTCCGCGTCCACAGCGTCCGCGATGGTAAGCTCCGCCTTAGGTTCATCTGTCGGGAGCTTTTCCAGGAATTCAGCCAGCCTGCGTTCCAGACGCGGCATGAAGTCCGCGCCGAAGCCCCACATGCTCATGGAAACGGTGTCGTTTTCACTAAGTATGCGCTGTTCACCGGCGAAAGTTCCGGAAATAACGCCGCTTTCCGCCCTGCCTATCGCCTTTGTTTCCTCGACGCTGGTGAGCAGCCCCTGTGAATCCGTCTTGCAGACTCCGCGATTGACCGTTCCGAAGTCGGACAGGGTGTTTTTTAGCAAAAATCCAACGGAACATGCGTCCGCAGTGAAGTTGCCAAGGAATCCTCCGAGCTGCAGGAACGCGTCCTGCCCGTAGAAATCATCGGCGTTAACTATCGCGAACGGACCGTCAATCACATCGCGGCAGCAGTACAGAGCCTGTGCCGTGCCCCAGGGCTTCGTCCTGCCCGGGAAATCCCCGCAGCGACACGGGAGCTGCTCCGGCGACTGGAAAACATATTCCGTAGCGATGCGTTTCTCTACCCGCGCGCCTATCGTGGATTTGAAAAGCTCCTCGATATCTCGTCTGATTATGAACACCACCCGGTCAAAGCCAGCCTTCACCGCGTCGTAAACCGAGTAATCTATCAGCAGCTCGCCGCTCGGACCGAGCTTTTCAAGCTGCTTTATCCTTGTGCCGAAGCGCGTCCCCATGCCCGCCGCAAGGACCACTAAAGTCATCTTTGCCATAATGCCCCCTTATGTTAAATTCGGAATTCATAATTCGGAATTCGGAATAATGGTGCCGCTTTCGCGGTTTTTTCAAAACATAGCGTATGTCTGTGACTTCAACATTTCCGACCTGACACAGCAGCTTATCGGATGTCGGCATGAAGCCGTATTTTTCATAGAGCCTGCGTGCACGTAAATTTGTATCCAGCGCCCAGAGGTACACCCGGTCAAAACCGCAGTCATTCAGCCACCTGACCGAATTGTCCAGCAGCGCCGTACCGAATCCCCTGCCCCAGTATTCCGGCAGTACATACAGCGTGTGCACCTCACCCCAGCCGGACATTTTCTCGTCTGCGGCAGGACGTGCGCAGGAATGCCCCGCGATAACTCCGCCCTCTGTCAGCACGAAACTGCCGGGCTGTCCCGAAAAAGCCGTCTGCCAGCGCTCCGGCGAGAGCAGGTCAAGGTAATACTGCGGGAGCAGCCCCCTGTAACCTGCCTGCCAGCTGCTGACATAGAGCCGCGCCACCTCGTCGGCTTCCTGCGGCTCCATGCGGCGTATCTCCATTACTGCAAGCCTTCGATGGAAACGTTGATCTTCGCGAGCTTCTCCTCTGCCTTTGCAAGCTTGGTGCGCTCGTTTTCTATCTGCTGCGCGGGAGCCTTTGCGAGGAATCCCGGGTTGTTCAGCTTCTTGGAGAGGAACTCGATGTCCTTTTCAGCCGCTTTCTTCTCCTTGTCGAGACGTGCAAGCTCCTTGTCCTTGTCAACAAGCTCGCCCATCGGCATGAATACGCGGGCGGAATCGGTGACAACAGTCATCATTCCCTCTGCGGAATCCACCTTTTCAGTTACGGTGAACTCGCCTGCGCCCGCCAGCTTCTCGAAGAACTTGCGGCAGTCGCTGAATAGCTGTGTGAACTGGGTCTCAACAGTCATCGTTACCTTCTTTGACGGAGGTACGTTCAGCTCGTTGCGCTGTACTCTGATAGCCTTGATGGTGTTGACAACGCGGGAGAACTCCTCCGCAGCCTCGCCGAAGTGCAGCTTCTCGTCGTATTCGCACCATTTTGCGATCATGATGCTCTCGCTGTCGGTACCCGGCATGGACTGCCAGATCTCCTCAGTGATGAACGGCATGAACGGGTGCAGCAGCTTCAGAATGCCCTGCATGATGTAAACGAGTACGTTCTGCGCTGCAAGTGCGGTCTCGCCGCCCTCTGCGATACGCGGCTTAGTGAGCTCGATGTACCAGTCGCAGAATACGTCCCAGATGAAGTCTGTCAGGTTCTGTACGGCAACGCCCAGCTCGAACGCCTCGAGATTGGAGGTAACGTTCTTCACGGTGTCGTTGAACAGGCTCAGCACCCACTTGTCCTCGATGGGGAGGCTCTCCGGCAGAACCGGTGTGCCGAAGTCCTCGGGAAGATTCATCAGGATATATCTGGACGCGTTCCACAGCTTGTTCGCGAAGTTTCTGGAGTTAGTTACCTTGGTTTCGGTCCAGCGCATATCGTTGCCGGGAGCGTTACCAGTGACAAGGGTCAGACGGAGTGCGTCTGCGCCGTACTTGTCGATGATCTCCAGCGGGTCAACGCCGTTGCCGAGGGACTTGGACATCTTTCTGCCCAGCTCGTCGCGGACAAGACCGTGTATCAGAACGTCCTTGAACGGCTTCTGACCTGTATGCTCCAGACCGGAGAATATCATTCTTGCTACCCAGAACGGGATAATATCGTAGCCAGTTACCAGCGTGTTGGTGGGGTAGAAGTAGTCCATCTCGGGGGTCTTGTCAGGCCATCCGAGGGTAGAGAACGGCCACAGCGCGGAGCTGAACCATGTATCGAGGGTGTCCTCGTCCTGCTTTACTGGAGCGCCGCACTTCGGGCACTTCTCAAGCGGGTCGAGTGAAATCGCGGTGTGCTTGCAGGAGGGATTCTGGCAGTAGTAAGCCGGGATCCTGTGACCCCACCAGAGCTGTCTGGAAATGCACCAGTCGCGGATATTCTCCATCCAGTAGAGATAGCCGTTCTCAAAACGCTTGGGGATATAGCGAAGCTCGCCAGACTTTACAACATCTATAGCAGGCTGTGCAAGCTCCTTCATGGAAACGAACCACTGGAGGGACGCGCGCGGCTCGACTGTAGTTCCGCAGCGCTGGCAGCAGCCGACATTGTGCTTGTGCGGCTCTACCTTTACAAGCAGACCCTGTGCTTCGAGGTCTGCGACCATCTGCTTTCTTGCCTCGTATCTGTCCATGCCGGCGTACTTGCCGCCTACGTCGGCGCTGATAGTGGCGTCGTCGTTCATCATGGAGATAACGGGCAGGTCATGACGCTGACCTACCATGAAGTCGTTGGGGTCATGCGCCGGGGTAATCTTAACAACACCGGTACCGAACTCTACATCAACGTAGTCGTCGGCGATTATCGGTATCTCGCGGTCGGTTAGCGGGAGCTTTACCATCTTGCCGACAATATCCCTGTAGCGCTCGTCGTTCGGGTTTACAGCCAGCGCGGAGTCGCCGAGCAGGGTCTCCGGACGGGTGGTTGCTATCTCAACGAAACCGGAGCCGTCAGCCAGCGGGTAGTTGATGTGCCAGAAGAATCCGTCCTGCTCCTCGTACTCGCACTCGATGTCGGAGATGGAGGTCTTGCAGTTAGGACACCAGTTGATCATTCTTACGCCGTGGTAGATAAGTCCCTTGTTGTAGAGATCCATGAACACCTTCTGAACGGCTCTGGAACAGCCCTCGTCCAGCGTGAAGCGCTCACGCTCCCAGTCGCAGGAGCTTCCCAGCTTCTTGAGCTGCTGGACGATACGACCACCGTAAACGCGCTTCCAGTCCCACGCGCGCTTGAGGAATTCCTCACGTCCTATCTGCTCCTTGGTCAGACCCTCCTCCTTCATCTTACCGACGATCTTAGCCTCGGTCGCAATGGAAGCGTGGTCGGTGCCAGGGAGCCACAGTGCGGAATAGCCCTGCATTCTCCTCCAGCGGATAAGGATATCCTGGAGGGTATTGTCGAGAGCGTGGCCCATGTGGAGCTGTCCGGTAATGTTGGGCGGCGGGATAACGATGGTGTATGGCTTCTTCTTGGGGTCTATCTCGGCGTGGAAATAGCCCTTTTCCTCCCAGTTATGATAGATACGGTCCTCGAATTCCTTCGGGGCGTAGGTCTTTGCAAGTTCCTTTCTCATTGCAATGTTGTCCTTTCGTTTTCGGATATATTTACGCGTATTTGCGTTATTTTGCTTTAAGCGAGTTGACAAGGCTCTCGTCCGGGGTGACGTACAGCGTGCGGTTGTTCGTGAATATCACCATTCCTGGCTTCGCGCCGGCGGGCTTCTTGACGAACTTCACTGCGACGTAATCCACCGGGACGCCCGAACCGCTGCGCCCCTTTGAGTGGAACGCCGCAAGCTGCGCAGCCTCGAACAGAGTCTGTTCCCCGGGCTGCTTTCCCTCGGTGCGGATTATAACGTGCGAACCCGCGATACCCTGCGTGTGAAGCCAGATATCGGTCGCTTTCGCGGTTTTCAGCGTGAGCTGGTCGTTCTGGCGGTTGTTCCTGCCAACCAGTATTTCGAATCCCTCTGTTGAGCGGAAATGCAGCGGCTCGGAGGTCTTTTTCACCTTTTCGTCAGCGCGCACGCCCCCCTTGAGGTAGCCTTGCTCACGCAGCTCCCGGCGTATCTCCGCCAGGTCCATTTCGCTGTCGGTACGGCTCACTGCGTCGAATACGCTGTCGATATAGACAAGTTCCTGCTGACCGCTGGCGATAAGCTCTGTCAGCTTCTTTTCAGCAGTGTCGAGCTTGCGGTACTCGGTGTAGTACTTCTGCGCGTTCTGCGCCGGAGTCAGCCTCGGGTCAAGCTGGATCTCGATCGGCTCGCCGGTGGTGAAATCCTCAAGCGTAGCTTTGGACTGTCCCTTTTCCAGCCGCCAGATGTTGGCGTTTATCAGGTCGCCGCGGACTCGGAAAACCTCCCGCTCGGAGCATTCTGCGAGTTCCTTTTTCTGTAATTCGAGCTTTCTCGAAACGCGCTCGTAGCTGTTCATCAGGAGCTTCAGCAGGTCGTGCGCGCGCTGTTTTGTGCGCTCCGACCTGTCCTGCGAGGCGAAGAACTCGTCCAGCAGACCGTTCGCAGAATCGCAGCGAGTAGTAGTCATCGAGCCGGAATACTGCGTTATGTCGATAAAGCTGAAATCTTTCTTCTTGCCGCCGGGCTCTGACACTATCGTGAATTCCCCGGGGCTGCCGTTCAGCATTCCCTTTATGCGGTAGAGAAGTATCAGCAGGCGCTGTTTTCCACCCTCGGTGAGCGCGTTGCAGGGAATGTCGGTGTCCTTTTCACAGTACCACGCTATCTCCCGGGTGAGTATCGGCGAAACGCCCTCCAACACCGCCGTGAGTTTCTTGCAGAGCCGCTCCGGGCTGTCCTTGACAGCTTCCAACACTTGCTCCGGCGTGCAGTCAAGCAGGCACAGCCTATCCTGCCGGGGCGGCGCTTCGTACTGGATCCCGGGGAGCACCCTCCGCACGGAGGAGATATCGTCTGTTATGCGCTTAACGCTGTCGATGACCCTGCCGTCCCGGACGAGGATTATGTTGCTGTGACGTCCCATTATCTCAGCGATGAGGGTATTCGTCACGATATCGCCGATTTCGTTTGTGCACTCGAAATCCACTGAGATTATGCGCTCCAGACCGTCCTGACGTATCGCCATGAGCTTTCCGCCGGAAAGGTGCTTTCTCAGCAGCATACAGAACATGGGCGGCTGCTGTGGATTCTCGAACGAGGCGGAGGTGAGGTTCAGACGCGCGCTGACGCTGTTCGCGGAAAGCACGATCTTCTTGCCGCCGTCGCGGAATGTCCGCAGCGAAACGACTATCTCCTCGCGCGATGGCTGATACACCTTGTCCACCCGTGCGCCGATAAGCGGCTGGAGTTCATTTGTTACGATATGAAGAAAAGCTCCATCAAGCGACAAAGCGATCACCTCCTAGTTAAACCCATGTCAAATCAAATGTAGCTGCACGGCTCGCACTCTGATTCTGCCGCAAACACCGGAACCTCCGGGAATGCGCGGCTGAGCAGCGTTGCGAGACGGTGCGACGCACATTTCTCGGTGCCGTAATGACCCGCGTCGATAAGCGCCATGCCCAGATTGTGCGCCTCTATCCAAACGGAATGCTTCACATCTCCGGTGACGAGTGCATGGCAGCCGAGCGCGGAAGCTCTTGCAAGCAGGTCGCCGCCAGAGCCCGAGCACACGCCGATGCGGGTGATCGCCCGGGTGTCGCCGTCGCAGTATTTAACGCTTTCGAGGTCAAGGGCGTTCTTGCAGTGCTCTGCGAGCGCCTGCGCCGTAAATCCCAGCGGCAGGTCAACTACTCCGCCAATTCCCAGACCGTTGGGCTGGGTCTGTTCAAGCACGCCCGTGCTCTCCCAGCCGAGGAGCTCAAGCAGCGTATCGTTCACGCCGGCTTCGCACATGTCGAAATTGGTATGTACCGCGATGGCGCTGATATCGTTGCGCACCAGCGAATACACCGGGTTCCCGGCAAGCACCCGTTTCAGCGGGTGGAATATCACCGGATGATGAGATACGATGAGATTCGCATTCTTTGTAAGAGCTTCGTTAATTATCTCTTCGGTTATGTCAAGGCAGGTAGCTATTCCGGTGATGTTCTCCACCGGGGTGCCGGTCATCAGGCCAACGTTGTCATAGCTTTCCGCCGTATTCATCGGTGCGATGGTGTTAAGGTACCCCAGCACCTGACCTACTGTTACAGACATTTTGTTCCTCCATCAGGACAGTTACCCTGCGCCATTTCCCGGATCTGCTCCGCAAGCTTGTGCAGATGGCGCGCCTGCTCGGAATTCGAGCCTGACGCTTCCATACCGGCGGCATTTTTCAGCAGCTTCCCCGCAATATGCCGCAGCATGTCCGGGTCAGTTATTCTGCCACAAAAGCAGAACAGCTCGTCCGGCTGCCGCTTCACCCCGGTATATCTCACCAGCATGACAGTATAGAACCGTTCGCCCTCTTTGGCGGCACGCTCTTCCAGTATCTCAAAGCCGCTCTGATAGAGCTGTTCCCGGAGCGCATCCGCCTTAGTCATGGGCTGGAGAATAAAGCGTGTATTCTCCGACAAAAAACGGCAACCGGAAATTATCTTCATGATAAGCTCGCCGCCCATGCCGCATATCACGACATCGTCGGCATAGTCTATCTTATCGAGTCCATCGGAAAGCACAGCCGTGACGTTCGTCACGCCCTGCTCCGCGATAGTCCGGCGCGCGGCGTCCAGCGGACCCTCGCGCACATCGGAGGCTATAACGGATCTCGCACCGGTCTGCGCAAGGTAGCAGGCGAGCAGCGCATGATCAGTCCCAACATCGCAGACGGTCCCCCCTCTGCGGCAGAGATCTGCTGCCGCTCTGAGCCTGCTGGTAAGCCTGACCATTACTCGCCGAGAGCTGCGTTGAGCTGCTCAACGATCTCGTCGGCATCAACGCCGTGAACCATGCAAGCCTGCTCAACAGACTCGCCGCGGGAAGCGGGGCAGCCCAGGCAGTGCATGCCCATTCCGAAGAAGATAGGAGCAGCAGCCTCTGCATTGATGTCAAGAATATCGCCGATTATAGTGTCCTTTGTTACTTTCATTGTTGTGTTTCCTTTCGTTTGTTGAATTGCTTCCATGTCGTTTCAAGCGCATGGAGATAAATATACAGTATATATTATATCACAGCTTTTTTATTTTGTCCAGTATAATTTATATGATACCCGCATTTTTTGCAAACGACTGCTTGACATCGCCGAAGAAATCTGCTATAATCAGTATGTTGCCGCTTTTGTCGGCTCATATATGCGGGTGTGGCGGAATTGGCAGACGCGCCAGATTTAGGTTCTGGTGGCTTTACCGTGCAGGTTCAAGTCCTGTCACCCGCACCATGTTCACCCCCGCGAACAAGCGGAGGTGAACAATCCGATTTTTCTCGCCCGTCCCTGATTGGGACGGGCGTTTTGCTTTGTTGAACTAAGATTTTATGTTTGCTGGATATTTGACCGCAAAACCGAAAAATCTCATCCTCTCTCTTATAGCTTGAGTTGTTCTAATTATCATGCACCATGTTCACCCCCGCGAACAAGCGGGGGTGAACAATCCGATTTTTCTCGCCCGTCCCTGATTGGAACGGGCGTTTTGCTTTGTTGAACTAAGATTTTATGTTTGCTGGATATTTGACCGCAAAACCGAAAAATCTCATCCTC
>CAKSEO010000040.1 GCA_934446565.1 uncultured Oscillospiraceae bacterium | reverse complement strand
CGGCTACGCCTTACGCTGTGCGCGCGGGGCGGATGTTCGGCGGAAAAGTCACTTTAGTGACTTTTTCGACGGTCTGAATCCGCCGAAATGCCCGGCGGATTTTTTTGATAAACTGAATGTTCAGCCCTGTCCGTAATAAGCGTTCGCACCATGCTTGCGGAGATAATGCTTATCCAGCAGCTCCTGCTGCATTCTCCCGGCGGTCGGCGCTATCGTCAGGGCGTGGTAATTCATGAACGCGACTTCCTCAAGCACTACTGAATTATGCACAGCCTCATGCGCGTCCTTGCCCCAGGTGAACGGACCGTGGCTCTTCACCAGCACTGCTGGAATGCTCATCGGGTCAACGCCGTTGAAAGTTTCGATGATGACTTTGCCGGTTTCCTTTTCGTACTCCCCGCGTATCTCCTCCGGCGTCATGGCACGGGTACAGGGTATCTCACCATAGAAGTAGTCACCCTGGGTAGTGCCCATCGGCTGTATCCCAACGCCCGCCTGCGCAAACGATGTAGCCCAGCGGCTGTGAGTGTGTACGACGCCGCCGATAGCCGGGAATGCGCGGTACAGCTCCAGATGAGTCGGCGTATCGCTGGAGGGCTTCCACTTACCCTCGGCAACCTTGCCCGTTGCAAGCTCGACTACGACCATATCCTCCGCGGTCATCCCCTCATAGGGTACGCCGGAAGGCTTTATAACTATCATTCCGCTCTCACGGTCAACAGCTGAAACATTGCCCCATGTGAACGTAACTAAATTGTATTTCGGGAGGAGCAGATTCGCCTCCAGAACTTCCTGCTTTAATTTCTCTAACATATCGTGTCATTTCTTACTTATCCTTACTTTGCTGCTGCGTATTCCGCCGCAAGTCCGTGCTTGTAATTTTCCATGAACTTCCGGAATCCCGCCGCGCCGCTTTCCTCAGGCTGAACGGTGGAGCACTCCATTCCGGCGAACACCTCGCGATCAAGGAATTCCGGCAGGGACTTCCCTGCCCCACACGCCGAATAGGCAGCCAGCAGAGCCATTCCCCACGCGCCGCCCTCGCCGGCAGTTTTCATGACGGAAACCGCGCAGCCAAGCCCATCCGCAAGGAACTGCTGCGCAACTCCCCGGGTCTTGAACAGACCGCCGTGACCAGTTATCTTGTCAACGGACACCCTCTCCTTTTCGAAGAGTATATCCATGCCGAGCTTCAGCGCCGCCATAGTGGAATATATCTCCGCACGGAACAGGTTCGCAAGTCCGAATCTGCCGTCCGGGGTGCGGAAATACATCGGTCTGCCGTTCTCAGCGCCTGCTACAGGCTCGCCGGAAAGGAAATTGTACGCTACTGTGCCGCCGCAGTCCGGGTCGCCGTTGAGCGCGTTGCGGTATAGCATTTCGTAAAGCTCCGGCTTTGCGACAGGATTGCCGCTGAGCTCCGCGAATTCGCTGAACACATTGACCCACGCGTCCAGCTCGGAGCAGCAGTTGTTGCAGTGCACCATCGCCACCGGAGAGCCGTCAGGCGTAGTCACCACGTCTATTTCCGGATAGTGACCCGCCAGAAGCTTGTCCAGCACCAGCATCGCAAAGATGGAGGTGCCTGCGGACACGTTTCCGGTACGCGGGAGCACGCTGTTAGTCGCGGTCATTCCGGTGCCTGCGTCGCCCTCGGGGGGGCATACGGGAACACCGGGCTTCAGTGTCCCTGTCGGGTCAAGGATCTTGGCTCCCTCCGGAGTAAGCACAGCTTCCTGCGCCCCTGCACAGAGAACTCCTGGAAGTACGTCCAGCATCTTTCCGGAGAATCCCTTCTTTTTAAGGAGCTCATCTACCTTTACGATGTACTCAGAGTTGTACTGACCGCCGTCAACCGGGAAAATACCCGACGCCTCGCCAATTCCGACATGGCGCTTCCCGGTCAGCAGATAGTGGATATGCCCAGCAAGAGTATTGATATGCGCGATATCCTTAACATGCTCCTCGCCGTTCAGCACTGCCTGATAAAGGTGCGCGATGCTCCAGCGCTGGGGAATATTGAATCCCAGCAGTTCTGACAGCTCTGACGCCGCCTGCTCGGTCATGGTGTTACGCCAGGTACGGAACGGAACAAGCAGCCTGTCGTCCTCGTCGAATGCCATGTAGCCATGCATCATGCCAGATATTCCCATCGCACCGTAGGCAGTCGGAACTACGCCGTATTTCTTCTGAACATCCTCTGCAAGACTGGCGTAGCAGTGCTGTAATCCGCTGGTGATGTCGTCGAGCGAATACGTCCACACGCCGTTTTCGTAGCGGTTCTGCCAGTCATGGCTGCCGCTGGCAATGGGCGCGAAAGAGTCGTCTATGAGCACTGCCTTTATTCTGGTGGAACCAAACTCTATTCCTAAGTAGGTCTTTCCGCTCTGTATTTTTTCCTGTACTGTCATTCTTTTCTCCTTTTTGAGTACAAATGTGCTGGTCACGCTGACATTTGTACGTTTTTTATTAAGAATCGCTGATATTATTTTAGCACATAGAAAGCAGAATTTCAATCAGCGTTTTGAATATTATTGCTCAGGTTTTTTGTCGGAATTGTATAAATAAATGCATTGTCAGAAAAAAACGTAATAAGCCATGCAGATCATCTTGACATTGCAGCGGAAAAATTGTATCATATTTTCAATATATTTGTATCATTTCAGAAGCGTGGCAAGCATGAAGAAGTACGAATCCGTCGCCGCAGCGATAGTGACAGATATAGAAAACGGAAAGAACCCAGAGGGGACCGTCCTACCCACGGAGGAAAGGTTGACCGCGATGTTCAGCGTCAGCCGTCAGACAGTACGCCGGGCGCTGGCAATACTCTCAGATAACGGTCAGATAATAAAGCGCCAGGGCAGCGGCTCGGTAGTACGGTCAAAACGACTTGCCCCAAGGACCGGAAAAATCGCCGTAATCGCGACGTATATCAGTGACTACATCTTCCCGGGACAACTGCGCGCGGTGGAGGAGGTGCTGTCCGAAAACCGGTACACCGCCGTGCTTTCAGCCACCAGGAACCGCGTCTGCAACGAGCGCTCCATCCTTGAGGAGCTGCTGAAAGACCCGGTAGACGGCATACTCATCGAGGGAACGAAATCTGCCCTGCCGAATCCCAATTTCGACCTGTACAGCAGGCTGATCGAGATGAAGATACCGATAGTGTTCTTTAATGGATACTATCCTGAACTTACCGGAGCTCGTGCGCCACTTTATAGAACGCGGTCACACAAAGATAGCCGGATATTTCAAGAGCGATGATATTCAGGGACATCAAAGATATTCCGGATTCATTTCAGAGCTGTTCAGAAATGGGCTGATAATTCCGGACGAAAACGTATTCTGGTACACCACCGAAACAAAGGAGACCCTTTTCGATAAGCCGGAAGATGTGCTAAAACAGCTAGGCGACAATACCGCCGTCGTGTGCTACAACGACGAGATAGCATTCAGCCTTGTGAAATGCCTACTCGCCGCCGACAGACGCATTCCGGAGGATATAGCGGTCGTCAGCTTCGACAACAGCAGCCTGAGCCGCATATCTCCAGTACCTATAACCTCCCTCTCCTACGAGGGCAGGAACATCGGCAGGATTGCCGCGCAGAAGCTTGTAGATATCCTAAACGGAAAGGAAGTCTGCTCTGAAGTAGTTCAGTGGTCGCTGGTGCAGCGCGAAAGCTCAGTTGTAACCTCGCGGATTTAATTTGGCTCCGGGTATAAAATATGCCTCGGGCACTTGATTTTTGTGCGGAAATGTGATATAATAATTCTGTTCTGGGACTTCGTTATATGACCGCGGGGCTGGAAACAGCCATGAGGAAAGTCCGAGCATCACAGAGCAGGGTAACTGATAACATCAGCCGAGGGCGACCTTAGGGCAAGTGCAACAGAGATATACCGCAGCGAAAGCTGTAAGGGTGGAAAGGCGAGGTAAGAGCTCACCGGGGTGCAGGCGACTGTACCGCCATGTAAACCCTACCCGATGCAACACCGATTGGTGCGGAGGATAACGCGTCTGCTCGGCGCGCTTCGTTGAAAGGTGGCTTGAGCGTAATGGCGACATTGCGCCTAGATAGATGGTCATACACGACAGAACTCGGCTTACCGACGGAGTCCCATTCAATTGAATTCCCATGATCCCGGAAATATTTTTCCGGGATTTGCGGTATAATAGACAGATACAGTTTTATTCCATAAAAAGCAAAGTCAGGAAAGCTATATATCAGGCAATTCAGGAAGGAGCGCAAATGGATATCCCATCTTACCACCTCAACTTCGTCAACGAAGAATACGACGAGAACGGAATGCTGAAAAAATTCAGCATTAAATACCCCGACAACTTCAACTTCGCCTACGACATAATCGACAAGTACGGCGAAATGGAGCCGGATCGCCGCGCCCTCATGTGGGTAGACCTCCAGGGCAACGAGAAGCTTCTCACCTACGGCGACCTCTCAAAGCTCTCAAACCGTGCGGCTAACATGTTCCGCGGCTGGGGTATCAAAAAAGGCGACAAGGTCATGCTGGTGCTCAAGCGCAACTACCAGTACTGGTACGCTATCCTCGGTCTGATGAAGATAGGCGCCATCGCTATCCCCGCGACCCATATGCTCACCACAAAGGATTTCCAGTACCGCTTCCAGGCGGCGGACGTTTCCGCCGTTATAGCCACCGCTCATGCTGACGTTGCGCATTACATCGACGAAGCGGACGAGCTCCTCGGCGACCGCAGGCTGCGCGTCAAGGCAATAGTAAACGGCACCTACGAGGGCTGGTACGAATTCGACAGCGAAATTGAGCAGTACCCCGACACCCTTGAACGTATCCCGACTAAGGTTGACGAGCTGCACCTGCTGTATTTCACCTCCGGCACCACCGGATACCCCAAGATGGTAGTCCACGACCACGCGTATCCCCTGGCGCATATCCAGACCGCAAAGCACTGGCAGAACGTTGACCCGAACGGTATCCACCTCACCATCAGCGACACCGGCTGGGCAAAGGCGGCATGGGGCAAGCTGTACGGTCAGATGGCGATGGGTACCTGCGTTTTCGTCTATGACTTCGACAAGTTCATTCCCGAAAACATGCTGAAAATAATGGAGAAATACAAAATAACCACATTCTGCGCTCCCCCCACGATGTTCCGGTTCTTCATCAAGGAGGGTATCGGAAAGTACGACCTCTCCAGCCTGAAATACTGCACCATCGCAGGCGAGGCGCTCAATCCCGAGGTATTCAACAAATGGTATGAATACACCGGCATCAAGCTGATGGAGGGATTCGGTCAGACCGAATCCACCGCGATACTCGCCAACATCACCGGCATGACTCCCAAGCCGGGCAGTATGGGCAAGCCCTCCCCGCTTTACGATGTTGACCTTGTTGACGCAGACGGCAGCCCGGTCGCAGTCGGCGAGGTAGGCGAGATCGTTGTACGCGGCGAGTACTGCCACACTCCCGGACTGTTCCGCGGCTACTACAACAGCAAGGAGCTCACCGATGAGGCATGGCATGACGGAATGTACCACACAGGCGACACCGCTTACCGCGACGAGGACGGCTATTACTGGTACGTCAGCCGAAACGACGATGTTATCAAGTCCAGCGGCTACCGCGTAGGTCCGTTCGAGGTAGAGAGCGTGCTGATGATGCACCCCGCCGTGCTGGAATGCGCAGTCACCGGCGTCCCCGACCCGATAAGAGGTCAGCTCGTCAAGGCGACCATCGTCCTGACGAAAAACTACACCGCAAGCGACGAGCTAGCGGAGGAACTCAAGGAGTTCGTAAAGCACAACACCGCTCCCTACAAGTACCCGCGCTCCATCGAGTTCGTTACCGAGCTTCCCAAGACCGTCAGCGGAAAGATCATGCGCGCCGAAATTCGCCGCAGAGATCTCCAGAAATACAAGAAATAAAAAGATCCACGGGGCGAAAGCAAAATGCCCCGGGGAATTTATCAAGCGTTCCGCCCCTGCGATAAATGCAGGGGCGGATTTTTATGCCCGATAAGAATTTACACTAGGAGAAAAACTTAAAGGTTATGAAGTTCATTATTCGTAATCCGCGATATCTATCCAGGTGAGCAGGAGTTCGCGCTCTTCAGGGCGCCTGAACTTGAGCTGTGCGGCAGCCACGATGGGAAGCCAGTCCTGAACGTACTTGATAGCGGTACCTGTCTTTTTGCAGTACAGCTTGAGATACTTCTCAGCGTACTCGGTGTGGTGATTCAGGCAGAACCACAGATAGGTCTTTGCCACATCGGCGGAAGCGTTGCCCTGCTTAGCCTTGAGCCAATCTACAACGTAAACGCCGTTGCTGTTGATGATGATATTTTCCGGAGTGAACTCGCCATGGCAGAGCTTAACATGCTTGGGCATGGACTCCAGGCGGGTCAGCAGCTCATACTTCTTAACATCGTCGATCATATCAAGGCTCTCGATGGAGCGCTTGAGGTAATCCTTCAGGCGGCTGATCTTGGGTGAGCGCTGCTCGTTGATCTCAATCTGGAGGTCTACCATCTGCTCGATGTATTCGTCAGCCTTGTCAGGATTCTTCTTGAGCAGGTCAGCCATTGTATCGCCGGTTATGTAATCGTAGGAGATAGCCCACTTGCCATCGATCTTTGCTACTTCCTCGAGTGCCGGAATGCGCTTATATCCAGTTTCCTCAACGCGGGTGTGGGTCAGGGCTTCGTAAAGAACGACGCTCTTGGGTTCGTTCGGATCCTTGAAAACCTTGACAGCCTTGCCGTCAACCTCGAAAACCTGTACCTTCTCGCCGTCGGAGATCATATTATTCAGTTTCATAATTCATCTTTCCTTTCCCCAGATCATTCCCCGTGTATGAAGTCCGATCCGTTTCTTGTTGTCTTTATTATAGCACTTATGTAATCGTTTGTAAAGTAGTTTTTATCAAATTTGAATAGTTTGTAGGAATTTTCAGAGCGTTTTTTGTTAATTGTCACAATGAAACGTTAAAAGTTTCACAGATGTTTCTCCGCAATACCTCATTATCTTACGAAGTGTATAATAAAAGAGGGGCTCTCGAAAAAGCCCCTCTTGATTATACGATCTGAACTATCAGACGGTAGCGCCCTTGGTGATGAATACCGGGTAGTCTGCCGAGCCGGTGATGGTACGGTTCTTGGTGAGTGTGACGTCCTTATCGGTGATACCGTTGATGAGAGCAGCCTTCTCCTCGATGACAGTGCCCTGCATAACGATACTGTTCTTGATAACAGCGCCCTTGCCTACCTTTACGCCGCGGAACAGGACGGAATTCTCAACAGTTCCCTCGATGATACAGCCGTCGGCGATGAGCGAACCCTTGACGTTGGCGTCAATGCCGTACTTTGCGGGAGCCACATCTCTTACCTTGGTGTAAATTGGCTTGCTCATGAAGAACACTTCATGGCAAACGTCACGGTTCATCATGTCGTTGTTAGCCTTGTAGAAGGTCTTCATGCTGTCGATAATCTCAAAGTATCCGTCGTACTTGTAGCCGCAGATCTTGAAATCATGCAGCTTGTGCTGGAGGATATCGGTTTCAAAGCTGTAAAGGCTGCGGCACTCGCTCTCGCGAATTATGTTCTCAAGGAAGTCGCGCCTGGTCACATAGATGTTGAGCGCAGGCTTTACCTCGCCGCTGATGGAGGGTCTGGAAAGCACGTCGTAAACTACATCGTTATCGTCAACGCCGAGGACGGTGAATCTGGAGGTACGGTCTGCGTCATAAACGCCGGTGCCGTAAACGCAGGTGATGTCTGCGCCCTTCTTTTCGTGGAACTCGATTATCGGTCTGAAATCAATGTTCGCAACAACGTTGCTGTCGGACATGATAACGTACTCCGCGCCGGATTCGTGGATGAATTCCGCAGCGCCTGCGAGAGCCTCAAGACGTCCGCGGTAAACGCCGTTGTCGCTCCTGCCGTAGGGCGGGAGGATATGCAGACCGCCGGTCTTTCTTGCGAGGTCCCACTCGCTGCCCATTCCGAGGTGATCCATCAGGGAGTAATACTTAGCCTGAGTGATTATGCCCACCTGTGTGATACCCGAATTTACCATGCTGGAAAGCGGGAAATCAACAAGGCGGTATCTAGCGCCAAAGGGAACGCTTGCCATGGCTCTTGCCTTGGTCAGCTCGGGAAGGTTCTCTTCATGCATATTAGCAAAAATAAGTCCTAAAACATTGCCCATACTTGCCATATCAAAAACATCCTTTCTTATATATCTTTAGAGATCATAGCCTTGGGAGGTGCGACAGCCTTGTCGGAAACATTCACGTTGTGACCGATGACTGCAACGCCCCACTGGGATTTGTCCTCAATAAGCTCAGGACGTTCTCCGATATGTGCGCCCTCGCCGATGACGCAGTTCTCGCCGACGATGGAATACTCGATAACAGCGCCCTTCTTGATGATGGTGTTGGGCATGATGATACTGTCGCGGACGATAGCGCCCTCTTCAATAACAACGCCTGCAAAAAGCACCGCAAAGTCAACCATACCGTAGATCTCGCAGCCCTCTGCAACCATGGAATTCTGTATCTGGCTGGAGGGACCTGCATAGTGCGGAGGCATTACCGGGTTTCTGGAGTAGATCTTCCAGCTGTCGTCCAGCAGGTCGAGCGGTACCTTGGGGTCGAGGACGTCCATGTTTGCTTCCCACAGGGAGTCGATAGTTCCTACATCCTTCCAGTAGCCGTCGAAGTGGTACGCAACCATCTTCTCCTTGTTTTCGAGCATTGCGGGGATAATGTTCTTACCGAAGTCCTTGGTAGCACCCTCGTCGTTCTCGTTCTCGATGAGGTACTTGCGGAGCTTGGACCAGGTGAATACATAGATACCCATGGACGCAAGGTTGGATTTGGGCTCCTTGGGCTTTTCTGCGAACTCGTAGATAGTGCCGTCAGAATTTGCGCTCATGATACCGAAACGGGGCGCTTCCTCCCACGGAACTTCCAGGACCGCGATAGTGGCGTCAGCCTCGTGCTGCTTGTGGAAGTCCACCATCTTGGAGTAGTCCATCTTATAGATATGGTCGCCGGACAGGATAACTACATACTCGGGATCGTAGCGGTCGATAAAGCCGATATTCTGGTAGATAGCGTTAGCTGTGCCGGAATACCATGCCTTGCCTGCTGCGGTTTCGTAAGGCGGCAGTACATGCACGCCTCCGTGCGCGCGGTCAAGACCCCAGGGCTGACCGTTGCCTATGTACTCGTTGAGCACCAGCGGCTGATACTGGGTCAGCACGCCTACGGTGTCGATACCGGAATTTACGCAGTTAGAGAGCGGGAAATCGATTATCCTGTACTTGCCTCCGTAAGGAACTGCGGGCTTTGCCATCTCCTGCGTCAGCGCATAAAGACGGCTTCCCTGACCACCGGCAAGCAGCATCGCAACGCACTCTTTTTTAATGTGATTCATATATTTCCTCCTGTCCCGACCTTTTGAGCCGTGATTTTGTTTGGGTTATCGCCTTTCTTGGCGGGGGTATCAGTTGTTTTTTCCGAAGGCTTCGCGGACTTTGCAGGTTCAGCGGATATCTCCGCTGCTTCGTCTGCGGGCTTCTCCGGGACCTCCGGTGTTTTCACTGCGGGTTTCGCAGCGGACTCCGGCTCTGCGGACTTCTCCGGTTCCTCAGGAGCGTCTACGACCGGTCTTTCCTCGTTCAGCAGCGGGAGCACCACCGGAACAGCCGTTTCCGTGACCTCTTCCTCGGCGGGAAGCTGGCTCGGCGGCGTGCGCTTGTTCTTTATCCTGAAGAACATCACAGCCATCGGCGGCAGGTCGAGGGTAATGCGGAACTGCTCGCCGTGCATCGGTTCTTCCTTTGCGGTGACCGTTCCGTTGGTAACGCCCGTTCCGCCGTACTTTCTGTCGTCGGAGTTGAAAACCTCCTCGTAATCCGCATAATACGGAACGCCGATGTCATATATCTCATGCCTTACCGGCTGGAAGTTGCATACGCATATTATTTCGTCCTTATTACGAGCGATACGCCTGAATGCAATTACAGAGTTCGCATTGTCCTCGCTGGATATCCAGTGGAAGCCCTCCCAGCTTGTGTCGCACTCCCACAGCGGAGCGTTTTCCTTGTAGAACCTGTTGAGGTCCCTGACGTACTCATGCAGCTCGCGGTGCGGCTCGAACTCCATTACCTCCCAGTCGAGCTGGGTCTGGAAGTTCCACTCCTTGTACTGGGCGAATTCCTGCCCCATGAACATGAGCTTCTTTCCGGGGTGAGCAGTCATATAGCCGAGGAACGTGCGCATCGAATTGAAGCGGAATTCCCTCGGACCGCCCATCTTGTCGAGCATGGAGCACTTTCCGTACACCACCTCGTCATGCGATATCGGAAGTATGTAGTTCTCGGAGAACGCGTAGTAGAACGAGAACGTAACAAGATTGTGATTATAAGGTCTGGAAAGCGGATCCATGGACATGTATCGGAGCATATCGTTCATCCAGCCCATGTTCCACTTGAAGTTGAAGCCCAGACCGCCTATGTCGGCAGGCTTTGTAACCATCGGCCATGCGGTGGATTCCTCGGCGATCATCATGATGTTCTGATGCTCGCGGAACAGCGCGGCGTTCAGCTTTTGCAGGAACGCTACGGCTTCGAGGTTCTCGTGACCTCCGTAGGCGTTGGGACGCCACTCGCCGTTCTGGCGGTCGTAGTCGAGGTAAAGCATTGACGCCACAGCGTCCACGCGCAGACCGTCAACGTGATACTTCTCTATCCAGTAGTTCGCGTTGGAAACCAGGAAGCTCTGCACCTCGGGCTTGCCCCAGTCGAAGATGTGGGTACCCCAGTTCTTGTGCTCGCGCTTTAAAGGGTCAGAGTATTCATAACAGCTTGTGCCGTCGAATTCGTAAAGACCTGCGGCGTCCTTGGGGAAGTGCGCAGGCACCCAGTCGATGATAACGCCTATCCCGGCGGCATGGCACCTGTCCACGAATTCCATGAAGTCGTGCGGGGAACCAAAACGGGATGTCGGCGCGAAGTAGCCTATCTGCTGGTAGCCCCAGCTTCCATCGTAGGGATACTCGCCTATCGGCATCAGCTCGATGTGAGTGTAGCCCATATCCTTGACGTACGGGATGAGCTTATCCGCAAGCTGGCGGTAGCTCAGGTAATTTTCGCCGTCCTTACGCCAGGAGCCTATGTTCACTTCATAGATATTCGCAGCGCTGTCGTAAATATTCTTTGCGTGTAGCTCGTCAAGATATTTCTTGTCGGTCCAGTGGAATCCCTCTATGTCGTAGAACTTCGTCGCGGTATTCGGACGGAGCTCCATGTGGTATCCATAGGGGTCAGCCTTGAGCTTTATCAGCCCATCGGGGCTCTCCACGCTGTATTTGTAGTTGTCGTACTGCTTTATTCCCGGAATGAACAGCTCCCAGATACCGCCGTCGCTTATCTTGTTCATCGGGTGGAGCGCCCTGTCCCAGTGGTCGAAATCACCGACAACGCTGACGGTTTTCGCGTTCGGAGCCCACACGCGGAATACCGCGCCACTCTTGCCGTCCTGCACCTCGCGGTGAGAGCCAAAGAAGTCGTAGGCATGGGAGTTTTCGCCCTGGTGGAAAAGATACAGCGGAACTGTGTATTTTTCCGGAATAATGATAGCCATATATAAAGACCTCCTGTCGTTATGCTCATGGAGTCCGTCGGAGTACTGCGGGCGTTCTGCAAAACTGCATAAAAAACACGTCGCCCACTATAGATTCCTTGTCATTATTGTACCACAACCGCCATTTTTTTTCAATAGTTTTGTTGGTTTTTCATGTTTTTAGCTATTTTTAGCCTAGGCGATTTAGCATTTATGCACAACGATTTTCAACTTTTTGTAAACAATTAATTACTAATGGGTAACAAATATGAAAACTTTCGCATCTGCGCATAAAAAACACGGCGAAACAGAAAAGCTCCGCCGCGTTTGCATGGTCTGCTGATACGATATTATCTCCCTATCGCGACAGCGACAATACTGATATCATCCTCGCGTCCGTTTTCAGCGCTGCGCGCGGCGTGAGCGATACGCTCGGAGAGCTCCTGTACGGCGCCCCTGCCGGTGAGCTCCCTGGAAAGCTCCCGCGACAGCCACTCCTCGTCAAGCACAGCGCCGTCCGTCGTCATAACAACGATATCCCCCGCCGAAACACGGAATTTCTGCGCCGGCACGGTGACGCTCCCTCCGGAGCCTATCGGCTGCGAGGACAGCACCGCCCTGGAAAGCCGGTCGCCGCTCCTGATGTAGGTCGCAGCCGCTCCCGCCTTATAGATCACGCACTCGCCGGAATTGAGGTCTATCCGGCAGATATCCAGCGTTGCGAAGCTCTCGTCTGCGGATTTCACCATCAGCGAGGTGTTGACCGTTTCCAGCACGGCGCTCAGCGATATCCCGCTTTTTATCAGCCTGGAAGTCATGCTGCATGCCAGCGTGGAATCTATCCGCGCCCGGCTGCCGCTTCCCATTCCGTCAGAGATGACGATGTACAGCGCCCCTGACGGGTCGGTGAAACTGTCGCAGCAATCGCCGCAGACGCGGTTCTTTCCCCGGGAAAGCTGACACACACCGACCTCCGCCGACATAATGGCGCGCTGCGAAGCAGTGACCCTAACCCTGCCGCCGCTGACGCTGACCTCCGGGAGGTCAAGTTCCCTGCCTAGGGCGCGTATCAGCAGCTCCCCAAGATACTCTCTGTCGGAATTCAGCGCGCCGCTGCCGTAAGCTTCCAGCCGCAGCCTGCCGCCTTTTGCGAACGTCACGAATGCTGTTGTATCAGTCAGACCGCTTTCTTCCAGCACCTTCTCAGCACGGCGCTCCGCTGTGCGGCTGCCGCTGCGCAGCTTTCCGGTGGCACTGCCCATGTCCCGCAGCATCTCGCTGAACGCTCCGAGCTGCTCCGTGAACAGCCTGCGCAGTTCCCTGACATGCTTCTGCTCGCCAGATTCCCTGAGATACTGCTCATAGGCACGGCGTATCCCTGAGATAACTCCGGAACGATTCACGCATTCTGCGGCTGCAAGTGGATTCATTGACTGCTCCGATATCTCTCCCCCTGTGCGGAGCTGTTTCACCAGCCGCTCGAATTCTCCGTGGAAAAGCTCATATTTCTGTCCCCAGCACGTCATGTTGTTCGGACAACAGCGACAAGCTTTGTCAGCGGCTCGGTCAGCGACCTGTATGATGCTGGTGTAGTACCGCCTCTCCAGCGTGTCTGCGGCGGCTTCCAGCCCGGTGTTGACTCCATCCATCGCTCCGGCAGCAAAATTCAGGCGCTCCCTGATGATACGCGCCGCAGTGATGTCGGTGCGCTCTGTTTCAACTCCGGAAATTAACCTTGCTGGTATCGCGGCAAATGCGATTCCACCGGCGGCAAGCTCCGCGAAAATGCTCCAGGAACCCTCCATAACACCGCCCGCGAGTATCCCGGCGCAGCCGAAGAAAACGTAGCCCACAGCGCGTGTTATCCTGCCGAATCTCGAAAGGCAGCAGCTCATGACTGCTGCAAGCGCGACAACTCCAGCTCCCGCCATGTCAGCGCCGCCGGAAACGCAAAGCCCGAAAACAGCCGGTATCCCGGCGGCAGCACCTATGATCCCAAGCCGCTCTGTCGCCATAAGTATCAGGAATCCCGCAAGCAGCCGCCCGACATTGCAGAACGGCAGCGCCAGCCCCCCGAGGGTCATGAACGCTATCCCGGCTGCGGCAGCTCCCAGGGTGCAGTCGCCGGCGTCCGAAATGTCAAATCCTCGGACAGATACCCTGTCGTAAAGCAGCAGGACACACGCCGCAAACACCCCGGCAGTTACCGCGCTGATGATACCGGTCAGCAGCGCCGACGGCGACGTGTACCTGGCGCATCCCGGGAAAAACGCAGCCATAGCGGCAAGAAATCCCTGGATAACGCACCTTATCCTGACATTTCCGACCTGCGGGATAAGCCGCCCTGCGAGCACTATGGCAAGCCCGCCGATGCCGATATAGCCGTCAGGAAAGCCTTTCAGCAATGCTCCGGCGATACCTCCCGCGTATATCCAGATGCCGCTCCCGGCAGTGATCCCCGCCGCAAGAGCGGAAGACCCGACCCCGTAACCGCCCGACCCTATTTCCATGAGCAGACCCGCAGCCGCCCAGGCTCCCCCCACGAGTATGCTGCCGGTTTTCGTTTTCACTGTCCTCCGGCTCAGGACAGCCGCCTTTTCTGTCATGTCTGAGCTTCCTTTCGCATATTATCCCCATGTAAAAGCATGCAAAAGGCAGTCAGCGCCGCATTCCCATGTCCCGATGCCTCACGGGGGCAGCGGACGCTTCATGTGCCTTGCAAGGTATATTATATCATTCCCGCCTGGAAATAACTGTCATACGGTGGCGGCATTTTTTGTATTGTTATAATTTTTGAACTCAGATTTGGAAAAATACAAAAAGGTTTTGACAAAACGCAGGTTTTATGATACAATATATAAGGAATTCTGTTTTGTGCAGATGAATATTTATTTGAAAGGTATAAAGGTACTATCAGCAATGAGCAACATCAATTTTGACGCAGCACTCAGATACATCGACCTCGGCAGCTACGACAAGGCTATCGAAAAACTCAATCTCGCCATCGACGAGGAATTCGCAAACGACAATGAAATACGTTCGTTCGAGTACCGTTGCGTACTTGGCGAGCTTTTAGCGCAGCTCGGCAGAGAGCAGGAAGCACGCGAGCAGTTCGAGCAGGTCATCTTCTATTCAAATGAAAACAATGTCCTCGCGACCCAGCGCGCCATTGCCAAGACCTACCTCAAGGCATACGACGGACAGCTCCCTGCTCCGTCCTCCGACAGCTCTTCTGCAAAGCGCCCCGGAGATATCCCGCTCGTTCCCAAGCCCGTTCAGAACAAGGGCTTCATCAACAGACAGCTGAACAAGAAACACAGATAAAAACGGCTGAAAGGCATTCAACATGGAAAGACGCGACAAGACAAATTACTACCTCGATATATCCCAGACTGTCGCAGAGAGGGGGACCTGTCTGCGGCGGAATTTCGGCGCTATCCTCGTGAAAAACGATGAGATAATCGCCACTGGCTACAACGGCGCTCCCCGCGGCAGGAAAAACTGCTCGGATATCGGGGAATGCATGCGCGAAAAGCTCGGCGTCCCCAAGGGTCAGCGCTACGAACTCTGCCGCTCCGTACACGCAGAAGCGAACTGCATAATCAGCGCTTCCCGACACGACATGATAGGCTCCGCGCTGTATCTTGCCTGTCTTGACGCAAAGACCGGCCAGCTTTACGGCGATGTGGAGCCCTGCTCCATGTGTAAGAGACAGATAATCAATGCAGGTATAGAGACCGTGTATATCCGCGTGACTTCCTTAAAATACAAAGTCATCAAAGTAAGCGACTGGGTTGACAATGACGAAAGCCTTACCGGCAGCGAGGGTTACTGATGGAGCTTACAAATATCGGAGTTATCAAGGACCTTTTCGAACGACACGGGTTTTCGTTCACTAAGTCCCTGGGTCAGAACTTCCTGGTAAATCCGGCTGTCTGCCCTAAAATAGCCGAACTCGGCGGAGCCAGACCCGGAGTCTGCGCTCTGGAGATAGGCACCGGCGTCGGAGTCCTCACAAAGGAGCTCGCGGAACGATGCGACAAAGTAATAGCAGTGGAGATCGACACGTCGCTGAAACCTATACTTGAGGAAACCCTTGCGGATCACGACAACGTTGAAATAGTGTTCGCGGACGTAATGGAGACAGACCTTGCCGCCCTGCTTGCAGAAAAAGCTCCTGGAATGGAAGTGGTGGTTTGCGCGAATCTCCCGTATTATATCACATCTCCGGTAATAATGCGCGTTCTTGAAAGCCGCCTGCCAGTCGCAGCAATGACGGTCATGGTGCAGAAAGAAGCAGCCGACCGTATCTGCGCAAAGCCCGGTACCCGGGACTGCGGTGCGATATCCTGCGCGGTGTCATACTACAGCGAACCTAAGCTGCTTTTCAAAGTAGGCAGAGGAAGCTTCATGCCCTCGCCAAATGTTGACAGCGCGGTGATCAGGCTGGATGTGAAGCCCGACCACGGAAAGTCCGCTGACTGGGAGCGAATGATGTTCAGGATCATACGCTCATCGTTCTCACAGCGCAGAAAACAGATAGCAAACCCGCTTTCCGGAGAACTCCACATATCGAAACCAGAGCTGTCCGAACTGATGTCAGCCTGCGGGATAAAGCCAACTGCCCGTGCGGAAGAACTTACGCTCGACGATTTTTCAAGGCTTACGGACGCAGTAATAAACTATAATGAATAAACGAGGGCTGCCGACTGGCAGCCCTTATTTACTCAAATCACAAAAATCCCCCGGAGATATCCGGGGGGATGATCATTTATCAGTTGTACTGATATTTCTGCATTACGTTCGTATAAACCTTTTCCATGTCAGGTTGAATTCCCTTGACCTTGAACAGCTCGGTCACTGTAACGAACTTGTATCCCTGCTTCTGGAGCTCCGGAATGATGGTATCCAACGCCTCTACGGTCATGGAGTTTCCCTCTGCGTCGTGCAGCAGGATTATATCGCCGTCCTTAGCCTGCTTGAGTATCATCCTGGCGCGCATTTCCGCAGTGACTCTGTCCTCCCAGTCGTTCGCGCCGATCCCGGCGATAAACGGAACGTCGATGTTGTCGAACATTATCTGGTGAACCGAAATGTACGGCGGGCGGAAGAACTTCGTATGCTCTCCGGTTATCTCAAATGCTTTTTCGTCCGTGTATTCGAACTCTGCTTTTATCTCCTCGGCGGAAAGCTCGGTCATGTTGCTGTGAGTGCGGCTGTGATTGTCTATCTCGCAGCCAAGGTCGTAAGCGCGCTTTACTGCCTTTGCGCTCTCATCGTTGATGTTATTTCCGATGAGGAAGAACGAAGCAACTATGCCGTACTTCTCCAGCTTGTCTATAACATCGTTAGTCGTGGTGGCGTTGGGGCCGTCATCGAATGTCAGCGCGATGTACTTTACTTCCTCGCTCATTTCTGTGTCCTCCGTTGCGGTGTTTCCGCTGTCTGAAGTTCCGGGCTTTGAGGTCTCTCCAGTACCGGGGTTTTCAGCTGTATCAGGCTTGCTTTCCTCGGCGGTGCCGGAGACTGCTGAGCTGACCTCGGCGGTTATCCTGTCGATGACGCTTTCCGTCTCCGAGTGGGTTCCCGCGCAGGCAGTCAGCATGGAAACAGCCGTTACCGCTGCGATAATACTTTTTAATATCATCCTTTTCCTCACGCCGACTCTCACTTTACAACAATGTTGACCAGCTTGTTCGGAACTGCTATCTTCTTCACAACGGTCTTGCCGTCAGTCAGGGCCTTGATCTCGGGGAGGTCGAATGCGAGCTTCTCCAGCTCGTCCTTAGCACAGTCGACAGGCGCGTTGAAACGTGCCTTTACCTTGCCGTTGACCTGAACCACGATCTCAACGCTGTCCTCAACGCAGAGCTTCTCGTCGTACTCTACCCACTTCTGCTCGTTAAGCACGCCCTCGTAGCCCATTACCTGATACAGCTCCTCGGTGATGTGCGGAGCGAACGGGTTGAGGAGTATCAGCAGAGTTCTGTAGTCAGCACGGGTCAGGGAGCCTGCCGCGTCTATTTCGTTGAGCAGTCCCATCATGGTAGCGATAGCGGTGTTGAACTTCAGTGTTTCGATATCCTCGCTGACCTTCTTGATTGTCTTGTGCATAGAAGCGCGGAGCTTGTCGCTGTACTCGTCGCCGGGTACTACCTTCTCCTGCATTGCCCATACTCTGTCGAGGAAGCGCTTGCAGCCCTTGATGCCGTTTTCCTGCCAGGGAGCAGCCTTCTCGAAGTCGCCTACGAACATTTCATAAAGGCGGAGAGTATCTGCGCCGAATTCCTTGACTACGTCATCAGGATTTACAACGTTGCCCTTGGACTTGGACATCTTGGTGAACTCGCCGGGACGCTCGGGGTCCTTGCCGAGTATCATTCCGTGGGATGTACGCTTCATGTACGGCTCCTTGCAGGGAACAACGCCCTGGTCGTACAGGAACTTGTGCCAGAAGCGGCTGTACAGCAGGTGGAGCGTTGTGTGCTCCATGCCGCCGTTGTACCAGTCAACCGGCATCCAGTACTTGAGAGCTTCCTTGGAGGCAAGCTCCTTGTCGTTGTGCGGGTCGCAGTAGCGCAGGAAGTACCAGCTGGAGCCAGCCCACTGGGGCATGGTATCGGTTTCGCGCTTTGCCGGACCTCCGCAGCATGGGCAGGTGGTGTTTATAAAGCTTTCCAGAGTGGACAGCGGGCTTTCGCCGGTGTCTGTCGGCATGTAGCTTTCAACATCCGGAAGCTTGAGCGGGAGCTCGCTCTCGGGGAGCGCTACCCAGCCGCACTTCTCGCAGTTTACAACGGGGATAGGCTCTCCCCAGTATCTCTGGCGGGAGAATACCCAGTCGCGAAGCTTGTAGTTTACTTTCTCGCGACCCTTGCCGTTAGCGGTGAGCCATTCCTTTATCTTTACCTTAGCGTCCTCAACGGAAAGTCCGTCCAGGAATTCGGAATTTACCATGATGCCGGTAGCGCAGTCGGTGAACGCAGCTTTCTGAACATCCTCGCCGCCCTTTACTACCTCAATGATGGGCAGACCGAATACCTTTGCGAACTCCCAGTCACGGGTATCGTGAGCCGGAACCGCCATGATAGCTCCGGTGCCGTAAGTCATCAGAACGTAGTCGGAAATGAATATCGGGATCTCCTTGCCGTTCACGGGATTTATCGCGCGGACGCCCTCCAGCTTAACGCCGGTCTTGTCCTTGTTCATCTCGGTGCGGTCGAAGTCGGACTTGCGCGCAGCGGCAGCCTGGTACTCGCGGATAGCGTCCATGTTGGTGAGCTTGTCAGACCACTTCTCGATGATGGGGTGCTCCGGAGAGATTACCATATATGTTGCGCCGAACAGCGTGTCGGGGCGTGTGGTGTATACCGTCAGCATGTCGCCGGCTGTGGTGGTGAAATCCACCTCGGCGCCGGTGGAGCGGCCTATCCAGTTCTTCTGCGCGGTCTTTATCTTCTCGAAATAGTCAACGCTGTCGAGGTCGTCGATGAGCTTCTGCGCGTACTCGGTGATCTTGAGCATCCACTGGCTCTTAACCTTGTGGACTACCTCGCCACCGCAGCGCTCGCAAACGCCGTTCACGACTTCCTCGTTAGCCAGTACGACCTTACAGGAGGTGCACCAGTTTACGTTCATTTCCTTCTTGTATGCAAGGCCTGCCTTGAACAGCTTGAGGAATATCCACTGGGTCCACTTGAAGTAATCGGGGTCGGTGGTGTTTATCTCTCTGTCCCAGTCGAATGACAGACCGAGGGACTTGAGCTGTCCCTTGAAACGTGCAACGTTGTTCTTGGTGACGATAGCGGGGTGTATCTTGTTCTTGATGGCGAAGTTCTCAGTCGGCAGACCGAAAGCGTCCCAGCCCATCGGGAACAGTACGTTATAGCCCTGGAGCCTGCGCTTTCTGGATACGATATCCATAGCGGTATAGGGGCGCGGGTGACCGATATGAAGTCCCTGACCGGAGGGGTACGGGAACTCTACCAGCGCGTAGAACTTCGGCTTGGTATAGTCGTTTTCAGCGTGGAACGTCTTGTGTTCGTCCCAGTATTTCTGCCACTTGCTTTCAATGGCGGTAAAATCATAACCCATTGTTTTGTGTTTCCTTTCGGTGGATTTGATATAATATTTCGACTATATATTATACTATAAATTCCGGCGGTTGTCAATGTCTTTAGGGCAAAAAACACCAAACCCCCGCGATCGCTCGCAGGGGTCTGGTGCTGGTTTGGTTGGTAATTATATGAAAAGGTGCGGTTGTCATATCTAGGAGGCTTCGGTGTTCCCTCCGCCTTACAGTTTATATTTTAACCGGGAAAGGTGAATTGTATACGTTGGAAATGTGAAAAACATATAAAAACTGTGCGTTAATAAGTTTTGTTTTTTTATCAGAAATTTTACATTCTATGGGTTGATTTATTGCTCAGGATTTGATATAATAAATAGGAATAGCGCAAATAACAGAAGGTCAAACGCCTTAATCTAAGAATGGAGTGTACAACATGAGAAGGACAAAAATAGTATGCACACTGGGTCCCGCGACCAAGGACGACAATATCCTGCGCGCCCTCATCGACAACGGCATGAACGTTGCCCGCCAGAATTTCTCCCACGGCACGCATGAGAGCCATAAAATAGACCACGACCGCGTTATACGCATAGCCAAGGAATCAGGAAAGCCTGTAGCCACCCTGCTCGACACAAAGGGTCCGGAGGTAAGGCTCCGCAAATTCAAGGGCGGCATTAAGCCCGAGATACCCACCGGCGGTACTTTCACCCTGACCACCCGTGAAGAGGAGGGTACAGCCGAGCGCGCGTCAGTTTCCTATAAAGGGCTCCCCGGTGACATCTCTGCCGGTACGCGCATACTGATCGACGACGGCAACGTTATCCTCCGCTGCAACGAGATAAAGGACAACGGCGACGGCACTTCCGACATCGTGTGCTCTATACTTAATGGCGGTGTGCTTTCCGACAACAAGGGCGTCAATGTTCCCGGCGTAAAGCTCTCCATGCCATACATCAGCAAGGTTGACGAAAGCGATATCCGCTTTGCGGCGCAGGAAAACTTTGATTTTGTTGCAGCGAGCTTCGTTACCTGTGCGGACGATATCCTTGAGGTACGCAAGATACTTGAGGAAGAAGGCAGACCTGACATCCGCATAATCGCAAAAATCGAAAGCGGCGACGGTGTGCGCAACATAGATTCTATCCTGCATGTTGCAGACGGAATTATGGTAGCCCGCGGCGACATGGGTGTTGAGATACCTTTCGAGGAGATACCCCAGCTCCAGAAAATGCTGATAAAGAAAGGCTACAACGCCAACAAGCAGGTAATCACTGCGACCCAGATGCTGGAGTCCATGATAAAGAACCCCCGGCCCACCCGTGCGGAAACGACTGACGTTGCCAACGCGATATACGACGGCACCAGCGCAATAATGCTCTCCGGCGAAACTGCCGCAGGTCTGCACCCCGTAGAAGCAGTGCGCACCATGGCGCTCATTGCAGAGACCACGGAAAAGGCTATTGACTACAAGAAGCGTTTCTACAAGCTTGAGAATCCCGATATCGTCAACGTTTCCACTGCAATTTCGCACGCGACGGTTTCTGCGGCAATGGACCTCGGTGCAACTGCAATAATCACCGTGACCAAGACCGGAACCACCGCCCGCATGCTTTCCCGCTACCGTCCGGAGTGCCCGATAATCTCCTGCACCACAAGCGAAACGACCCTGCGCCAGCAGGCGCTGTCATGGGGCGTTATCCCGCTGATGGCAGAGGAGCGCATGACCTCCACTGACGACCTTATCCATCACGCAGTGCAGAAGGCTGTAGAAGCTGGTCTGCTGAAGAACGGCGACCTGGTAGTTATAACTGCGGGCGTTCCGCTGGGCGTATCCGGTACTACCAACCTGATGAAAGTACACATCGTGGGAGATGTGCTTGTAACCGGCACCGGCGCGACATCCGGAACAGTAACTGCAACTGCCTGCGTATGCAAGGATGAAGCCGAAGCGCAGAAACTGTTCAACTCCGGAGAGATACTGGTCATCCCGCGCACCAGTAACGCTATACTTCCGCTGCTCAAGACCGCTGCGGGAATCATTACAGAGGAGCGCGGCGACGACAGCCATGCTGCGATAGTCGGAAAGACACTGGATATCCCGGTAATAACCGGCGCATCCAATGCGACCCAGATACTGCGCTCTGGAACGGCAGTGACGATTGATGCGGAAAAGGGTATCGTGACCAGTGGTGAGCCCAGCAGTGAAAACACCTGATCTCCGGACAATCAATATTTCTGGTTAATTGTGGGGATACAGGCTGATTGTTGAAAACTATAATTTATGCGGGTAAAATTCGTCTTACTGCAACCCCCAACTGGGAGTCAAGGGGGACTAGTCCCCCTTGCGAGTCGAGGGCAGAGCCCTCGTCGCCGTAGGCGAAACCTCCGCGCGGAGCGCGGCTACTCTGCGCGCTGGCGCGCAGTA
>CAKSEO010000039.1 GCA_934446565.1 uncultured Oscillospiraceae bacterium | reverse complement strand
ACAGTTTTATTGAGTGCCTTTCCAAATGGATAAACACTTATTCCAAAACAGTCCACTGGACTGTTTTGGAGGATATCACGTCCTACGCCCAGCGGGGGAAAACTCTTGTTTTCCCCCCGCGCCCCTTTAGCGCTTTTTTTGCGTTATTCCGTGCTTCGCACGGAGTTACTGCGCGCCAGCGCGCAGAGTAGCCGCGCTCCGCGCGGAGGTTTCGCCTACGGCGACGAGGGCGCTGCCCTCGACCTGCAAGGGGGGCGCGCCCCCCTTGACTCCCGATTGGGGGCGCCTGCTAATTTAGCACTACCCGCCTAAATTATAGTTTTTTGCACATTATTTCAACATTTTATTGTTTTCCACTTGAAAAATGCCGGAAATAATGATATAATTAAAAATAATGCGGATTTTTCCGGTATATCAAAAGAAAGAAGGAACATTTTTTATGGCAGACACAATGCAGGGTCTGAGAAGGACATGCTTATGCGGCGAAGTTACACTTGAGATGGGCGAAGTCGTTGTAGGCGGATTCACACAAAGAGTGCGCGACAAGGGAAGCCTTATCTTTATAGATTTAAGAGACAAGTCAGGCATCGTTCAGCTCGTGTTCGATGAGAACACCGAAAAGAGCGTTTTTGAAAAGGCAGAGACTGTACGCTCTGAGTACGTTCTCCTCGCAAAGGGCACCGTCCGCGCCCGCGAGAGCGTAAACACTGAGATCAAGACCGGCGGCGTAGAAATAGTCGTAACAGAGCTGCGAATCCTTTCCAAGGCGCAGACCCCTCCCTTTGAAATAGTAAGCAACACCAAGACCAACGAGGAACTCCGCCTGAAGTACCGCTACCTCGACCTGCGCCGTGAGCCGCTCCAGAAGAACCTCATGATGCGCCACGAAATCGCCAAGGCAGCCCGCGAGTACTTCTACGCGAACGGTTTCACCGAGATAGAGACCCCGATGATGATCAAGTCCACCCCCGAGGGCGCGCGCGACTACATCGTTCCGTCCCGTATCCACAACGGAAAGTTCTACGCTCTGCCCCAGTCCCCGCAGATGTACAAGCAGCTCCTGATGATCGCAGGCATGGACAGATACATCCAGCTCGCACGCTGCTTCCGCGACGAGGACCTGCGTGCAGACCGCCAGCCGGAATTCACTCAGATCGACCTTGAAATGTCTTTCGTTGACGTTGACGATATCCTCGAGTGCCTGGAGGGCTTTGTTAAGCACCTCTACAAGACCGTTCTCAACGTTGATATCCCCACCCCGCTGCCCCGCCTGACCTACGACGAGGCTATGAACCGTTACGGCTCCGATAAGCCGGATACCCGTTTCGGCATGGAGATAACCAACATCTCCGACATCGTTAAGGACTGCGGTTTCTCCGTATTCAAGGACGCCATAGCAAACGGCGGCTCCGTTCGCGGTATCGTTGCAAAGGGCGCTGCTGCAAAGCTCACCAGAAAAGAAATCGACAAGCAGACTGAATTCGTCCGCGGTATCGGCGCTAAGGGTCTTGCTTATGTAAGATGGGTAGATGACGCTCCCAACTGCTCTTTCGCAAAGTTCATGGGCGAGGGCGAACTTGAGGCTATCCTCAAGGCTCTCGGCTGCGAAAAGGGCGACGTTGCGCTTATCGTTGCAGACAAGGATAAGGTAACTCTCCCGGTTCTCGGTGCGCTACGTCTGAAAATCGCAAAGCAGCTCGACATCATCCCCGAGGGTTGGAACTTCCTGTGGATAGTGGAATTCCCGTTCTTCGAATACGACGGGGAATCCGGCGAGTGGCTCGCAATGCACCACCCGTTCACCATGCCGCTCGACGAGTGCATTCCCTACCTCGACACCGACAAGGCAAGGGTACGCGCAAAGTGCTACGACCTTGTCCTTAACGGTATCGAGCTCTCCAGCGGCTCTATCAGGATCACTGATCCCGAGCTCCAGCAGCACATGTTCGAAATGCTCGGCATGACCGACGAGGAGATCAACGCGAAGTTCGGCTTCCTCGTTGACGCGTACAAGTACGGTGCGCCCCCCCACGGCGGCGCCGGCATAGGTCTCGACAGACTTGCAATGCTGATGTGCGGCTGCGACAGCCTGCGCGATGTTACTGCCTTCCCGAAGGTACAGAACGCGAGCGAGCTGATGAGCGAAGCTCCCTCCACCGTAAGTGAGGAGCAGCTCAAGGAACTCGGCATAGCAATAACCAACAGCGAAGATTGATAAAACAGGCGGTGTAGTTATGGATAAGCGGGAATACAAGGAACTTTCAGAACTTGCGGCGAATGGCGGCACAAAAGCGTTCGCGCAGCTCTACGAAACGGTTTACCGCGAGATGTACTACACCGCTTTTTATACCCTGTGCGACGACGCTGACGCGGTGGAGCTTGTCACAGCTTCTGCCCGGGACGGCATGTCGGCGATAAACAAGCTGCGCAGCGAGGAGGCGTTCCGCGCGTTCATGCTGCGGAATCTCTGCGCCCGTATCCGCATGCGGCTGAAAGAAAGTCCCGTGCAGGAGCGTGATCCGCAGGCAAAATTCGATGTCATCGCGGAGTTTACAAGACTTAGCGACACCGAGCGGATGGTCGCGAGCATGTACATCGGAGCCAGGCTCCAGCCTGATGAGATAACGCTTTACACCGGGCTCAGCTCGACCAATGTCAACAAAACGCTGGAAAAGGTGCTGACAGCTTTCGAACTTGATTGAACAACAAATCCAAAACAGGAGGTGAACGCCAGTGACGGTTTCCGAAATACGCGATCTTATGCTTGAAAAGGTGATACCCGAAAGCCTGCTGCCGCAGAATATCGCAGTATGCCTGATGGACGAAAACGCCGCTCCGCCGGAACTGGACGCGTTCACATTTCTTAACCGCCTGCGTTCTCTCGGGATAGGCTCTGCGGATTTCCTGTACCTGCTGAAAGGCTGTGGCGCACCAGACGAAGCCATCTCCAAAATCGAGGAGCACCCGGATATGAACCTCCAGACCCTTATCGTTACGCTGGATGGCTCCGGGCTTACCCCGAAAGATTACACCCGCATGCTCTACACCGCGCGCCAGCTGTGGGAGCACACGATAACCATGCGCATCGACTCCGGCGAGCTCGAAGCGGCTGCTTCCGGAAATGAGGAAAATACAGTAGAACCTCAGCAAAAGGCGGCTGCCGCAGAAACCGCCCCTGCCGATGAACCTAGTGAGCCGGAGATCTCAGAAACACCAGAGGAATACGAAAATAACAGGAAACCTGTCAAAACTGCCCGCCAGAAAAAGCGCCGTACCGTTACGGACGACATATCCTCCGATTCCGATGAAACAAGCGGTTCCGCTGAATCAGACGGGCTTATCCAGCCAGTGATGTTCACTGCACGTCAGAAAAAGCGCACAATCGACGACCTTGCGGAGGAGCTTGGAGTAGCCGCTGAGATCGAGGATGAACCTGACGAAAAGTACACCGCGCGCCAACGCAAACGCCGCAAGGCTGAGGAAGAAACTCCGCCTGAAAGCTCCGCTCAGCCGGAAGAAACAGTTGAGGATCCCCCAAAAGCCCGCAGGAACGCAATAATATCCGCAGCAGTCGGTGCGGCGGTGCTGTTTGCGCTCGGACCAGTGCTGGATACTCTCGGATTCAAGTCTGCGGACAGCTCGGGAGCTAACCTTAATTTTGCGGCAGATAACGCCGCGATATTCTCGGAAATTTACACCGCGTATTCCAACGGAAGAATAAGCAGCGAATACACGCAGAAACTGTCGGAAAACGAGCAGGTTTTCGGCGACATGCTGATATCCTCCGGCGAACATCTCGGAGTTTTCAGCAGCGGGAACACGCTATGGACGGCGGAGCCTGACGGTATCGGCGTGTACCCTCTGGATTCCGGCGTGCTTACGGCGCAGATAATTCCGCCGGACGGCGCTGAATTCGTAAAGGTAATGCAGAACGACTCGGGCGTGACCGCAGTTTATTCCGGTGAGACTGAATGCGGTCTGATGGGACTTGACGAAAACGGCGAGAACTGGCGCTCCGGGCAGTCCGGAACGCTTACGGATATTTTCTGCGATGATAATATCGTCCGCCTTGGCAGCGTCTACACACCGGGATTCACGAAATCATTCACAGTTGACGACACGCTGGAATACCTCCCGTGGACCTCGAAAAATGGAGAGGTTTCCGCGCTCTCACCTGCTGAAATAGCAGTGAACGGCTCGGCTAACGGATGCAGCTACGCGGTCTGGGGAGAATATTCCGCCGAATCGGGCGAACAGCTGAATCATCTTGCTGCGCTGGGCGCTCCTGTGTACAGCGGTGCGGAGTTCCTGACCGCCGCAATGGACGCTGAAAATGGCTCTGTGCTCATCACCATGGACGGCGGGGAGCTTACCAGCATAGCCGTTCCGGAGGTCACTGCATGTGCAGCCGGAAACGGCGTAGTTGCTGACGCGGAAAAATCCGACGGCGGAGTTACCGTGTACCTCCGCGGAAGCGACCTGAAGCCGCTCGGAGCGTTCACCACCGGCGGAGAAGTAGATCGACTGCGGATAAGCGACAACATAGTATACGTCGGGAACAACGGCTCCACCGTGATGGCGGCAGATATCAGCGACCCCTCCTCCCCTAAAGCACTCGACCTTACGTCAGCCGAGGGAGCGGTAAACGGAGAATACGCACTCTGCGGCGCAGTCGGCAGAACCGGACTTACATTGACGCTTTATAAGCTTGAAAACGGCAAAACAGTCCAGGCGGATAGCTTCGCCAAGGCGCTGAGCGCCTCCGAGCTGGAAAGCTTCCGATTTGACGGCGTGAACTGCTTCATTATCAATGGGACAGACTGCTCCGGTGCAGCTTATAGGTACTTTGACGGCGTTTCCGTTGTTGACGAATTTGCGGAGCTTGGACGCTCACGCAGCCTGCACACGCTCTACGACGACCGCACCGGCTACACAGCCGCTGCATTTGTGGACGGCGTACTCACCCTGATAAGCGGAAATTCCATCATAAAATAGTTGACAGTCCCGGAACGTTGTGTTTCGGGACTTAGTGCGTTATTTTACACATAACAGGAGGGGCATATTGTTTAAATTATACAAATTTTTCAAAGACTGTTGACATAAAATAGAGAATAGTATATAATTAGTGTTAGAGAACCAATTCTGCCGGAGGTGCTTTTTTGTGAATCTCAGAAAGACCTGCGCCGCAGCCCTTGCAGCCGTTATGCTGCTCGTCGGCTGCTCAAAGCCGGAAACGGAAAGCGCTGATAAATACACACGTGACGGAGACGGACGCGTTATCCCCATCTCTGATGAGTATATCCCCACGAACTATACTCCGAGGTCTGAGGGCTGGAGCGTCATGACCCGCGAAATACCCGGCAGCTTCGGGCAGGAGACAGATAAGCTGATACCCGCAGTCTACCTCACCGCCGACGACCCCGCATCGCTCGCCAAGGACGAATACGCTGACTGTACAGTGCAGATAGACGCAGGTATGACTGATGGAAAATACGAAAGCACCGAGGTCCTCACCGGAAAGATTCGCGGCAGAGGTCACTCCACCTGGGAATGGCCCAAAAAGCCGTACAAAATAAAGCTGGATGACAAGACCTCACTGCTGGGGATGTCCGAAGCGAAACGCTGGGTGCTGCTGGCAAACTACGCCGACGAATCCCTGCTGAGGAATACTACCGCGTTCGAAATGGCGCGCTCGCTGGGAACATTTCGGTTCGTTCCGCATGCTATCCCGGTGGATGTCTACATGAACGGAATTTACCAGGGCGTGTATACCCTAGGCGAACAGCTTGAAGTTAAAACCTCACGGCTCGCGATAGACGACAGCCTTGCGAATGTCGAGACAGGCTACCTGCTTGAAATCGGCGGCGCCGACCCCAACGTTGACAAAGAGGGCTGGAACTACTTCAATCTCCCTTCCGGCTGCGGAGTCAACATCAAGATAAAGAGTCCCGACACAGAGGAGGATCCTCAGGCGGACTACCAGTGGACGCAGAAACACTTCGACTTCATCTATGACTACATGTGCAAGGCTGACACGGCAATAACAACGCTCGACAACTACGGAAAGTACATCAATGTCGATACGTTCATCGACTGGTTCCTTGTCCACGAGCTGACATATAATCTGGATTCCTGCTTCCGCCGCAGCTGCTATATCACTAAGCCCACGCTGAGCCGCCTGGAAATGGGTCCGATATGGGATTTCGACCTGGCATTCGGCAACATGTACATGGATAACCCGAGATACGACGACTGGGCTACGATAGGCAGCATGGACAGCAGCAGCTATATCGGCGTTACCTGGTTCAACTACCTCATGACGGACGAGAATTTCCGCAGCAAAGCGCGCGCACGCTGGAATGAAGTCCGCGATACGATGGTGAATACCGCGCTTGGCACGATAGACGCCTACAAGCCTCTCGTAATGCCATCCGCAGAAGAAAATTTCGAGATATGGAACACCCTCGGAATAGCCAACGGATTCCAGCCACTTACGATGAAAAACTACAACACCTATCTCGACCAGGTGCTGTATCTCCGTAAGTTCATCAATAACCGCGCAAAGTGGATCGATGAAAATCTGTAACTCAAGAACGACCCCGCACATGTCTGCGGGGTCACTTTTGTATGATTTTCACACTTGACAATATCAGCCTGGTATGCTATAATAGGCAACGTAAAATTAAGATGTGGATTTTTCCGGACTCGTTCACCTTTTCGCCACACAGCTCACGCTGTGCGGCTTTTTTTGTGCAATAGACCGGACAGGAGGTAAAATGGACAACACCTTTATGAAAGAACGCCCGGTGCTGCCGCTGCTTATTTCAATGGCGCTGCCGATGGTCGTTTCGATGCTCGTCAATTCGCTATACAACATAATCGACAGCTTTTTCGTCGCCAAAATAAGCGAAAACGCCATGACTGCGCTTTCGCTGGTTTTTCCTGTGCAGAACTTCATCAACGCAGTGTGTATCGGCTTTGGAGTAGGAATAAACGCAGTTATCGCGTTCTACTCCGGAGCAGGCGACAAAGAGCGCGCCGACCGCGCAGCCACTCTCGGAGTGATACTTGCGGCTATCCACGGCATTATCCTCACGATCGTCAGCATTCTGATAATGCCGACGTTCCTTGGAGCGTTCACGTCTGACCAGGATGTGATTGAACTTGGCGTAAGATACTCCAACATAGCGTTCATGTTCTCGACAATAATCAGCCTGGGGCTTGCTTTTGAGAAGATCTTTCAGGCTGTCGGCCGCATGAAGGTTTCAATGGTGAGCCTCATGTCAGGATGCATTATAAACATAATTCTCGACCCTATGATGATATTCGGCTGGGGGTTCCCGGAAATGGGCATAAAGGGCGCTGCTCTCGCCTCGGGAATAGGGCAGACTATTTCCCTTGCAGTCTATATCGTGATGTTCTTTGCCCGTCCCATCAGCGTGAAACTCAGTAGAAAGCACATCAGGCCTGACGGCAGAATGATAGGCAGGCTGTATTCCATCGGTATTCCTGCCGCGCTGAATCTCGCACTTCCATCAATACTGATATCCGCTCTCAACGCGATTCTAGCAGCTTTTTCGGAAGTGAACGTACTGGTGCTCGGGATCTACTACAAGCTGCAAACGTTCCTGTATCTTCCCGCAAGCGGACTTATCCAGGGAATGCGCCCGCTTATAGGATATAACTACGGCGCGGGCGAATACAAACGTGTGAGTCAGCTTTTCCGAATCGTTCTGATAATGAGCTGCGTGATCATGACTATAGGCACCGTGATATGCCTGATGATCCCCGGTCAGCTCATCGGATTGTTCGCAAGCGACCCTGCGACCATCACCGCCGGCGAAACAGCCCTCCGGATCATCAGCGCGGGATTCATCGTATCGTCTGTTTCTGTCACTGCGTCCGGAGCGCTGGAGGGACTCGGAAAAGGTATTCCCTCGCTGATGATATCGCTGTGCAGATTCATCGTGATAATCATTCCGGTGGCGTTCGTGCTGAGCCGCTTTTTTGAAGCGAACGGAGTATGGAATGCTTTCTGGGTGACGGAACTAGTTACTGCGGTGATATCGCTGCTTATCTACAAAAAAACGGTAAAGATAAAGAACCGCGTTGTAAAATAAGAAAACCATTACACAGCGTCCGAACCGTATTCATGAACAGATACCCCCCGCAAATATTATACAACAGAACATTTTTTACAGGTCGAAAAATGCCGCTTTTACTATTTTTCAAGACTATACTTCTATTTTGTCCACTTTTCTATTGACAATGTCAGATTCAGTTTAAATAATATAATTAACGAAAGTACTATCCAGCAGTATAGATAGAAATGCATGTGTCAGAACAAAAAACGAACGGGAGGGCAATTAAACATGAGTGCAACTGCAAAACCCCGAAAAATAACAGAGGACGTCGTGCTTGACCTGAGCACGCTCTCCTGCCATGTTATCCGCTCGTCCATAGTTGAACAAAATGAGCTCAGCTGGGCCGAACTGCTCAGAATATGCTGTGAAAACGACAACATATATTACATAGATCTTGAGTCGTTCAAAAGCCAGATGCAGATCGACAATCTATTAAACTGCCTAAAAACCAAAGATAAATACGAGTTCCAGTTCAGAATAAATTCCGGAAAGGATTTCGACTGGCTCACCGCTACAGTTTACCCGGAGGAAAAATCGGGAAACCGCATAACGAAGCTTCACTTTTCCGCATACCATCAAGAGATTTTCGACCTCAACGGCAGCAGGTCCGACAACGCAATAATCCGTGAAATGCTCTTCAAGGGATTCGGTAATGTGTATTCCAACACGATATGGATAGACGTACTTGCCGACAGATACATCGTGCAGAACCTCTACGGAGACGACTGCCGCGAGGAAATGCTGACCAAACCTACCGGCTCCTACACCCAGGATAACCTCGGCTACGCAGGAAACTTTGTCTATCCCGACGACCGGGAAACTTTCAACAAATTCACCTCGCTGTAATGGTACAGAAACAACCTCAACAAAGAGGGCGTTAAATTCTCGTTCCGTATCAGACATACCTGCAACGGCGAATACCGCTAGGTAGAGGTGAATCTCGTCTGTACGCGGCACTCTGCCGAAGAATTTCACGTGCTGTACTGGCTGGACGATGTCCAGAACGAATCCTTCGCGGACACCGACACCCAGAATACACTGATGTCTGCGGATATCGGTCAGTGGCGGCTTGAATTCCGCAAGAACGCAGCTACCAAAATGCTGCTAAGCTCATCCATGCAGCGCATACTTGGTATCGATAACGAGCTTTCCTCAGATGAGATGCTGACAAAACTTACAGACCGTGTTCTGCCAGATGATATCAATCTGCTGCGGGAATCCGTACAGAAACTCGCCCAGGGAGATAAGACGACTATCGTTTTCCGCTGGGAGCACAAGGAACTCGGAACAAGGTACTACCGCTGCGGCTGCACCTGATGTCGCTGATAAACGACGTCCCTGAGCTCAACAAGCTGGACGACCAGAATGTCACCCTCGCTCACGAACCATTCAGCCTTTCGGAAATGGCTGATGAGATACTCACCATCAGTGAAATGCGCGCGGCAGAATCCGGAATAAAGCTGGTACATGAGAACTGCGCTCCGAATATAGCCTCCACGTACGTTTATGGCAGCCCGCTGCATGTGCGGCAGATATTCCTGAACATCATCGACAACGCAATAAAGTACAACGGGCGGTTCAGTTACATGCCGTATAGAAACAGTTTCGGCAAATGAAAAGTACATCACTTACCGCTGTACTATATCCGATACCGGTATCGGAATGAGCAAAGAATTCCTCCGGCACATCTTCGAACCGTTCTCGCAGGAACAGCATGACGCACGAAGCTTCTACCAGGGCACCGGACTTGGAATGTCCATAGTGAAATCCCTTATCGACAAAATGAACGGCTCTCTTGAAATAGAGAGCGAAAAGGGCGTCGGAAGCAAATTCACCGTAACTATCCCGTTTGAGATAACGGACAATGCTGATGTCGCGGACACGCTGGAACCCGTTGGAAACGCAGATATACACGGCATACGGATACTGCTTGCAGAGGATAATAGTCTTAACCGCGAGATAGCGCATACGCTCCTTGAAGAAAACGGCGCAATAATAACCGAGGCAGTAGACGGAAAACAGGCGGTAGAACTTTTCGCAAATAATCCTCCGAACACTTTCGACGTCATTCTGATGGATGTGATGATGCCGAATGTTGACGGACTTGCGGCAACACGCGAAATACGCGCACTGCCCCGCCCCTACGCAGCGGACATCCCGATAATCGCCATGACCGCAAACGCATTCTACGAGGATATCCAGCGCACACGCCAGGCAGGAATGAACGCACACCTCTCGAAACCGCTTGAGCTTGAAAAGATGCTTTCCGTGATCGCGAGATTCTGCAAAAAGCCTGATTCTAAACAGCAATAATGAAAAAAGTGAGGTCATCAGACGGATGATCTCACTTTTATTATTGTGTAATAGATAACTCAAAGCTACATGAAATTAGGTCCCGTAAAGGAACAGTCTGTTACACAAAACTAACTCGCATTCTAAAAAACAGCGCACATGCGCACACGGTATTAACTTCACCGTGGCCTTACGCTGTGCGCGCGGCACGGATGGTCGGCGGAAAAGTTATATTCACATATTTAACCTATGATTTATAACTAATAAATAACATTTCGCCACGCATATATACGCTTTATTCCATTTCTGGCAACTGCAATTCAAAAGCTTGACAGAACAGCGGAATTATTATATAATATCTGTATGGAACTAATAACAGAGCGGAGAAATTATATGTATATCAGTTTTGACTATTATCGCGTGTTTTACTATGTTGCAAAGTACGGCAGTATATCCCAGGCAGCGGAGGCTCTGATGAACAATCAGCCCAACATATCCCGGACAATAAAGAACCTGGAGAGCGAGCTTAACTGCACGCTTTTCGTGAGGTCGCGCAAGGGCGTGGAGCTTACTCCCGAGGGCGAAAAGCTGTTCTCACATGTTGCCGCCGCCGTTGAACAGATACAGTACGGCGAGGAGGAGCTGTCACTTGAAAGGACCCTAGCCAAGGGCGTAGTGACGATAGGAGCAAGCGAGATAGCGCTGAGATGTTTCCTGCTGCCGGTGCTCAAGGACTTCCGACAGAAATACCCCGGGATACTCATAAGGATATTCAACCACTCCACTCCCCAGGCGATATCTGCACTGAAACACGGTCTTGTTGACCTCGGAGTGGTGACTACCCCCACAAGCGACACTGAGCTCATCGCCTCAAGAGAGATATGCGAAATACACGAGATACCTGTCTGCGGAAAGGCTTTTTCAGAGCTTTCCGGAAGACAGGTCACGCTGTCGGAGCTCACGAAATACCCTCTCATATCGCTGTTCAAGCAGACCAAGACCTACGAAATATACTCGGAATGGTTCAGGCAAAACGACTGCTCATTCTCGCCGGATATCGAGGCGGCGACGGCTGACATGGTGCTCCCAATGGTCAACAACAACCTCGGGATCGGATTCGTTCCGGAACAGTTCCTTGAGAATTACCCCAATCAGGGGATATTCCGGCTTGACCTCAAAGAGGAAGTCCCGGTAAGGAAGATATGCCTGCTGAAACGAAAAAAACAATCAATGAGCGCCGCCGGCCGTGAGCTGGAACGCATGATACTGAAATAAACAAAAAGCCCGTCAGGAATACTCAGACGCATTCCTGACGGGTTGTATTTATGGCTACTGATTTATGCTCTTGACTTTCAGCCGCATGGTGGCTCTTGCAAGAGTCATCTGCGCCGCGTGGAACTCGCGTATGCTGCGTTTCTGGAGGATAGCCTCCTTAGCCGCCGCAGCCGCCTCCCGGGCGCGGTTTTCGTCTATCTCCTCGGGACGCTCTGCGGAATCCACCAGCACCAGCACCTCGCCGTCCTCCACCTTTACAAGACCGGAGGACACCGCAGCTATCTGGTTCTCCCCGCCGGGTATACGATATGTCATTATCCCCGGGACTACTGCGCTGATAATGTCGCAGTGCCCCGCAAGTATGCCGTACTGACCGTCCGCAGTCGGAATGACCAGCGACTCGCACTCGCCCTCATAGAACGTGTTCGACGCAGCCAGTATGTGCGTTTTGAATGTGTTCATGGCACGCTCCTTACAGCTTTGCAGCCTTCTCGATTACATCGTCGATGGTGCCGACATTGTAGAACGCAGCCTCCGGATACTTATCCATATCGCCGGAGATTATCGCCTGGAATCCCTTTATCGTGTCCGCAAGCGGAACGTAAATACCCGGAATGCCGGTGAATTTCTCCGCAACGTGGGTCGGCTGCGCCAGGAAACGCTGTATCTTTCTCGCACGGGTAACGACCTGCTTATCCTCGTCGGAAAGCTCATCCATACCAAGTATCGCGATGATATCCTGCAGCTCGTTGTACTTCTGGAGTATCTCCTGGACGGTACGCGCGGTTTCGTAATGGTCTGCGCCGACAATATCCGCCTCGAGTATTCTAGATGTAGAGGCGAGCGGGTCTACCGCCGGATAGATACCCTGCTCGGCTATCTTACGGCTGAGTACCGTTGTCGCGTCCAGATGGGTGAACGTGGTCGCCGGAGCCGGGTCGGTAAGGTCGTCCGCCGGAACGTAAACCGCCTGAACCGACGTAACAGAGCCGCTGCGCGTGGAAGTGATACGCTCCTGGAGAGCGCCCATCTCCTCGGAAAGAGTCGGCTGATAACCTACCGCTGACGGCATTCTGCCCAGCAGCGTGGAGACCTCCGAGCCTGCCTGTACGAAACGGAATATGTTGTCGATGAACAGCAGCACGTCCTTATGCTGGACGTCGCGGAAGTACTCCGCCATGGTAAGTCCGGAAAGCGCAACGCGCATACGCACGCCCGGGGACTCGTTCATCTGACCGAATACCAGCGCCGTCTTATCGGAAACGCCGCTCTCGCGCATCTCATTCCAGAGGTCGTTACCCTCACGGCTGCGCTCGCCCACGCCGGTGAATACCGAATAGCCGCCGTGCTCCATCGCAACGTTGTGGATAAGCTCCTGGATAAGCACCGTCTTGCCGACGCCCGCGCCGCCGAACAGACCTATCTTACCGCCCTTGGGGTACGGCTCCAGCAGGTCTATTACCTTGATGCCGGTTTCCAGGACCTGCGCCACCGGCTGCTGCTCCTCGAATCCCGGAGCCTTGCGGTGTATCTCCCAGCGCTCACCGTCAGCGATATCGCCCTCGCCGTCTATCGGCTCTCCGAGCACGTTGAACATGCGCCCAAGAGTGCGGTCGCCGACCGGCACACTTATCGTCTTTCCGGTCGCGGTGACTTCCATTCCTCTTGCGAGGTTCTCACTTGCGCCCAGCAGTATGCAGCGGACCCTGTCCTTGCCTGTGTGCTGTGCGACTTCCATTACGCGCTGCTTACCCCTTACGGTGACGGTCAGCGCCTCTTTTATCTTAGGCAGCTCGCCCGGAGCGAATCTGCAATCTATAACTGGTCCGGATATCTGTGTTATCTTGCCTGTGTTCAATGTCCGCACGCCTCCTCACTTTTCTTCTTTGCCAGCTTGCGTTTCTGCGCCTTTGCGCCGGAGGATATCTCGGTTATCTCCTGCGTTATCGCAGCCTGTCTTGAGCGGTTGTACTGCACGGACAGTTCCCCGAGCAGCTTTTCAGCGTTCTGGTTCGCGGAGTTCATCGCGGTCATTCGCGCGTTCTGCTCCGCGCAGAAGCTGTCTACCAGCGCGCTGTAAATGTAGCCCGAAACGTAACTGGGCACCAGCGTATCCAGCACTGCGTTTACCGACGGTGTGAACTCAAACGGCTTGGTTATCGCCTTTTCAGTGGTGTTGTCCGCAAATGTCCTGCGATGGAACGGCAGCAGTCTTTCGGACTTTGCCTCCTCGAACATGCCGTTCCTGATATCCGTGTACACCACGAATATCTTGCAAACCTCCTGTCGCTCGAACATCTCCAGCAGTATCGAGCTTATCTCCCGGGCGCGCTGCATCGTAGGATTCTGCGCCGTGTAAAGGAAACTTCGCTCTACCGGGACGCCGTGGTGCGCAAAGTACTGCCTGCCATACTCCCCGACAACGAACAGCTTCGTGTCAGGGTGCTCCCTGAGCAGCTTTTCAGCCTCGCGGATGACGTTCTGGTTGTACATCCCGGCAAGTCCCTTATCCGCAGTCACCACCAGGCAGGCGTAGGTGCCGGTCAGCGTGTGCATGCTGTCCTCGGGATAGAAATACTGGCTCTCCACTTCCTTTGCGGTACGGAAGATACGCTTTATCTCGCCCTTTATCGCCTCAAAGTAGGGGCGGGTGTGGTCGAGCTCGGATTTCGCCTTGCGCATTTTCGTGGAGGCTATCAGGTACATCGCGTTGGTTATCTTCTGAGTATCACGGACGCTTTTTATGCGGTCCTTTATCTCTTTCGTGTTAGCCATAGCGCACCGCCTTAACCGCTGTTACGCTCCAGAAAGCGCTTTGCGAATCCCAGCAGCGATTCTCTCTCCTCCTCGGAGGTTTCACCCGTGCGGTCTATCTTCTCACAGAGGTCGGGCAGCTCAGACGCCGCAGCGTCAAGCAGGTCGCGGCTGAACTGCGGTATCTTGTCCACCGGAACGTCCTGGAAGATGTGCCCCATAGCGGCGGTCAGCAGGATGACCTGCTCATGCTGCTTGTAGGGATTGTACTGCTTCTGGCGGAGTAATCTCATCAGACCCTGACCGTAACGGAGCTGTTTCTTGGTTGCTTCGTCCAGGTCGCTGGAGAACTGCATGAATACTTCCATCTCGCGGTACTGCGCGAGGTCCAGACGGATAGCGCCGGTGGCTTTCTTCATCGCCTTGGTCTGAGCAGCGCCGCCGACACGGGATACCGACAGACCGACGTTTACCGCCGGACGCTGACCGGAATGGAACAGGTCGCTTTCAAGGAATATCTGACCATCAGTGATGGAGATTATATTCGTAGGGATATAAGCGGAAACGTCGCCCGCCTGAGTTTCTACTATCGGGAGGGCGGTCATGCTGCCGCCGCCCAGCGCGTCGGAAAGATGCGCGGAACGCTCCAGCAGTCTTGAATGCAGGTAGAATACGTCGCCGGGGTACGCCTCACGTCCCGGGGAACGCTCCAGCAGCAGACTAAGCGTACGGTATGCCACTGCGTGCTTGGAAAGGTCGTCGTAGACTATCAGAACGTCCTTTCCGTGGTTCATGAAATATTCGCCCATCGCGCAGCCGGAATAGGGCGCGATATACTGCAGCGTAGCGGAATCGCTCGCCGTCGCGTTGACGATTATCGTGTAATCCATCGCGCCGTGCTTACGGAGATTCTCGGCAAGCTGCGCCACTGAGGACGCTTTCTGACCTATCGCGACATAAATGCAGACAACTCCCTTGCCCTTCTGGTTGAGGATAGTGTCAAGCGCTATCGCGGTCTTGCCGGTCTGGCGGTCGCCGATTATCAGCTCACGCTGTCCCCTGCCTATCGGGAACATCGAATCTATCGAGAGAAGTCCGGTTTCCATCGGGCGGTTGACCGGCTGGCGGTCGATGATGCCCGGCGCGGGGTTCTCTATCGGATAGTAGTCGTCCTGGGCTATCGGACCCTTGCCGTCCACAGGCTCGCCGAGGGCGTTGATAACGCGTCCCATGAACGCTTCGCCCACCGGAAGACCTGCGACCTTCTTGGTGCGGCGCACCATGCTGCCTTCGGTTATCTCGCTCTCGTCGCCGAAGATAACGCAGCCTATCTCGTCCTCCTTGAGGTCGAGTATCATGCCCTTGATACCGCATTCGAACAGCAGTATCTCGCCGTACTCTGCGTCCTCAAGTCCGCTTATCGTAGCGATACCATCGCCGACGGTCAGCACCGTGCCGACCTCCTCATCGCGGGGTACCGGCTCGAAATCCTCTATCGCCTGGCGTATCATCGGCAGGACGTCCTGCTTGCCGCGGATAGCCTCGGAAATGCTCTCCTTGAGCTGCTTTGCACGTCCCTCGGCGCTCCAGTCGAAAATGCGGTCGAGGTTCCACTTGTAGGTGGAAGTGCCTATCTCGATACGGAAGCCGTCCCGCACGCTGTCGTCCTGCTTAGGAACGACGGCTACTGCGGCGCCGTACTTCTTCTCAAGGAAATCCTGTACCTTTTTGAGCTGTTCGTCCGTGGGAGTTTCACGGCTGTAGACGAACGCTTCGACCTCGACTTTTCTGATCTCGTGTTCTGTCATCAGTCATTACTCCTTTCCGGAATCGTCAGGCTCAGCGCTGTCAAAGCTGTCGTAAGCGCTCCCGGCGGGTACCAGCAGCTTGTCTACCGCAGCGGATACCATTTCCTCTATCTGGGCGTTTGCCTCCTGGAGTACCTTGGTCTTTTCAGCCTGCGCGGCACGCTTTGCGTCGTCGAGTATGCGCTGCTTTTCCTGCTCCGCCTCGGCGAGGTGAGACTTTGCAGCGGAGTCTGCGTCCGCCATCGCTTTCTTCTTCAGCTCGGCAGCCTCGTCCTGCGCTTTCTCGATGAGCCCGGAGTACTTCTGCTGTTCTTCCTCAGCCGCCGCAAGCTTGTCTGCGGCCGCCTTGTCCATATCCTTGTAGTAAGCCTCGCGCTTTGCCATGAAATTCTTCACCGGCTTGTAAAGCAGCAGCCACAGTCCTCCGGCGAGAATTATGAAGTTGAACAGGTGCAGCAGTATCTGCTGCCAGTCTACATTCAGAGGGATACCCATAAAATTACCCCCTTACAGTACGAATATGATAAGTATTGCAACTACCAGTGCGTAAATGATCGCGGTTTCGATGAACACCAGACCCAGCATCATGTTGGTACGTATCTTGTCCGCTGCCTCGGGCTGACGGGAAATGCCCTCGGAGGACTTCGCCGTTGTAAGGCCCATGCCTATGCCTGCGCCGCATGCTGCGATACCTACGCAGATACCTGCTGCGATGGCCTTGCTGCCGGTGGAATCAGCGGCGTTGTCCTGAACCTCCTCGGATACGCTAGAGCCGTCCTGGGGAGCAGGCTCGGGCTTGTCGGCTGCCGCAAATGCGACAAGGCTGCAAAGTGCGCATACCATCAGCGCAATGATACCGCATACTACTAATTTCTTAACTGATCTCTTCATGGTCGTTTCCTCCATTTGTTCTGTGTTATTTTTATTTGTTAGTTGATTTTGCAATGAACTTTTTAGCTGACTTGAGCGGCGGCTCGGATACCTCTCCGTAGAACATCGCCGTCAGCATCGTAAGTACATACGCCTGAATGAGCGCATGCAGCAGCGTGAACATTATCCCCACGAAAACCGGGAGAACAAAGCTCAGGCTGATGTTGTAATAAACGAGCTCCGTTACCAGCAGACCGCTGAGCAGCGCGCCGAAAAGTCGGAAACTCATCGAGATGGGCAGCGAGAATTCCTTGAGAGTCCTCCCCACGCCCTTTATCTTCGCGCCCGCGATACCTCCGCTCAGTATCACAAGGTAGGACAGGCAGCCGAGCATTATCGCCGCGTTAATATCCGACAGCGGAGCCGGCAGAGATATCGTACCTCCCACGGTCGTCGGCGCCTGAATGCCGAACAGCTCGAACAGCGTCCCGATGAAGATGTAAACGCCTGCGGCGAATACATAAGCCCCGAGGAACGAATTCCTGTGCGGACTGCTGGTCTTGGCGAGGTTATCGAAAAATCCGACGAGCTGCTCAAGCAGCATCTGGAACTTTCCCGGCACCATTTTGAATCTTGGTATGACGAATATCCGGATAACAGCCGCCGCGACAAGGATAACTCCGCAGACTATCAATGATGATATGTACGCAGGATTAACGTCCTTTATCCCGAACAGGCTCACCTTGTTCGTCCCGTGCAGCACAGCGTCGCGCATGACCACCTTGATGGACTCCGACTCGCCACTGCCGCCCACAAGGAGCGCCGCAACAAGCGTAATTACCATCAGCGCGACCCATACGGCGATGAACACTGCACGCTTTCTTTTACTCATATTTTTTCTCCTTTCTGTCTGTATCTATGTAAACCGCCAAGGCGGTGATTGTCACTGCTCCTGTTTTTCACGAATGAACATCAGGCAGAAGCTTACCCCAAGAAGCCCGCAGCATACCCAGACAGCGCCGCTACCTATCGCCGTGGAAAGCACGCTGCCAAACCCGGCTCCCGCTGCAAACACGCCTATCACGCCGAAGTAGGTCAGCGATCTCTCCAACGTTTCCCGGTCATGGCTGCGGAAGTACGCGACCAGCGACTCCATGCCGCTGCGCATGTTTCCAATACACATCGTGCTTGCATATGGTTGTCCGTGTATCTTATGGAATGTCTGCACCTGGAGCGCGCACACGAACGATACCAGAGCATTGGCAAGCGGGTTAAGACCCTCCGGGATGAACCCCACCGCGAACAGCAGCAATATTTCCTCGATAAGCACGATCTGCCGCCAGTGTATTTTCTCCTGCTTCCGGTAGTGCACATGAACGAGCTCCGCTACTGCAATGCCAATCAGAAACGCCAGTATCGGGACCAGGTACTTCACAACGCTTCCCCAATCTCCACGGAACAGCGCCGACGACATCAAAACTATGTTGCCGGTCTGAGCGTTTGCGAAAACTCCTCCGCGGCAGCAGTAGGTGTATGCGTCCTGAAATCCTCCGGAAAGTATGATGAACACTGCCGACCTGAATTTATCGGACATCTGCCCGTGGAATTCATCCAGTTTCATGACCATGCCCCCATGCAATACTTCTCATTCTGTATAAATATGGTTATAGTTTCGCCTTTAATATTATAATACAATAGTAAAAAAATGTATAATCTTTTTTTGAAATGTCATGCATATCATTTTGATATACATAGCTATACAGAAAACAAATAATCACATAGAATAAAACTATCAAATAACACACGATCATCTATTGCATTTTCTAGCAAAATATGTTATAATTACTGAAATAGCCCAGAACAACATATAAAGCATGCAGCAGGATAATGTGCATGTCATGGTAATCGTATGAATCAATAGGAGAGTAACGAATGAGTGGTTGGAAATTTTTGCGCAGCAAGAAAAGCAGACCGGACCAGGCAGCTAGCCTGCCGGCAGCTCCGGCAGAACAGACCGGCGTAATGGAGCAGGCTTCCCGACTCGGGAATCAGGCAATGCAGCAGTACGCTTCGCCGGTCGCCCAGTCCGGGGGACAGAGTCTCCCGATTTTCGGAGAGTTTGTAGACCAGAGGTCCGCAAATACCGGGAGAGTTGAAACTCCTGAGGAAAACGCCCGGGACATGGAGGAGCTGCAAAACGCTCCGGCTATGACCCGCACAGGGCTTGCCGAGCTTTACACCGAGCTGAGAAACAGCAAAAAAGGCGGTCTTTTCAAAAAAGAGAATTCACAATATTATAATGATGTGATAAGCAGTCTGAACAGGCTCAACACCGCAATGAGCAAGAATTTCTCAAACGATGTCACAGCCAATCACAAGAACCTTGTAGAAATGAACGAGCACTATAACCAGCTTATCGCCGCCTGCGAAGCGTACACTTCCCGCGACGCGAAAACCAGTGCCGGAGCGCACCGTAAGGAACTTGTGAAACAGATACAGACCCGTGCCAGCTCCGACCTTGTCGCGCTGAGCGCCGTGCAGACGGATTTCTGCTCCCTCACGCCGGAACAGCAGAGCCAGAAAAGCTGGAACGAGCTTCTGAACCAGAGCCGTACCATACACCTGAAAGCAAAGGACTTCTACGCAATAGGAAAAGCCACCGGAGGGCAGGCTTCCGAGGTCTACAAGCTGTCCGGAAGCGATATCCAGGTGAAAAGCGCCGGAGATCAGGACGTTGCGCTGGCAGATGTGCATTACTTTAAACCTGAGGACGAGATAGATATGTCGAAATCTTCTACCGCTGAAAAGATAGTGGCAAACGCCATGAAACGCTTCCCCAAGCTAACGAAAAAGGACAAACAGCTGATCAGCAAATGGGCTGCAACTGCAAATAAGACAGACGCAAATATATCGCAGAACTTCAATGGCTTGTCAGAGGAGGGCAAACTGGCGATGACGTCCATCAACAGCCAGCTTTCAGGCGTCAGCACCACAGTCAGCGCACTGCTCCCACACATGAAGATTGGAAACAACGACGAGAAAATCAACATGACAAAGCGAAACGTCGCGACCAGCCGCGTTGCGGCTATGCTTGGTCTTGACGGGCTGGTAGCCAAATCCGAGACTGCCGAGATATTCGACGAAGCCACCGGCACCAGCATCCGCGGTAATCTCATGCAGAAAGCCCGGGGCGAGGATTCAGGATTGAATTACGCCGAGAAATCCAAAGCGGGCAAAACTGTTAATTATTCGCTCAATGCTGAAATACCTGACATAACCGTCAACGCCACCGGAAAATTCCAGCGTGATATGTGCAATCTACAGGTTCTGGATGTTATCTGCGGTCAGCTGGACAGACACAGCGGAAATTACATGGTGTCAGCCAACAAAGGCGGAGAGCTTTCAGACGTACAGGGCATAGACAACGACGGCGCTTTCGGTCTCAACGAGCACAGCGATTTCTACAAAGCCAGCGGCAACAACCGCAGCATATACAACATCCAGACCGGCGAATGGACAATGGCATATATGGATAAGAATCTTGCGGAACGCGTCAAGGCGCTCGACCCGGAAATGATGCGGTATGCGCTCAAGGATCTGATCGGGGATGATGAGATAAACGCCGCGATAACCCGTCTTAACAACGTGAAAAAAGCGCTCAGTACCATCGACGAAAACCGCCTGCTTGAAGACGACGAATGGAATGACGATACAGCCCAGGCGCTGATAGATCAGGCTTGGGACACGCACAGGGAGTTCCGCAAGGCCAAGGATAACAAAAATCTTTCGCAGGAAGAACAGATGAACGTTATGGAAAACTCAATGCTGAACTCCAACTACTTCGGCGAAATGATGCTCAAGACAATGCCATTCCCGGACTGGAACTGGGGAATCGGCGCCAACCCGCAGCTGCTGCGCCGGAAAAACAGGAATCAGGGAAAGTAAACACGACGCCTCAGTCAGGCGTTCATTCTTGACACATCGCCCGGAAAATGATATAATTACCTGGATACATTATAAGTTCCAGACCGGAGGTGTGGAAAAGATTGAACATAAAATGCAGCAACCTTTCAGAGCTGAAATGCTTCGCGTCAATAGAACTCGTCGGCGGCAGAGGCGGGCTGGACCACAACATAACCTGGGTGTACATCAACCAGGCGGAACACGTCAGCGAATGGGTACACGGCGGCGAGCTGGTGTTCATAACCGGAATGGGCGAGCGCCTTTCCGATGACCAGCTGTGCAGTCTGCTGGAAGAATGCTCACACAACGGCACCGCTGGCGTAGTCGTGCTGTGCAGCCCTGACCACATAAGCAGCATCCCGCCACGCATGATACGGCTCGCAAACGAGCTCAACATGCCGCTGTACCGCATGCCATGGGAACTGAGGCTAGTGGACGTCACCCGCGAGATAGCCGACACGATAATAACGAATCAGCTTAAAGAGCGCAGCTCCGCCGGATTCTTTTCAGAGCTGCTGTTCTCCCGTAATATCTCGCAGGAAACAGTCCGGCAGATGGGTGTACATTGCGGAGCAGACCTCAGCAAACCGGCCGCGATAATGATACTCCGCCCGGATTTTCGCGGAGATTCCACCTACCAGCGTATCGACTACGACAACCTCATGACCCGCCTGGAAAAGGAGATGGAGGACTACCTGCGCATAACTAAGCACAGTGTTGTATCCTGCATCTATATGGACGAGATATTCTATTACATATCCTGCGCGGATAACTCGTCTGCTTCGGAGCTGTGCAGCAAAATACGCAGTTTCGGTGCGGAATTCATGCGCAAGCATAAGGACTACCGTCTGCGAGGCGGCGTCGGCAGGGTCGGCACTAACCTGACCGAGATACGCAGCAGCTATGCTGAAGCGCGCCGTGCGCTCTCCCACTCCGAAAAGAACAAGGACGATGTGAGCATCTACTTTTTTGCTGACCTCGGTATCATCAGCCTGCTGATAAACGTCGGCGATGAATCGCTGAAAAGCTACTGCAGGTCGGTGCTTGGAGTGTTAGCCGACAGCGACAGGGACTACGGAACAAGTTACGTCCGCACGCTGGAAGTCTACCTTGACAGCAACTGTAGTCTTGCGGCGGCAGCAGAAAAGCTGTTCATCCACCGAAACACCATGGTGTACCGTGTGAACAAAATACGCGAGCTGATGAAAATAGATTTCAGCGATATGAATGCAAAGGCGGAATGCATGAACGCCTTGCATATAATGAAGCATTTTGACATCGAATTATGATAAGCCAAAACGGCGGACCCTATCTGGGCCCGCCGTTTCAGCTTGTCGAAAAAAATCGAATTTGCCCGCGAAGCGGGCTTTTGAAATCCGTTTTTTGCTCCGGGTTTCCCGGG
>CAKSEO010000038.1 GCA_934446565.1 uncultured Oscillospiraceae bacterium | reverse complement strand
GTTGGGGAGGATGACGCGTTCTAAGCCAGCGGGGGAAAACTCTTGTTTTCCCCCTGCACCCCTTTAGCGCTTTTTTTATTTGGGGATTTCGCCGTCTGCGGACGGCGACGAGGGCGCTGCCCTCGACCTGCAAGAGGGGGACTAGTCCCCCTCTTGACTCTCCCAATTAGTGATGCAAATTACAATGCTCCTAACAAACATAAATTATAGTTTATTAAACCATTTAGAGACAAGCAAGAGCGGAACGGAATTTATATCAATTCCGCTTAATCCAAGCAAAAAAAATTCCGCAGACAAGGGGGTGTCTGCGGGAAACTCAAATAAATTAGCCGAACGCTTGGGGAAAAGCGCTTTTACTCGGCTGAAATAATTGGGGAAAATATATTAAGAAGTATGGTAGCCAATTAGCTTACAATACTGTCTTGCGTAATTCATTTACGATATAATTATAGCATTTCCGCAGGTATTTTGCAACCCTCATTCAGCACAAATTTTAAGATGGAATTATGGCTATTTTGTACAAGAATATGAACTTCCCTGGCTATTATTGAGCATTGAAAAAATTCGCCACAACTTTTCAAAAATCTGTGAATTACCCCTTGACTATTTCTGAAAAAGGTGTATAATAGATTTAGCACTCATGGTGATAGAGTGCTAAACAGTAAAAAACGGCTTACACCGAGAAATATAAGGAGATGTTTACAATGGCAGAAACAAAAGAATTTAAAGCGGAATCCAAGCGCCTGCTTGAGATGATGATCAACTCCATCTACACTCACAAGGAGATATTCCTGCGTGAGCTGATATCCAACGCGAGCGACGCCATGGACAAGCTCTATTTCAAGTCCATGAGCGAGAACACCGGTATCACACGTTCCGACATGGCTATAACCATCGAGGCTAACAAGGACGACAGAAAGCTGATAATCACCGATAACGGTATCGGCATGACAAAGGACGAGCTGGAGAACAACCTCGGTACCATTGCGAAGTCCGGATCGCTGGCATTCAAGAACGAGAACGAAAAGACCGAGGATGTCAACATAATCGGTCAGTTCGGCGTTGGATTCTATTCCGCGTTTATGGTAGCGAAGAAAGTCACTGTTATATCCAAGGCGTACGGCGCTGATACAGCCTACATGTGGGAGAGCGAGGGCGTTGACGGCTACACCATCTCCGAGGCGCAGAAGGACGGCCACGGCACGCAGATAATACTGGATATCAAGGATAACGCTGAGGAGGAGAATTATGACGAGTTCCTCACCCCGTACAAGATAAAGCAGCTTGTACGCAAGTATTCCGATTATATCCGCTACCCCATCAAGATGGACGTTGAGCATGAAAAGCTCAAGGAGGGCAGCAAGGACGAGTACGAAAAGGAGATCGTTACCGAAACCCTCAACAGCATGACGCCTATCTGGAAGAAGTCCAAGAGCGAACTCAAGGACGAGGATTACGACCAGTTCTACAAGGATAAGTTCTACGATTACGAAGCGCCGCTTGCGCATATCCACACCAGCACCGAGGGTACTGCGACATATACAGCACTGCTGTATATCCCGTCAAAGCCTCCGTTCGATTACTATTCCAAGAACTTTGAAAAGGGACTTCAGCTTTATTCCAACGGCGTTATGATAATGGAGAAGTGCGCAGACCTGCTCCCTGATTATTTCAGCTTCGTAAGAGGTCTTGTGGACAGCGAGGATCTGTCGCTGAACATTTCCCGTGAGATGCTCCAGCATGACCGCCAGTTAAAGCTAATCGCAAAGAGCCTTGAGAAATCCATCAGGAACGAGCTGAAAAAGCTCCAGAAGAACGACCGTGAGAAGTACGGCAAGTTCTTTGACGCGTTCGGTACGCAGCTCAAATATGGCATTTACGAGAGCTTCGGCGCTAATAAGGAGAATCTCCAGGATCTGCTGATGTTCAAGAGCAGCTTCAGCAAGGATTACACCACTCTGGAAGAGTACGTTTCCAGAATGAAAGAGGATCAGAAGTACGTCTACTTTGCAAGCGGCAGCAGCATTGCTCGTATTGAAGCGCTCCCGCAGACCGAAATGGTACGCGACAAGGGCTATGAGATACTCTATTTCACCGACCATGTAGACGAGTTCACCATGCAGATGATGCATGACTACAACGGCAAGGAGTTCAAGTCGGTATCCGCTGACGACCTTGGTCTTGAGACCGAGGCTGAGAAGGAAGAAATCAAGAAGGCGGAGGAGGATAACAAGGCTCTGTTCGATTTCATGACCGAGAAGCTTGGCGGCAAAGTCAAGGCTGTAAAGCTGTCCCAGCGCTTAAAGACACATCCGGTATGCGTGACCAGCGAGGGTGCGTTGTCCGTTGAGATGGAAAAGGTGCTTTCCGCAATGCCGGACGAGCAGGCTCATACTGCAAAGGCGGCTAAGATACTCGAGATAAATGCGTCGCATCCGATATTCGAGAAGCTCAAGAAGCTCTATGCAGAGGACAAGAAGGACACCGTTGCAGAGTATGCGGATATCCTGTATTCACAGGCTCTGCTGATAGAGGGCATGCCTATTGAGGACCCGGTAGAGTTCACAAACAAGCTGTGCACCATCATGGCAGATTGATGTCGATAATTTAATAACAGAATAAATGAAACCGCCGATCCACGAAAGTGGGTCGGCGGTTTTGGGTTTATTTACTTGTTTGCTGAGCCTGTTTTCATAAAAGGCACCTCGATGCCTTTTTCCTTTACCAGCATGCTGAGGTATCTGCGCTGGTTGTAAAGCTCGATGATGTTGTTGATACGTCTGCGTACGAACCGAATGTTGAACGGCTTTGCTATAACATCAGCAGCGCCGAGGTCGTAAGCCCTGGAAAGCGATTTATCGGAGGTGTCCGCACTGATTATGAACACCGGGATATCATCAATGTACTTGTTGTCAACAAGATATTCCAGCACGCCGAATCCGTCCATTACCGGCATCATGATATCTAACAGGACAGCACAAAGCTTGTCCTTGTTTTTCTCGAATTCTTCAATGGCACGCTTGCCATTTTCCGCTTCAACAACGTGACGATCGCTGAATGTGTCGCTCAGCATGAGCCGATTAAATTCAAAATCGTCAACAATGAGCAGAGTGTTGCGTTCCTCCATTTATATCCCCTCCGAATGCCCGGTTAAATCTCTTGATTTAATTATATAATAAACCGTGCAAAAAGTCAATAGGCATTTCTACAAGACATACCAGTTTATTTACAGCTTTTTTGTGGAAGGTATAATGTAACATATGTAACTCAATCCTCTGCCCCATAAACTATCTGCTTGATCATCCTGAGAGGATGTCCCCCCAGACCTCCGCAACGCTGAACAAAATATAGGAACGTATATCCGTCCCGAGGGTCGTTCGCCCAGTAGCAGCCCAGCCAGCCATCCCAGCTGTATTCACCGAGGTGGGTCGCAGGACCTGCGGCACCCTCGTCTATAGCGACGTGCATAAGGTTGCCGTATCCGCATCCTACATGCTGTTCCCAGTCGAGAGTACGGAGCTGATAAGGCGTAAGGTGATTGGAGGTCATGAACTTAACGGCGTTCTTGCTGAGGATACGTCTGCCGTTGTATACGCCCTCGTTGAGCAGCATCTCCGCGAAAGCCGCGTAGTCGTCCATTGTGGAGCAGAGTCCTGCGCCGCCGGACTGGAACTCCGGAGGCTTCCGGCACAGGTAGGTCAGCCCCAGGTGCTGCCAGAGACAGGGTACAAGCTTTCCATCTTTCTCTTCGTAGTTTTCCGCAAAGCGGCTGAGTTTTTCTTCAGGGACCCAGAAATCCGTATCGACCATTCCCAACGGCTCGAACAGTTCCTCGCGGAGGAAGTCGCCGAACTTCTTCCCGGATACCACTTCAATGACTGCGCCCAGGACGTCCGCAGACGAGCCGTACATCCATCTGTCGCCCGGCTGGAACGCCAGCGGCACCTGACCTATGCGGTTCGCATACTCAAGCGTATCAACGGGCTTGCCGGCTGCGACCTCCTCGCAGATCTTGTCGTAAAGATCCTGCATAACGCTTCCCGCAGGATAGTTGCGGTCGGGGTAAGCAAGCCCGGAGGTCATATCCAGCAGGTCCTTTATGCAGACCTCGCAGCTAAGCGGCTCCTCGCCGTTTTCTGTAAGGACGGTCTGATTCCTGAATCCGGGAATGAACCAGCTCACCTTGTCGAAAACGTCGATCTGACCGCGGTCAACCAGTATCATTGCAGCCGCGGCAGTGACCGGTTTGGTCATGGAATACAGCCTTACGATGGTGTCGTTTGTCCACTTTATTCCGCGGGCTACGTCAGCCATTCCGGCGTTCATGCGGTAAATAGGATGTCCGTTTTTCAGTACATATGCGGAGCAACCGACTGCGGCACCGCTTTCTACCTGGGAGCGCAGCATGTCGGATATTTGCTCGAGTTTTACAAGATTCATAACGTTACCTCACTTTATCTTTCTTGATTCGCAGTAGAAACGCTTGTCGTGCGCATGACCCATCGAGAAAGTCTTTCTGGGAAGCGCGCCGTCCTTGATAACCGTGGGGAACAGTTCCTCCTTAGTCATGGAGGGCAGCAGGAATCCTATGCTGTTCTTTGCGGAGGAAAGGCTCTCCACAACGTCCTCGCCATGTATGTAGTCTATCTTTCCGGCATTTTCAGAAAGCCACTTATCCAGGAACATCTGTAGGCTGCCTACAGTGAGGTTTGCAGTGGGAGCGCCTACGGAGTACTGCTTTCTTTCGCCGTTCAGCAGCACGGTAAAGCTCTGTCCGGACGCACCCTCGGTGAGCTTCAGTGTAGCAGTCATGTCAGCCATGAGCTTTGCCGCGTCGGTATCGGTAATGACGCGGTGGATAGCTTCGAATTCCAGAGCCTCGCTGTGGAGGTTTACGACCTCCGCAAGCGCGTAACGCGCAAGCGCAGCCTCGGGAGCATTCGCGCGCTTTTTCTGCTCGTAACACTCCTTGGCGGTGGCGAGAGAGTGATTGCCGTCGCCCATTGCGTACAGCAAGACTTCTTCCCCTGTCAGTCCGTAGCGGGAGTTGAAATCATCCTTGTCTGCGAGCTTGTCGAGGGCTTCGAATACTGCTTTAGCATGGTCGCCGTCTACCAGCCAGCCTTCAAGGTGGCCGCCGTTCTGCATGAGGTCGAAATCGTAGAGCTTGGTAAGCTGGTCGCGCTTTGCCTCGAGCGGCTCTATTACAGTGCGCTTAACATCGTCAATAAGTATCATGATATGGGGCAGCTCCAGCGCAGCGTCGCGGCGGATCTTTACGCGCGGCGGGATACGGGAAGCGACCGTCGCTTCAGTAGCACGCACCTGGGACTTGCTGCCCTTATTGTAGTCGTACTGCTCCAGGTCTATCGCGCCGACAAGACCGGTGCGTACCTTTCCGTCAGCCTGGGTGCGGCGCATGAGTATCAGCGCGGACTTGTATTCATTGAACAACCCCTTGTCGAGGTACTCCTGCATGGTGCGGTTGATATTGGTGATGCGTGCGTCTGCGTCCGGCTGCTCAAGGTAAACTTCGGGGAAGATGAGGTTCAGCGTGGAGGGTGCGTCACCTGCTATCTCGGCGGTCTTTTCCCAATATGCGGGCTCGCTTGTGTACTGGTCGCATGCTACTACCGACCACTTGGTCATACCCTCGGCGTCAAGCTTCGGGAGGAGGATATCGGCTGATGTAAATGCTGTCATTGCTGTAGGTCCTTTCTGTGCTGTGTTTTCCGGATAATACCGGCGTATTCGTTTACATTATAGCATAATATCGGCGATTTTACAACATGTTTTTATTAAGTCGTGAATATTCGCCGGATGATTCTGTGAGCGTGAGATTTATTATTGCAAGATTCGGAAAAAGTGCTTGCAAAATCCGGATAACTATGATATAATAATATTAAATGGGCGCGGGATAAAATGCGCACGATATAATGACAGCGTTAAGAGAGGAAATAACCATGCTTTATTCACAGATGAGCAAAGAACAGCTCCAGGCTGAAAAGTCAGCCCTCGAGAAGCAGTACGCAGACTACAAGGCAAAGGGTCTGAAGCTCGACATGTCCAGAGGTAAGCCTGCCCCCGAGCAGCTCAACCTTTCGCTCGACATGCTCCTGCATTGCCTTGACGGCGATTACAAGTCCAGCAACGGCATCGACTGCCGCAACTACGGCGTGCTCGACGGCATTCCCGAGGCAAAGGCACTGTTCCAGGAAATGCTCGGCGTATCCGCTGACGAAGTTATCGTAGGCGGCAACTCCAGTCTCCAGATGATGTACGACACCATAATCCGTGCAATGCAGCTCGGCGTACTCGGCAGCGAAAAGCCCTGGTGCAAATACGATCATGTGAAGTTCCTCTGCCCTGCTCCCGGCTACGACAGACACTTCGCTATCTGCCAGGCGCTTGGTATCGAGATGATCAACGTTGACTACCTCGAGGACGGCCCCGATATGGACGCCGTAGAGAAGCTTGTTTCCGAGGACGAGGAGATAAAGGGTATCTGGTGCGTTCCGATGTATTCCAACCCGACTGGTATCACCTATTCCGACGCTGTTGTAAAGCGTTTCGCAAACCTCAAGCCCAAGGCTAAGGACTTCCGCATTTTCTGGGATAACGCATACTGCGTACACCACCTTTCTGAGGAACACGACCACCTGCTGAACATCATTGAGGAGTGCAAGAAGGCTGGCAACCCGAACATGGTATTCGAGTTCACCTCTACCTCCAAGATTTCCTTCCCTGGCGGCGGTCTTGCAGTTGTTGCAGCAAGCAAGGAGAACATCGACTTCATCAAGAGCCAGATGACCTATCAGACCATCGGATTCGATAAGCTGAACCAGCTCCGTCATGCTAAGTACTTCAAGAACTTTGAGAGCATCAGCGAGCACATGAAGCACCACGCTGCAATTATCCGCCCGAAGTTCGACGTAGTTCTCTACATGCTCGATAAGGAGATCGAACCCCTCGGAATCGGCAAGTGGAACAAGCCTAACGGCGGCTACTTCATTTCCTTTGACGCACTTCCCGGTTGCGCAAAGCGCATCGTATCCCTCGCCAAGGAGGCGGGCGTTGTGATGACCGGTGCCGGCGCTACATTCCCCTACGGCAAGGATCCCAAGGATAGCAATATCCGTATCGCTCCGACATTCCCGTCTGTTGACGAACTCCGTCAGGCTATGGAGATATTCTGCGTATGCGTTAAGCTCGCAAGCGTTGAAGTTCTCCTGAACAAGTGATCAAGTAAATCAGCGATTCAACAAAGCTGCCGTTCCTAGATAGGAACGGCAGCTCAGACCGTCGAAAAAGTCACTAAAGTGACTTTTCCGCCGAACATCCGCGCCACGCGCACGGTTTGTCGGCAAAGCCGACAAACCGCACACTTGCGCGGATAGAAGTGTTTTTTGCCCCGGGAAACCCGGAGCAAAAAACGGATTTCAAAAGCCCGCTTCGCGGGCAAATTCGATTTTTTCGACAAGCTGAGCTGCCGTTCCTAGATAGGAACGGCAGCTTTTATGCGTTCACTCTGCCGCGAAATGTCTGCTCATATCCCATAGGAATATAAAAAATCCCCCGGTCCATTCGGACCGGGGGAATTACATTGCGAATTTACCTGGTTACGATCACTCGTAGCGCTTCTGATACATGTAGTTGTTTACTTCCTTAACAACGAACACAGCAATAATGCCGAAGCATACGATGAACGACAGGATGAAGAATACTCCACAGGTGATGTAGTTGTATCCCTTGAATCTTGCGGGAAGCTCGCTGAGACCCTGCTCAACAGCTGCATTGTAAGCGGCGAGGGAGTTTGCTACCTTTGTTCCTCTCTCACCGAATACGGTGAAGATAGAGGAGAAGTTGCAGGAGCCTACCATGATGTACAGGGCAAGAGTTCCGAACTTGGAGAAGCTGTAGCCGCTCCACATTGCGATCGCGAGGAACAGGGAGATACCGCCGAAAGCAATGAAGTACATATAGTCCATTGCGCCCAGTGTTATAGCGCTGTAGTGCTGCTTATCCCACATGAGTACTGCGATCATTGTCAGCACGAATTCCAGTATAATGGAACCTGCGCCGATCATAACAGCGATAGCGGGCTTCTTGTCAGCCTCGCTGTACTTGAAGTTCAGCCTGCTCTTGATCTTTGTGAATGCAATGACAGTAACGACTGCGGCAGCCACGAAAGAGAGTATCAGGAATACGGTAGCCATCCACCACTTTGCGGTCATGCCGTTGGAGCCGACCCAAGCGATAGCGTCCTCGTCGCCGGACTTTGCAAGCGCCTTGGTGGGGTTGTAGGTCTTGAAGATCCACAGAACTCTGAACAGGATGCCGATGAGGTTTGTAACAGTCATAGCTGCGCCGAATGAGAAGTAGAATATCATAGCCCACTCGCCCTCGCGGACGTAAACGATGGAGCCGATAAGTGCTACAGCGGCCAGGAGTGCAAGAACAACGCCCTGTGCAAGACTGGTGTTATCGAGCCAGCCGATAACGATGGACCAGTTGCCGCCTGCGTTGCCGATATTGCCGTAAGCGCTCATGCCGAATGCCGCGAAGATGACAGCAGCAACCATTACGAGGAACATCACGCCTGCAGTCTTTCCGCGCTTCCACATCTTTGCGATGTCGTCGGCGGTCAGCAACATATCGTCTGCGTATTCCGACAAGCTGTCGTATACGCAGTAAACACATGCCGCAAGGCAGATAACAGCGTCTATCGCGCCGAAGATGCGCATGGAATTTCTGAAGTTAGCAAAGGGAACAAGAATGGGAGTAAGCGCAATGATAGTCTTTGCGCCGAAAACAGCTATCAGATAGGACTTTGCGAACGCAAATCCCTTGAAATAGCAGAACGAAAGCAGGAGCAGTATGCCGGTGATAACTATGTAGATAAGTACGATGTTGACAATAGTATCCCAGAGCGACAGTATTATCTGATTGTTATCGATTTCAGCCTGCGACGCAAAAGTCTTGCCGAAGAGCTTTACGATACAAGCCTTGCCTTCCTCGTTATATGCTTTGCACTGGTTGAATACCGGGTTGATAAACAGCGGCTTCATCACCAGGAAAAATGTAACAACAGCCTCGATCACAGCAAAAGCCGCCATACCAATGCCAAGGGTCTTATGGTTCAGCGGAGCCTTTCCTGCTGCGGTGTTGTTTACTGCGGCAGATGTCATTTGGTTATTCCTCCTAATTCAGAACGGCGCTCACGCTTCTCCCCTGCGCAATACGCCATGCTAGATGATTCTATTAAATTATACCATAATTCAGCCGGATTTGCAAGCAAACACCCCGAAAATAGAGCATGCGCTTTACACAAATTTTGTTTAAAATATTTGTGCAAAATACAGATGAATGGCTTTTGACGGCATTAAAGTAACGGAAAAAGGTCTGCACCGCAGCCAAAACTGCAATGCAGACCTCCTTAGGTACTTCTTTTGAATTACTGCTTTCTGCTCATCGCAATGCCAGCGCCAGCAAGGATTACCGCAGCAACTGCAACTGCTACGCCCTCAACGCCGGTTGACGGAGAACCCTTGCCCTCGTCGGCTAAAACTGCCGCTTCCACTGTAGCTGCGGTAGTGTTCGCCTCAACAGTTATCTCCACGGATTCCGCAGAAGTTTCCTCTGTGACTTCACCGCTTATGACCTCTGCGCTTTCAAAAGTCGCAAAACTCTCAGCCGTGATGACCTCGGATGTTTCTGCAAATGCGCATGTTCCTGCCACGCTTACTGCGATGAACGCAGCCACAGCGGATACAATATTTCTAAGTTTCATTCTTTTGTTCCTCCAATTGATATATCTATATTGGCATTGGCGCTCATATTTTTCTATTATATACTATTTCTCCGGATTTGTCAACTTTTTCACAACCAAATTATTTTCTGATCTGCACTTGAACGTCGGCGTATTTTGTGTTATAATTATAGAAAACAAGCCCAAAGGGGGATAGAACTATGAAATGTAGGAACTGCGGCAGGGAAATAGGCGATTTCTCTGCATTCTGCACATACTGCGGAGCTTCCACCGGAAGCGAACCAGCGGAGTCGGCTCGGACTTCAGAATGTGTTACATCTGTTCCGGATGAACCGCTTCCGGGATACAGCGAACCATTCGAACAGACCGGCAGGGAAGCTCCGTCGCCGTTTTACAACGTTGACCGTCATGATAATCCACAGATAAACCTTATCCCCGAGCAAAACCGCACCCAGACCAGTTTCGTTCCGGACTACGAGGACGAATATATGAACGGCACTACCTGGCGCGAGATAAATCAGATGGGTCACATAATCGGCGAGGACGGAAGGTTCTGCCTGATAAAGTGGCTGAGATTTAATAAGTATTTTCTGCTGTTTGCCCTGGCTGCGATAGACGCGATACGCGCTATCTCATTCTTTACAGGGTTCAGGTACGGATACAGGGCGCAGTGGTTCTATAACGTGATCCCGGGCGTTTTCACGCTGGATATGATAATGGGAGCTTTGCAGATCCTGTTCATGGGAGCGATGATATTCCTGTGGCTAAGTATTACTGAACTTCGGCGGCGGGTATTCCTGCTAAGCTTCAGCATTACCCTTGCCGGATTCCTGACGGAGATCATTTATATAAGCGTCTGGTGTCGCATGACCGGGTCGGCATTCTGGTCGGAATTCAGCTTCTGGAATGTACTGTACATCATTCTGCTTGCCGGTATATCAGTTTATAATTTCTTCTACTTCAAGCGGCGCAGAACTGTTTTTATTAACTGAATCAATAAAAGCGGGGCTGCTGACAGACCCCGCTTTTATTATTTGCTCTTATAATAAAGCATGCAATGACAGTACCCCTCAAAATCTGGGTCAGCTATCTGACGCTTGAATTCCTCGCACATGCACTTATTCTCGGGAGTCCGCTGGATCCTGCACGGGCAGTAGCCTCCTGTTCTCTCCAAACCCTCGCGGACTTTCTTGACGATCTCCTTATCCTCGTTTTCTGTAACTTTCATGATGTCACCCCCTATAAACAAAGACGGAGCCCTACGGTCCCGTCTTTCCTTTTTATCAGTCGATCTCTACGGAGACCTTCTCGTCTGCTCTGACAGCGCCTGCGCGCATCACAGTACGGATAGCCTTTGCGATCCTTCCCTGCTTGCCGATGACTCTGCCCATGTCCTCCTGTGCAACGTGGAGGTGGTAAACGATAACGCCCTCGGCGTCCGGCTCGTCAACAGTCACCTGGACTGCTTCCTTGTCCTCTACAAGCGCAGAGGCGATGGTTATCAGAAGCTCTTTCATATATAGTCCCTCCTGTGGGATTAAGGGGAAATTCCCCGGTAAGTTCTTAACGGGCTGCTACGCCCGCGTTGCTGCCGGTAAATTACTTCTTGAGAAGTCTCTTAACGGTATCAGTGGGCTGTGCGCCCTTCTTGATCCACTCGTCAGCCTTAGCCATGTCGATGTTTACCATAACAGGCTCCTTAGTGGGATCATAAGTGCCGATCTCCTCGATGAAACGGCCATCTCTGGGGTAACGGGAATCAGCTACAACTACACGGTAGAAGGGAGCCTTCTTTGCGCCCATTCTTCTGAGTCTGATCTTAACTGCCATTTTATTTTCTCCTTTCAGCATTGATATATTCATCATGCGCCCAGCGCAGTGAAATCATATCAGCTCCGCCCTTTTCGGGCATTGATTTTATTTCAACGGCAAAGCCGCTGTTTACTTACATCGGGAATCCGCCGGGACCTCCCATGTTGCCCATCTGCTTCATCATGTTCATGGGAATGCGCATTTTCTTGCCTTTACCCTTGCCTGCAATTCCAAGCTGCTTCATCATCTTCTGCATCTGCTCGAACTGCCTGAGAAGCTGGTTGACGTCCTCGACCTTTGTGCCGCTTCCCGCCGCTATACGGCGCTTGCGCTTCGCGTCGATGATGGAGGGCTTCTCGCGCTCCTTAGGAGTCATGGATGAGATTATCGCCTTTGTGCGGGGCATCTTTTTCTCATCGATGTCCTCCTCCTTTACCTTTCCGGCAACTCCGGGGATCATCTTCAGCAGGGAATGGATGCTGCCCATCTTCTCTATTTGTTCGAACTGTGCGTACAGGTCGTTCAGGTCGAATTTGTTCTCCTGCATCTTCTGCATGGTCTTGGCGGCTGCCTTTTCATCGATGGTGTTCTTCGCCTTGTCGATGAGGGTCAGCACGTCACCCATACCCAGGATACGGCTCGCCATTCTGTCCGGGTGGAACGGCTCAAGGTCGTCGAGCTTCTCGCCTATACCGGCGAACTTTATCGGCTTTCCGGTTATCGCGAGGACTGTCAGCGCAGCACCGCCACGGGTGTCGCCGTCCAGCTTCGTGAGGATAACGCCGGTGATATCAAGCGCTTCGTTGAAGCTCTGGGCAACGTTCACTGCGTCCTGACCGGTCATGGAGTCAACGACCAGGAGTATCTCGCTGGGATTTACCTCGCGCTTTATATTGCGCAGCTCGTCCATCAGGGTCTCGTCGATGTGCAGACGTCCGGCGGTATCCAGCAGCACGATATCAAAGCCGTTGTCCTTGGCGTACTTGATACCCTCCTTGGCTATCTTCACCGGGTCAGTCTGACCCATCTCGAATACGTGAGCCCCCGCCTTTTCGCCGACGATCTTCAGCTGATCGATAGCCGCAGGTCTGTAGATATCGCAGGCAACCAGCAGCGGACGGTGATTCTGCGCGATAAGGTGTTTTGCGAGCTTTGCGCAGTGGGTCGTCTTACCGGCGCCTTGCAAACCGCACATCATGATAACGCACGGCGGCTTTGACGGGAAGTTGAGTTTAGCTGTGGTATTGCCCATCAGTTCGATAAGCTCTCTGTGAACTATGTCGATGACCTGCTGAGCTGGGGTCAGGCTGTCCATGACTTTTTCGCCGACTGCCTTTTCGCTTACCCTTGCTACAAAGTCCTTTGCGACCTTGTAGTTAACGTCCGCGTCCAGCAGAGCCATGCGTACCTCGCGCATAGCGTCCTTGATGTCCTTCTCGTTAAGCTTGCCGCGTCCCTTGAGCTTGCCGAAAACGTTATTCAGCTTGCCGGAAAGTCCCTCAAAAGCCATGTACTCACCCCTTTATTATATCAGTAGTTGTTCTTGTTGGAATGCCTTACAGACCGTGCCGGATATCATCCAGGATACCGCTCAGCCTTTCAAGGCGCTGGTCGCTGCTCTCCTGCTTCAGACCGCTTACGATGTCAGCTGCCTGGTCAAGCTCCACGGAAAGCGTCCGCAGCCTTGCGGCGAAACCGAGTTTCTGCTCGAGCTCCTCCAGGCGCTGCTCGCCCTTTTTTATCGCGGAGACCACGCTCTGCCTTGTGACCCCACCCATCTCCTCGGCTATCTCTGCCAGTGACAGGTCGGCGTTGTACCGCATATCCAGGGCTTCGCGCTGGGAGTTTGCCAGCAGTTCGCCGTAGATATCGAGCAGTATCACAAAATCAAGACTGCGTTCCATTTATGCTAACTTGCTCACTTTCATTCAGGTGTCAGGTAAAAACGCTTTACAGCAACGTTAATATTATATCATGTGTATGCGGCTTTGTCAAGGGGTAAATCCGGATTTTCTCAGTAATTCAGCAATATTTTTAAGATCGACAGGCGGTAAATACAAGGCAATTTCCAGAATTAGTTTTCCACGGTTTCAACAGGGTTTTCAACATTCCCGTATTAGCTTTTATGCGGGATAAGCACATTTTTCAACGCTTTGGTTGAAAAATGTGTCGAAATAATCAACCATTCAACAGTTTTAACCATACTTTCAACCGTTTTCACCGTTGAAAATGTGGAAAACTTCTCTCCCTTTTGCACAAAAAATCGGGAGCAAAGCTCCCGATACATCATATGCGAAGATTGACGAATTATTAACAACATCTTGTTATGCTTTCTGACGAGTACAGCGGTCTGTCAGCAGGAAAGTCATCGTTATGACGGCTGAAACGGCAGTCATAACCAGCGGTACAAGTATTACATATGCATAATTATTATCCGCGTAGGATTCCGGCAGAGTATGCGACAGTGAGCTTTTAAACTCTGTGTACACTCTGACGACCCTTATTGCCAGTACGGAAGCCGCCGCCAGAGTCACGGCATTCGATGGCAGAATGACGAACAGCATGTATTCCCGTAGCGTAGCGCCGCGCCTGCGTTCCGACCACTTTTCCATAGCAGACAGGGCGAATCCTGCCGCAGCCGCAAGGAACAGCACTATAATAATATCCTGAGCAGAGAAAACATCGAATTTCCTTACCGGGTGCATGCAACGCAGACCGGACGAGGAGTAGTACTCCGGGTCAACACTGAAAGCCCTTGCCGCGAAAACTGACAGAAGCAGGGCGTTTATCGCCAAGCTGATAAGCGCGTCAGACGCGTAGGCGCGAAATTTCAACATGACGTGCGTTTCCTTTCTGTCAGGCTTTTCGGAGGGTGAGACGGTTAACCGCAATGAAACCAAGCGTTATGCCTATCGTTCCGACAGCGATTCCTATAGGATATAACGGATTATAAACGTATATAAGCGCTCCGGTTATCCAGATCTTATACTCAACTACGCCGCGTATCGCAGCGACTATCAGCGTGATGACATTCACCGGCAGCACTGAAAACAGCAGATAGTGCCTGAAATCCGCGCCGCGCCTTTTCTCAGCGCCGCATTCCATAAATGACAGGAACACCGCGAATCCAGCGGCAGCGATCACCCATAATACCTCGTACACCGGGTTGACCCATACGAACATTCCGATAAGGAACAGCACCGATTGTAATATCAGATTGACCAGACCATCAAAAATGTAGGTTACTGCTTTTTTCATACAAACACCTCCGATGACAATTGTTGCTTTTCTTTTATTATATCATGTGTTTTCGATTCTGTCAATATAGGATGCATGACTTTAAGAATTTTGTATGTTTCTGACAATTGAAGTGAATTCGGTTGGTAATATCGCATAAAAATACCCCGGAGATAACTCCGGGGCGATAATTCATTTATCCGGTAACGAGCTTTATGAGCTTTAACACTCCCCGCGCCGCAAACTGGAACGTGAACGTATCTGCGGCGAGCACCAGTCCGATTATAACGGTCGCGCGGCTGAAGAACACTCCCCAGCGCTTGGAAATGGGGACGTCCCACATCTTAGGCACCTTGTAGCGTTTTATTTTCCGCAGCTTTGATATTGCCATCAGCACTCCGACGATCATCAGCATTATCACAACAAAGCAGAATATCAGGTAGCAGACTACCAGCGGAGTTTGTTCTGCCTCCTCGCCGTTTGCCCTTGCCAGCATATAATCTCCTACTTCGTCGAACGAGAGGAAAAACAGCAGCAGCCCGGATATCCCGTTGACCATTGCGTGCATTATCGTGGTAAGAACTATCGAACCGGTCGAAACCGCAATGTATCCAAGGCAGATACCAAGCACCGTAGCGTAGAAGAACTGATTAAAATTCGCGTGGGTCAAGCCGAAAAGCAGCGCTGAAACGAATATCGCGAACCCGTTTCCATAGGGTCTGAGCGATTCCAGAACTATCCCTCGGAACCAGAATTCCTCGAACAGCGGAGCTATTATGACCAGCTGGAACAGCAGTACTCCGGCGCAGAAAAGGTTATCCGGCGTGAGGTCGTTGACCGTGTTGAACGACTTGTACAGGTCGGTGCTTTCAAACAGCTTTGAAACCAGCATGGTGAGCAGGTTTACGAACAGAGCCAGCCCGTAAAATGCCGGAAACAGCATCATCGCGCTCTCGGCAAACTGCGGTTTACTATAGATCTTCGAGCACATTCCCGGCGGTTTCAGCAGTGCAGCGGCACAGCCCAGCGGAATAATGTACAGGAACAGGAAGCTTATCAGCGTCTGGATAAGGTAGGAAAGATCCGGACCCATTCCGTCGAACATGCCCAGCTCTATCGCTGCTGATAGTAATACGGTTTCAATTCCCCGGGACAGAAAAATGATCATGATCATTGCGCCCAGCTTCATGCAAACGCTCTTGAAACCGGGCATTTTAGACATGTCCCCGCCGTGGATGATGCCTGTCGTGTTTTCCTCCATTGCCGCTCCTTTCAAAAGGCTATTCGAGTTACGCTGACGCGGTCACTTCCCCGCTATAAGGGAATGTTCGCCGGCTATCTCTTCAACTATTTCCTCGATGGATTTCCCGGCGCAGTCAACGGTGATGTCTGCGTATTCTTCATAGAGTGCGCGCCGTCTGCGGAAAACGTCCTCGATGGAGTCTCCCGGGCGCATTGCTATGCCGCGGGTCTTTATGTTGTGCAGCCGCTTTTCCACCTGCTCCACAGGAAGCGAGAGGTAGTAAACGTAGCCATGCTCTTTCAGATACATCATGGCGCTGCGGGAATACACCGCGCTTCCGCCGGTGGCGATAACGCAGCCGCCGTTTTCCTCAACGGACATTATTGCACGCTCCTCCTCGATACAGAACCAGTCCAGACCTTTCTGGTCGATTATCTGCTGAAGAAGCATGCCAGTGCGGTTTTGTATCGTGATATCCGTATCGATGAACCGAAACCCCATAGCCTTTGCGAGCAGTACTCCTATAGTGGATTTGCCGCAGCCGGGCATTCCTATTAAAATAATATTTTTCATGCCAGTGTGTCCTTTATAATAGTATTACCATGTAACGCGGTCAAGCCTCATCGTTGCGACGGCGTTGAGGTCAGCCCCGGCAATGTGCCCTGCCTGATACTCGTAATACGCCTGGCAGCCTATCATTGCGGCATTGTCGCCGCACAGTTCCAGCGGCGGGTAGTAGACCTTCATGTGGTTGTAATCCGCGCGCTGCTGCAACATATTGCGCAGCCCGGAATTAGCCGCAACTCCGCCGGCGAGAGCCAGCGTCTTGTAGCCGCCCTCTTTCGCCGCAGAGATGAACTTCTGCGTGAGAATATCTGCAACGGTATACTGGAAGCATGCCGCAAGGCTGTTGACGTCGATTTCCTCGCCTTTCTGCTTGGCGTTGTGTATGAGATTTATCACCGCTGTTTTCAGCCCGGAGAAGCTGAAATCATACGGATTCGCAGTGTGCGGGTGCGGAAGCTGGTACTTTTTGCGGTCGCCGGTCTGCGCGGCTTTGTCGATATGCACTCCGCCGGGGTATGGATATCCCATTGCGCGCGCCGCCTTGTCAAAGGCTTCGCCCGCCGCGTCGTCCACGGTCTGACCTATGGTTTCGAATTCCGTCCAGTCCTTGACTTTTACGATGTGGCTGTGCGAACCGGACGCCACAAGGCAGAGGTAAGGCGGCTCAAGCTCCGGGTGCGCCAGGTAATTCGCCGCGATATGTCCGCGGATATGGTGCACCGGAATAAGCGGCTTATCCAGCGACAGCGCGAGCCCCTTTGCAAAGTTTACGCCGACCAGCAGCGCCCCGATGAGCCCCGGCGCGTAGCTGACGGCTATCGCGTCAACATCCTGCGCTTTCATGTTTGCTTTCTGCAAAGCTTCGTCAACTACTGCGACTATACTCTCGCAGTGGCGGCGGCTGGCTATCTCGGGCACTACGCCGCCGTACAGCTTGTGCTCCTCTATCTGCGTCGCGACCACGGATGAGATTATCTGACGTCCGTCGCGTATTACTGCGGCTGCGGTCTCATCGCAGCTGCTTTCTATTGCTAAAATATCCATTTAATGACCTTCTTTTGCTCTGTACTTTTTATTTTACGTCTGGTTTTCTTGAGGTTATGAACTCTATCGCGCGTTCAATGGAGCTCCGAACATGCTCCATATCCTCGCTGTGCAGCTTGCCAGCGTTGCGGTAGTCGAAGCTGTTGCAGAATTCGTTGACGTCGCCGTTGAGCTCCTTGATGTAGTTCTCAACCAGCTTATCCGTGGCGGCGATGAACTCTTTCTGGTCAGCCTTGGGCAGCTTTGACGGAACATGCGACATTATCAGGTTATAATGCGGAATGCAGATGTACTTCTGGGTAGAATAGAGATTGCGGAATTTCGCGTCCTCGCGGAACATCGTGAACACGGTTTCCAACATGTGCTCAACGCCCCAGTCCACCTTGCTGCATACGAAGCAGGTGTTCTCTATCTCGCTGCACTTCTTCGCCTTTGCGCCTTTTGTGAAGAATATGCTCTTGTTCTCGAATATCTCCCCGCGGAGCGTTCCGAGGTAAGTATTCAGCATAAGACCCAGCGACAGGCGGTTATTCTGCTTGAGCAGGCTGTTGAAGTGCGTGTGGCAGAATCCCAGGCGGTTCGTTTCCATGCGGACGTCAGGTTCCATCATTGCGGCGCCCATTATGTATTCGCTGATGTGCTGCTCTACGGTGTTCCTCATGGCGCAGATGGGGCAGCCCTCGCGGGGCTCGAATACTTCGTTTATTGGGATGGTAAGTATGCTCTCTCTCATTGACTATCCTTTCCTTTTAAGAAGATAAAGGAATCACTGATTAAATCACGCCTGACGGCTTGGCGCGCATCTTGCTTGCATCTTTTCCGCCATATTGCACAATTCGTCCTAGCAAGGCGTCAGCCTTGCGTCGTCCTCATTGTACAATCTGACGAAAAATCTGCTGCACAATCTGCGCACCAGATTTAATCAGCGCTTCCTAAGATGAAAACTCGCTGAAAAAACAGCGGATACACTTGAAATTATACTCCTATTGTATTATAATTAAGACAAATAATCAAGGGGTTTACGAAAATTTCTATGAATTATACTATACAAAATAAAAATTTCGATATCCGCAGGACGTTCCTCTGCGGTCAGTGTTTCCGCTGGAGCGAGGACGAAAACGGAGCATTCTCCGGCATTGCCGGCGGCAGGAGCCTTACCGTAACGCAGTTCGGCGACGAGGTCACGCTCCATGACGTCGCCGAACAGGACATCACGTTCTGGGAAAATTACTTCGACCTGGGCACGGATTACTCCCGCTATATCGACGCGCTCTCTGCGGACGAAACGCTGAAAAAAGCCTGCGAATTTTCGCCGGGAATACGTATTCTCCGGCAGGAACCTTTCGAAACGCTCATCAGTTTCATTATCAGCCAGAACAACAATATCCCGCGCATCGCCGGGATAATCGGCAGGCTGTGTGAGAACTTTGGAACTCCAACGGGAAGCGGATACGCATTCCCGACGGCGCAGCAGCTTTCCGGGATAACTCCGGAGGATCTCGCGCCGCTACGCGCGGGATTCCGCGCACGTTACATCTGCGACGCAGTGGAAAAGGTGAACTCCGGCGCGGTGGACTTCGCGGAAATAGACAGTCTGCCCCTCGCAGAAGCCCGGGAACAGCTCAAAACTATCGTCGGCGTAGGCGATAAGGTCGCGGACTGCGTGCTGCTGTTCGCTTTCCACAAGCTGGACGCGTTTCCGAAGGACGTGTGGGTAAAGCGGCTTATGGCGCAGTTCTACCCCGAGGGTCTGCCGGAATGCACCCTCGGCATAGAGGGCATCGCGCAGCAGTATCTGTTCGATTACGTCCGCAATGGCGGCGGACTGCTTGTTACGAATAATTGATCTGAAAGGAAGTATACATATGTTCTGTCCAAAATGCGGCAAGAAAAACGAAGATTCCAGCCTGTTCTGCACATGGTGCGGAGCAGGGTTCGGGTCGATATCCACCCAGAGCCTGAGCGTTGACCGGGAGCATTCCGCGCCCGCCACAGAGCCCCAGGTTTCCCAGCCTGCGGATGTAGAAAAGACGCTCCAGACTGTTCCGGCTGAAGTTGCCGCACCTGTTGAACCTGTTGCAGCTGTTTCTGCCGTCGCTGAATCAACAAATCCGGCTGACGTCCAGCCGTTCAGCGTCCCTACTCCGGGGGTCATCCCGCAAAGCAGCGAACATCCCACTGCTCAGCAGCGCCCCGTAGTTAAAACAGACGACCTCTCAGGGTTGGAAACCCTATTTGACGCGGAGATACCTACATCCATTTATGACGAACCGGAAACCGAGCGGCATTATTACACGGGTAAGCACATTGCGATATGCCTTATCGTTGCGGGTATAATGGCTGCCGCAGCCGGAGTATTCGCCGGGCTGTATTTCTCAACGATACTCTAATAAACGTCTATTTAAGCGCCTCGCCGGATATGTCCGGCGGGGTGTTATTTTTTGGTATGAATATGCACAAAAAGCCCGGGGTCGGATTATTTCATTTTAACAATCTTGTATTTTGTAAGTTGACTTTTTTTATGCAGTATAGTATACTTAATTTGGATATTTCTATTTTCAAAGTCTGCGTCAGGCTTGATTACAGAGAGTATTACGATCCACTTGGGAGGATTACATAATGTATTGTGAAAACTGCGGCAAGAAACTTATCCGCGGCTATCAGTTCTGCATGGAGTGCGGTACGCCTGTCCCGCCTGAGGCAGAGGAAGAAGAAAATAACGAGGCTACCGCCTCTGGCGAGCAGGACGGAACAGGAATAAACGAACAGTCCGCTGGCGATCAGCAGAGCGGCGAAATGCCGGGTATACAGCCTTTAGGAAACGAAGAGGGCACTTTGGTATTCTGCCCGACCTGCGGCATGAGAATGCAGAAATCCACCGACCACTGCGAAAAGTGCGGCATGAAGCTGAATGCAAACGGCTCCTCGAATGTTCCGCTGGTCAATACCGACCCCCTGGGCGGTGAGTTTGGAGGTATTTCCGACAGCGACATTGCAAGGATAGACAGCTTTGTCAATAACAGCGGTCTTGGCGGCGGTATCACCTACGACAGCGACAATGCTGATATCGGCGGTTTGGGTGGCATTGGTGGAGTTGGAGACATTGGAGGTGTCGGCGGCAGCGACCTAAACAGTGAGATAGAGGCGCTGAATCAGCAATTCGCCAATCTCAATGCGACCTCAAGCGACATGCCCGCCATAAGCGCGCCGGTTCCTGAGCCAGATCCAGAGCCCGAGCCCGTACCGCAGGAGCCTGATCTTGGCTCGCTTTCCCGCAGGGTCGATGACTTTTCGATGGAAGCCGGAATGCCGGAAACGCAGTTCCTTTCTGAAAGCGGTCTGCCGGTTATCAACGGCGGCGAGATGACCGAGCCGGATGTCCCGATGCAGCTTGAGCAGAATTTCGATGACATTGATATAGATGTTACTGCGCCTGCTCCCACGTACACCGAACCGGAAGCTCCCGCATACACCGAACCGGAAACTCCTGCGTACACCGAACCGGAAGCTCCCACGTACACCGAGCCGGAAACTCCCACGTACACCGAGCCGGAAACTTCCGCTTACACCGAACCGGAAGCTCACTCGTACACCGAACCGGAAACTCCTGCGTACACCGAGCCGGAAACTCCCGCGTACACCGAGCCGGAAGCTCACGCGTACACCGAGCCGGAAGCTCCCGCGTACACCGAACCGGAAACTCCCGCGTACACCGAACCGGAAACTCCCGCGTACACCGAGCCGGAAGCTCACGCGTACACCGAGCCGGAAGCTCCCGCGTACACCGAACCGGAAACTCCCGCGTACACCGAACCGGAAACTCCCGCGTACACCGAACCGGAAACTCCCGCGTACACCGAACCGGAAGCTCCCGCATATACCGAGCCTGTAGCTGCTTCATATACACAGCCAGAGCCGGACTTCACACAGCCGCGCCGCCCTGAACCGGAGCCAGTTGCCGAAAATCCCGTTTCTGAAGATGCTGACCTTGGTAAGTTGGTTTACTGCCGCAACTGCGGTCAGGATATGTACGAAAAGGAAGCAGTCTGCAAGAACTGTGGCTCTCCCAACAAGTGGAACGTAAAGCCGCTTAAAAAGACTGTTTCAGGCTCTGCGGCAGAGAAAGAGAAGCAGACTAAAAAGCTGTTCGGCGTTCTCCCGATACCTACGGTCATCGGCGCAGCAGTCGTTGTTGTCGGCGTGATCGCGCTTATAGTAGCGACCTCTACTGCGAACAGATCCGAAGATATTGTGAGCAAGCCTGAAACGCCTACAACGGCTTCCACAACGTCGAGCACGCCTACTGAGGCTGACAATAACGCTAACGCGGTCGTGTCTGATGTGCCTGATACCAGCGTTCCAGAGGACGCAAGCGTCCCTGAGATCGTGAATCCCGTAGTGACTTCAGAAAGCCAGCCGGAGCCCGCTGCAACAGAAGAAGCAGCGAAGCCCGTAACAGCAGAAGTTCCCACCGCGGAAAACGAAAGCAGACCCGAAACAACTACCACCACGTCATCGTCTGCTACAAATCCTGCTGTTACTACCCGCCCCAATGCGGTAACGACAAGACCCGCCGTAACAACGACCACTCCCAAGCCTGCGACCACTTCAAAGGCTCCTGCCGCTGTAGTCAGCACCAAGCCATCTGCGACTGTGACTTCTGAGGATAAGCAGCGTGACAAGATACTTGACGCTTTCGAAGCGGTTTCCGCCGAAGTCGGTAAGCTGCACCTTTATTCTCAGGCGACTTCCTATGCGGTAGACGCCGGCTTTACCAAGACAAAGTTCACGTCGGGGATGGATAAGACCCTTTCCAGCGGCAAGAGCAGCGTTTCCAGCCTGGTCAAGAGCGCAAAGCCCTCCAGCAGCGAGCTTTCCAGCGCGTACTCTTCGCTCCAGAAGCTGTACGACCTGTATTCTGACTACTACACCTATGTTACAGGCACCAGTGATTCCGGAAGCAAGTACACCTCCACTGCCGATACCAAGCTCAGCAGCTTCAATTCCGCCGCAAGGAGCGGTCTGAGCTTCAAGAGCCTCCAGACAAAGAATCAGACCAGTTCCGACAAGTCCCGTCAGTATTCGGATATGCTTTCAAATGCGTCTGCTGCGGCGTCCAATGCGGTTTCACAGTTCGGTACCGTAAAGAATGCCGTGACCGACATCAAGAGCAGCAATTATGAATCCGAGGTAATGGATGTTATCTATACCGACAAGGCTTCGAATATCCTCAAGGCTGCTGGATATGCCCAGGTAGTTTCCAATTATGATGAGATGATGTCAGGTGCTCCGGCGGAGTATAATTCTGCAAAGTCGTCGCTCACCTCTGCCGCTTCCGACCTTGATGGTCTGCTTGGCGTGTTCATCGACGCAGCTTACAACGACCTGTCAGGCTTCAAGTCTGAATTCAATTCCTATAAGACGTCCGTTGACAAGTGCGTTTCCGCCATCAACAAGGCACTCTGATACTGTATACAGATACAAAAATACCCGGTCCTATACAGACCGGGTATCAGCTTGTCGAAAAAGCCATCTTTCGTAGAAAAAAGAAAGAGGGCTTTTTGAATATTAAGCAGTGAGGAATATGAA
>CAKSEO010000037.1 GCA_934446565.1 uncultured Oscillospiraceae bacterium | reverse complement strand
GTCAATGATGGGAAATCCTCCGAAAAAACTTGAATCTAACGGAATTTGTGATATAATGTAATTATAGGACAATGGAAAGGCGGCAATCATGAAAAAGGCTTCCGCAGTTATCCTGCTTATTCTCGGCAGCATACTGGCCTGCTGCCTTGGCGCTTTCGGGTGCTCTGCTCTTATCGGGCTTTCTTCCGTTATCGGGTGGTTCATTGCTTTGCTGGTGCTTACCGGGCATATTGCCGGGGCAGTGCGCACTTTCAGGCTTTTTAAAACACGCAGCTGGCTTGACGGACCGGGAACATTGAAATTCTGGATATGTACCGGTGTGCCCTCCCTGGCTGCCGGAATCGTCTTAAAACTTATTGACGCGGCGGTCAGCGGCGCATGGCACTTCAATTCCGGTATGCTTTCCATTATCTCTTTATCGCTTATAGTGTATCCTGCCATTTTTCTTGCAGCGTTCGGTATCTGGCTTTTAGGTGAACGCCCTGCCGGAACGCAGAAAAACGAATAAATAATTTTACCGCGAAAAATAACGATGCTTAAACAAACAGGAGTGATACAATGAAACCCTCAACAACAGAAGTCTGGCTGTGGCTTCTACTTGTGATGAACCCATACAACCGCAAGACCACCGAGCTGCTTGAGCACTTCGATTCCGCGGAGGAACTCGCCTGCGCTATACGCGACGGGAAATGCCCTGGGCTGTCCGACGCCGAAAAGCAGCGTGCCCGTACCACCCGCAGCCGCGAAGTCAACCAGATAATCCAGGAATGCGAGCAGCATGACATACGAATCATCACTCTTGACGACCCGGAATACCCCGAGCTTCTCCGCAACATCTACTCCCCGCCAATCGTGCTGTTCGTGCGGGGTTCGCTCGAATGCCTTGACAACGCGGTTTCCATCGCGGTGGTAGGTCCCCGGCAGCCGTCGGAATACGCCCGGAGGGCTGCCCGCATGCTCTGCGGAAATCTTGCCCGGCTCGGGACAGTGCTCGTCAGCGGTCTGGCAGTTGGTATCGACACAGTGGCACACTCCTGCGCAGTCGAGCACGGTACTCCCACAATAGGAGTTCTCGCCTGCGGTCAGCTCGTGAATTACCCGGCAGAAAACGAGATGCTCAAGCGCCGCATCGTTGAGGGCGGCGGAGCAATTATTTCCGAGCTTCTTCCCCACGCCGGAGTAGAGGGGCGTTACTTCCACCAGCGCAACCGCATGATTTCCGGACTTGGGCTAGGAACGCTCGTCGTGGAGGCATCCACCCGCAGTGGCTGTCTTATAACCGCGAATCACGCCGTCGAACAGGGTCGTGACCTGTTCTGCGTACCTCCAAGCGACATCACCCGGGAAAGCTGCGCCGGAGTTGTTCCGTTCCTGCGCGAGGGAGCCATACCGGTTTTCGACTACCTGGATATCGCAAAGGAATACATGTACCACTTCCTGAATCAGCTCCGCAGCGAGCCTGGAATCACCGCACGCTCCGCCGTACAACCCGGAGAAAGGAAACAGCAAACAATTCCAAAGCGTACACCGCCCCCAGAGAAGCCGCCCAAATCGTCAGCAGAGGTTCCTAAACCGGTAGACCCATCCGACCCTGAAAAATCCCACAGATCCGAAGAACCGGGAAAACCCAGTGGATCCGCTGCGCACAAAACTGTCATAGCCCCGGAGATATTTGCCGAGCTCAACGAGATACAATCAAGGCTGATAAGAATAATAGCAGCCGCGCCTATCACGGTCGATGGACTGGTAGACAAGACCGGGCTTCCGTACTCACAGACCGTCGAAGCGCTCACGGAGCTTGAGATTTTAGGCCATATAACATTTGAATCGGAGGGTGGAACGTATACACTCGGCTGATTGCAAAAAGGGACTGCATTTATGCAGTCCCTTTCATTTATGCGAAAACCTGCTGAACCGAGATACCCTCATCCGAGATAGTTACGACCGAATGCGACAAACTCGCCACATTAGCCACATTAGCTACGTTAGCTACGTTAGCCGCGCCATTCTTCTGGAACGAGCTGGATATCCCCTCCTGAGAAAGGTCACGGAATGCAAGCCACTCCCTCATCCTGTCAACCGCCGCAGGCGAAGCCGCACTGAAACTATCGCCACCGCAGATGACCCGCGCAGCTCCACCCAGGGAAATTAGCCGAGTTGTCAGCGCAAGCGCCTGCTCCATACAAGAGCCGTCCGAGCCTGGAACTATCACTATATCAGTGCTCTGCGCGGAAGTGTTCTCTTCCCTGCGCACCATCAGAGTGCGCCTTTTTGCCGAGAGCTTGTAATTTATTCGGTTCAGAGGATCTCCGGGCTGATGGCTGCGGTGTTCGTATCCAGGCGAGCCGCCAGAGATTGACCCATCCTCGGCTTCCTCGTCATTGTCAGATGGAAGCCTACTAGGCAGCACTTCCGGTCCGGCGTACTCCACGATGTCCGGAAGCACAGCCACAGCTCCGCTCTCCGGGAGAATATCCGAGCGGTAAGTTATCAGCCCCAGGCTGTCCCGAAGTATCAGTTCATCGACTTCAAAACGTCCTAGTCCGCATTGCGACGCAACAGCCGTGATATTCACGTTACAGGTCTTTCCGATGAGCGCACAGCGTGCTGTGAACGGGCTTCCCATAAAGCTGCCGTTGACGGTGATGAAAGGAAGCACACAGAACCCCTGCGCCCGAAGCACCAGCTCCACGCCTACCGTATCACCCTTGTGATACAATCCGGAAAAGCTGCTGCACTCCACCGTAAAATGCCTGTGCGACACAGCAAAAACCACCACAGACGCCGCAACTCCGGCTGAGATTATGTATATCATTCCCCAGCCCGCCTCGCCGTTGATGAAAATAAGCAGCACGGCAGCGAACAGCAGCGCTTCTATGTACCCGAAAATGCTCAGCCGTAACCGCTTGTTGACGTTCACTTTCCGACCCTCCTTCTTCGCCTGCGCAGCGCTTTAAGGTATTTGAGCAGCGCTTTTGTGTCAGCGTTTCCGACGGTATCGTCCGTGGAATACATAAGCTCATCTGCTGCCCGGCATATCGCGTCAGCCTCCCGGGGCATTCCGAGCCGGTCGGTCAGCAGCCGCCTTACCTCGCCGGAAGTCATGCAGCGCTCATCTGCGCAGCACAGTCCCGCAGCTATCCTGCGCGCATGCAGATACGCTCCGCGGACCTTTGCAGCAGGTTTTCTCATCGGGTATGTCAGCAGGAATCCGACCCAAGCCAGCGGCTCTCTCATCAGGAATACTGCCAGCGCCACGACTGACGCCGCAGCCGCAGCGAATACCCACCCCGGCATTTCATCGGAACTCTCCGCCTGAGCCGCGTAACGCGTTCCGTCCAGAGCTATCCAGCCTCCGCCGGGTATGTATACCTCCGTCCAGGCGTGAGCCTGAGAGCCGGTGATATCGTAGGCTCCGGTCGTTTCGTTGTAGGTGCTCTGCGGCATTGCAAATCCCTCGCAGTACCTCGCGGGAAGCCCTGCCGCCCTCGCGAGCAGGGTCAGCGCCGAAGCATAGTCGCTGCAGATCCCTCGCTTGCTCTTAAACAGAAAATAATCAGGAGTGTGCTCCTCCGGCGCGAATGCCAGGTCGTACACGAAACCGGATTCGCCAAACCACTGTTCAAGCGCCACCGCCTTGTCGTAATCGTTAGTCAGACCTGTGGTTATATCGTCCGCAAGCGCCTGTATCTCCGGAGTTATTCCGGTATCTCCTACCGTTTCAACATAGTTCTGCGCCTGCTGGTACTGCGCAAGCAGCACATACGATTTCGAGGTCGTGAAAGAGCTGCCCAGCAGTCCCATGAACGTATCCGCGTCTATTCTCCGCAGGAATTCCGCGTTCGGCGTCGGCTCTGTACATTGCAGGGAGTATGTTGTTCCATCCGGCATAGGAGCCTCAGAAAAGCAGTCGCCCCGGGGCGTCATGTAAGTGCGTCCGCACTCGTCCGGTATCGCCAAAAGATATGTAGTTTCCGGATGCAGCACCACATAAGTCGATACCTGACCGTGCAGATATATTATCATCGCATGGTGATCCAGATCATACTCCGGCAGCCCCTCAAGGAGGTATCTGTAATTTTCATCCACCATTTCCGGGTCGTTCAGCATATCGCCAAGCAGGATATGGCTGTTCAGTATCTCAGCATTGTACTCCCAGCCGGCATCGCCCATATTGAATTCGTCAAGGGCAGTCCAGCCGTCCTCGTTGTACTGGTCGAACGCACAGCGCTTGATGAGCTGCGGGCAGTCTGTGACCACGGAAAACAGCACATCCCCCGGCTGTTGATTATTGCCGTTGTTCACCGAGGAACGCATAGCAAAGTTCTGCGTAAGCCCGGCACCGGCATTGTAACCGCCGGTCTGCGGGGTCATTTGGTTAAGGTAATCCTCCAGCGGAGTTTTCGTGCTCTTGGGGATAACTGCCGCCGCAAGTGTGACCAGCAGCGACGCAGCGCAGGAAAGCAGCGCACGCCGCAGGCGCGTGTGTTTTGCCTCAAAGCTTTTCACTCCAAGCGTGCACGGGACCGCCAGATTCACCGAAGCAAAAATGAAACATCCGGTCATTATCAGCATGAAATATACCGGAAGTTCCCGCATAGTCCTGGAAGAAAGGATCAGCGGAATGAAACTCAGAAGCAGCAGGAAACAGGGGCGCGGACTTACCACCGAAAAATAACACCCGATGAACCCGATTATAACCGAAAAAATAACTATCGACGCCGCTGCGAACGTCACGTTAAAGCTCGCCGAAGCGGTGAACAGGAAATCCATGAATCCGCCGTCCGAACTCGTATACGCCGCGGCTTTCGTGCCGACTATCCAGGTGGCTGCAACAAGCCCTGCTATGCTGAAGAACATCGCCAGCGGCTTTTTCCGCAGAAAATAGAACAGCAGGAATATCCCTGCTGTAAGCGCGGTCATTATCAGCGCGCAGGGCAGGAAACGGCTGCGGCACAGCGTATACATCAATGCCGCGCACACCGAAGCGAGGTAGCATATTATCGGCAACGGAGACGCTCCGTCATATTTTACACTTGATTTTGCACTCATTTTTTTACAGTGTTAAAAACCGCTGCGACTTTCAAAGCCGGGTAGCTATGCGATACTGCAACGGTTTTGTCATTTCTGACCCGGTTCTCTCACTTGAAGTAGGAATACAAGCGGCATAGCATCATGCCGTTATACAGCTTGCGGTTTTTATCTGCTTTTTGTCCGAAAAGATCCTCAAATTCCTCGTCCGGGGTGATGATATAAAGCTGCGTGCCGTTCAGCGGAAGCAGCTTTTCGCCCATCGTGCGGTATATTTCGCGAGCCTGCTCCACCTCCAGCATGCGCTCGCCGTAGGGCGGGTTGGTGATTATTTTCAGTTCATCCGCGGGCGGAGCGTAATCCCGGATATCCCTGCGCTCGACAGTGATATTGAGCTGCGGCGCAGCTTTCTTAGCGTTGGACAGCGTAAGTGAAACGCACTCCCCGTCGATGTCATAGCCGAATGCCCGGAACTTTACGTCGCGCTTTATCGCGTCAGCGGCTTCTGAGCGTGCAGCTCTCCACGCCTTGTCAGATACGAACCCGAGCCTTTCCGCCGCAAAGCTGCGGTTGAGTCCCGGCGCGACGTTGAGCGCTTTCAGCCCCGCTTCGATCAGAAGCGTGCCAGAACCGCAGAACGGGTCGCACACCGTGTCGTTTTCCCGGATACGCGCAAGGTCGATTATTCCCGCCGCAAGCGTCTCCTTGATGGGGGCGGCGTTGGATTCCCGGCGGTAGCCGCGCTTGTGCAGTCCCACTCCGCTGGTGTCAAGCATGAGCGTGACCTCGTCTTTCATGATGGAGAAGCGTATCTGGGCTGTCGCGCCGCTCTCCGGCATAGTCTGCAATCCGTAGGATCTGCAGAGGTTCACAGCCATCGCTTTCTTTACTATCTTCTGGCATGCCGGAATACTTTTCAGCACGGAATTGAGCGAGTGTCCGGTGTTCGGGAAAGCGTCGTATCTTCCGATGTACTCAGACAGCGGGAGCGCCTTTATCCCCTCGAAAAGTTCGTCGAACGTCTTGGCGCGGAATTGTCCCAGCACTATACAAACTCTCTCCGCCGTGGAAAGGCAGATGTTCGCCTTGGCGCAGAGCTCCGGCGACCCGCTGAATGCGACCTTTCCATCGGATACAGCGATGTCCTCGCCGCCTATCTTCTTCACCTCAAACGAGAGGGTCTTTTCTATGCCAAAATGGCAGGGTGCGATGTATCTGTAAGTTGTCATAATATTTCTCCGATTTTGCAGTTTTGTGTACTTTATATTATATCAAAAAAACGCCGTAAAGTCAACAAAAACGCTTGATTTTTATTGTGGCATATTGTATAATGACATAAAAGGAGTGATCATTATGAAAAAGCGCATTCTTATACTTGCTTCAGCACTGTTCCTGCTTACCGGATGTTCTGGTAACACATCCTCGCAGGACACTCCCAATCCGAAAACGTCAGGCACCGAGCAGTCAGTGAACGTCCACACTGCGGAAGCGGCGACCGAGGAGATAACAGTCGGCTATGTGACCTACGAGGCTCCTGACGTCGGCGGCGAGCCAGTCATAGCAGACAATAACAGCACATTCTACAGATACGCCGGAAAGCGCTGGTGGAGGGACTATTCAGAACCCGCAGCGGAATTCGTCCTGCGCGACGGGAAATACTTGCCGTTCTTCGACCCCGAGAACGAACCCGCCGAAGGCGCCGGTCCGGAGGAGGGCTTCGCGATATACCCGACCGTGGAGAGCTTCAACGAAGGCGGCTGGAAATACATCGGAAGCCTTACGTTGGGCGACCGGGACAACCAGAGATACTTCTACCTATCCCCGAACGGTGAAACTATACTCCAATTTTACGAGGATGACGGTTACGCAGAAGTTGACGACGGCGAAAAGCTGTTTACGGTCAATATACTGGCTGCGTCCGTAGCATAAGTAGTATAAATTATTAAGCGGCGGTGCGTTTTGCGCTGCCACTTTTGTGAAACATGCACATGTTTTATCGTGAAAATTCGTTTTGTTTAATCAAAATCAACAGCTTGCCCGAAAATCTGTTGCAAAAAAAACAAATATAAGGTATAATAGAAACAGGCATAATCGGTGCGGAGCGTCTGAAGAAACAGTTCCTGACAATATATAGAAATGCCGCGCCGCGAAAGGAGATAATATTAAAATGGCAATCAAACTCAACGACAGATATTTAAGCAGCTTCGTTGCAGAGCACGAGCTCACCGCTATTGCTCCCGCAGTAAAGGCAGCTCACGACCAGCTTGTTAACAGAAACGGTCTGGGCAACGACTTCCTCGGCTGGATCGACCTCCCCGTTGACTACGACAAGGAAGAATTTGCACGCATCAAGCAGGCTGCCGCTAAGATCAAGAAGGACAGCGATGTTCTCATCGTTATCGGTATCGGCGGTTCCTACCTCGGCGCAAGAGCTGTTATCGAGGCTATCAAGTCCTCACTGTACAACAGCCTGAAGAAGGATACACCCGACATCTACTTCATCGGCAATTCTATCAGCCCGACATACCTCAGCGAGGTAGTTTCCCTCGTTGACGGCAAGGATTTCTCTGTAAATATCATTTCCAAGTCCGGTACAACAACCGAGCCGGCTCTCGCATTCCGCGTATTCCGCGACCTGCTGGTCGAGAAGTACGGCGAAGAGGGCGCAAAGGGACGTATCTACGCTACGACCGACAAGGCAAAGGGCACTCTCAAGGAACTCTCTGACAAGAAAGGCTACGAAACATTCGTAGTTCCGGACGACGTAGGCGGCAGATTCTCCGTACTTACCGCAGTAGGTCTGCTCCCCATCGCATGCGCAGGCTGCGACATCGACGCACTCATGAAAGGCGCAGCGGACGCACGCACCGCTTACGCTGACTGCGACCTCGAGAAGAACGACTGCTACAAGTACGCAGCGCTCCGCAACATTCTCTACCGCAAGGGCAAGAGCGTTGAAATGCTCATCGCATATGAGCCGAGCTTTGCAATGATGAACGAGTGGTACAAGCAGCTCTTCGGCGAGAGCGAGGGCAAGGACAACAAGGGTATCTACCCGTCCTCCGCTGTATTCTCCACCGACCTGCACTCCCTCGGTCAGTTCATCCAGGACGGTTCCCGCGTTATGTTCGAGACCGTTATGCAGTTCGCAAAGCCCCAGAAGGAGTTCTTCCTCAAGGACGACCCCACAAATGTTGACGGTCTGAACTTCCTTTCCAACCAGAACATGTCCGTTGTAAACCGCAAGGCTTATGAGGGTACTGTCATCGCGCACACCGAGGGCGGCGTTCCCAACATCGTTCTCGAGGCTCCCGAGCTCAACGAATATGAGCTTGGCTACATCATCTACTTCTTCGAGAAGGCTTGCGCTATCAGCGGCTACCTGCTCGGCGTAAATCCGTTCAACCAGCCCGGCGTTGAGAGCTACAAGAAGAACATGTTCGCTCTCCTCGGCAAGCCCGGCTACGAGGCTCAGAAGGCAGAGCTTGAGGCTAAGCTCGGTCTTTAATTCAGCTAACAAGGCAAAAATGGAGAGATCCGCGATCCTGCGGCGCTTTCCTCGCAATAATACAACACTATTCATGGAGGTTTACTATGATTAAGCTTATCACAGGCAAGAGAGGCACCGGCAAGACCAAGATCCTTATCGACGCTATCCACGAGGCAGAGAACAAGTCCAACGGCAACGTTGTTGCTATCCAGAAGGGCTCCTCCCTCAACACCGACATCACCCCCAAGGTTCGCCTTATCAACATCGAGGACTACGCAGTAGAGGGCGTTGACGCATTCTACGGTTTCGTTTCTGGTATCCTGGCTTCCGACTACGACTGCACCGACCTGTTCGTAGACGCTACCCTGAAGATCACCGGCAGAGATTACGCTAAGGTAGGCGAGCTGTTCGAGAAGCTGGCTAAGATCTCCGGCGACACCGTTATCACCTGCACAATCTCCGCTGATAACTCCGAGCTGCCTGAGTCTATGAAGAAGTTCATCGTTTGATTTCTCTCTGACTTTTTTCGGGCTGGCGCAGAGCTGGAAAACTCAGCGCCAGCCTGATGATTTTAGTCAATAATTCTGTTTTGAGCAGGCAATTCGGGCATAAAAGTGACTAATTCAACAAATCCCAGAATATTTTTTACAATTTGCCCGAAAACCCTTGACAAAACGGAATTCGCATGTTATAATATTATGCGTGACTGTAAAAGGGTTCATTATATGAACTCTTAGGAAAAGAAATGTTATATTAAGGGGGTGCAATAATGGCAGTTCCGAAGAGAAAGGTATCCCGCGCAAGACGCGACAAGAGACGTTCACAGGTATGGAAGTTATCTGCACCGTCCTTCTCTCGCTGCAAGCAGTGCGGTGAGCTCAAGCTCGCTCACAGAGTATGCGGCAATTGCGGTTATTACAATGATAAGGTCGTTATCGCTAAGGAAGCATAATTCACCTGCATTCAGTAACTAAACACAAGTTTACGGGAAGTCCCTCCGGTTCAGCCGGGGGGATTTTTGCTAATTTAAGCTTAACTCTAAACAATTTATAGATTATCGTCAAATAATACATTATATTCCTTGAAAATAATGCTGAAATATGCTATACTATAACTATATGGCTTTAAAACTGAGAACAGGAGAAATAATATGCAGGTAGTAGCAATAGTAGGACGTCCAAATGTCGGAAAGTCCACACTTTTCAATAAGCTGGTGGGTCAGCGCCTGTCCATCGTAGACGACAAGCCCGGCGTCACCCGCGACCGTATCTACAGCCGCTGCGAGTGGCTCGGAAAGGAATTCATGCTCATCGACACCGGCGGTATCGAACCAAAGACCGACGACGTTATCCTGGCACAGATGAGAGAGCAGGCAATGCTCGCAGTAGAGCGCGCTGACGCTATCATCTTCGTCACCGACATCACCACCGGAGTCACCGCCAACGACAGCGACGTTGCCTCCATGCTGATAAAAAGCGGCAAGCCGGTCGTCCTCGCCGTAAACAAGGTGGACGGCATAGGCACTCCGCCCCCTGAGATATACGAGTTCTACAATCTCGGCCTCGGCGACCCTATCCCGGTCTCCTCCGTCCACGGACACGGCACCGGCGACCTCCTCGAGGCTGTTTTCGAGAACCTCCCGCCGGAAGAACCCGACGATTACGACGCGGACGCTATCAAGGTAGCCGTTATCGGCAAGCCGAATGTGGGCAAGTCCTCCCTTATCAACCAGATAGCCGGCGAGGAGCGCTCCATAGTTTCCGACATTGCCGGAACCACCCGTGACGCGATAGACACCGAAATACAGCGCGGCGAGGACAAGTTCATCTTCATCGACACCGCCGGAATGCGCCGCAAGGCTAAGGTCATCGAGAACATCGAGCATTTCAGCGTTCTCCGCGCCCTGATGGCAGTTGACCGCGCCGATGTGTGCGTTATCGTCATTGACGCCACCGTTGGCTTCACCGAGCAGGACAGCAAGGTCGCAGGCTACGCCCACGACAAGGGCAAGGCGTGCGTTATCGCCGTCAATAAATGGGACGCAGTAGAGGACAAGACCGATCGCACGATGGACGATTTCCGCAAGAAACTGGAGATAGATTTCTCATTCATGTCCTACGCACCGTTCGTGTTCATTTCCGCAAAGACCGGTCAGCGCATAGACAAGCTGTTCGAGCTGATAAAGTTCGTCCACGAGCAGCACTGCATGCGTATCTCAACCGGCGTGCTCAACGATATGCTGAACTATGCGACTTCCCGCGTTCAGCCACCGTCAGACAAGGGCAAGCGCCTGAAAATTTACTACATGACCCAGGCGTCCGTCTGCCCGCCTAATTTCGTTATTTTCTGCAACAGCCGCGAGCTGTTCCACTACTCATATCAGCGCTACATCGAGAATCAGCTCCGCGAAACATTCGGGCTGACCGCTACGCCGATAAAGCTGACTATCCGCGAAAGAGGCGAATAATGAATCAGATCCTGTCGGATTTTATACGCCGCCGCACCGGAATGCTCGTCATCTGCACCGCTATCGCTGCGGGATTCTCCGCAGTGGCATGGGTGCCGCTCATCTTCTCCGGAAGCTGGGCGGAATGGTTCCGGATACTCTGGACGATAGGCGCAGCCGTTCTGACCGCTGTTGTGGTTTTCCTGCTCGTCAAGGCATTCGTGGATATATTCGGAGTAGCAAGGTGCCGGCTGAAAGAACAGATAGGCAAAATGCCGGAGGCGGAACGCAGCGGGCTTATCGCCGCCTACCCTGCGGCTAAGGCACTCGGTGAGCGCTGGTTCCTGCCGGAGCATATACTGTTCTATACGGCACGCCGCGCCCTGGTGCTGCGCTATGACGCTATCAAGATGATCACGCTGAAAAGCGACGGCGACCTGCTGCTGGTCACTTCCTCGGGAGATATAACCATGCCAGTCAAACCCCGTGAAAACGCCGGAGTACTGTACGCCGTGCTCCGCAGCAAAAATCCTGACATAAAACCCGGCAAGGCTGAGCAGGCTGAAAACCCTGAAAAGACTTGAATCCAGGAAAAATACGAACAAAACCGAAAGGACATAACACACGATGATGTGGCTCTGTTATATAATAATGATCGCCGTTCCCTATCTTCTGGGCGGCATTAATACATCAATTATAGTCACGAAGCTTAAAACCGGAAAGGATATCCGCACAATGGGCAGCGGCAACGCCGGACTCACCAACACGCTCCGCACCCAGGGCAAGGCGGTAGCCGGGATAGTTCTCCTCGGAGATGTCGCGAAGTCCGTTCTTGCGATATGGGCGGTAAGGCTTGCGTTCCAGTTCCTCGGAGGCGTTGACACCACCGTGCTGGAAAACGGAATGAACTGGGTCGGCTATATGGCGGGATTCATGGCTGTAATAGGGCATGTGTTCCCGGTATACTACGGATTCCGCGGCGGCAAGGGCGTCCTTTCCGCTATTTCCGCGATATTTACGCTCGACTGGCGCACAGGCTGCGTTCTTCTTGCTGTGTTTATCATCATTGTCGCGATAACCCGCTACGTTTCGCTGGGAAGCTGCATAGCGTCCTCGCTGTACGGCTTCGGAACGCTGGCTTTCGTGTACTTTATGGACGGAGACCCCGCAGGTATCGTCTGCACATTCATCGCATTCTTCACCGCCGCGCTCGTTATCTTCATGCACCGCGGGAATATAAAGCGCCTTGCAACACATACTGAAAAGAAACTCGGCGAAAAAGCAAAGTAATTCATCGGAGGCTGTATAAATGGCAAAGATCACTATTCTGGGCTGCGGCTACGGCACGGCTCTCGGCGTATTATTCACGACGTTCGGCCATGAGGTCGTCACCTGGACAAAATTTGAGCAGGAAGCGGAGCTTCTCCGCACCGAGCGTGAGCACAAGCGGCTGCTCCCCGGCGTAAAGCTGCCGGAGGCTCTCGGCGTTACTACTGACCCGAAGTGCGTCAGCGACGCGGACATCGTGCTTGTGGCTATCCCCTCGCCGTTTTTCCGCGAAGCGATACAGACCGTAAAGCCCTACGTTGACAAGTCCACCATCATGATAAACGTCAGCAAGGGTCTGGAAGGCTCCACCGGCTACAGGCTGTCACAGATAATCTCCGAGGAGCTTCCGGAAAACCCGGTGGGCGTTATCACCGGACCCTGCCATGCCGAGGAGATAGCACGGCTTGTTCCTACAACGGAGGTCTGCGCAAGTCACACCGACGGCGTTGCAGAGTACATCCAGCGCACGCTCTCCAATGAGAAGTACCGCATATATGTCAACGACGACGTTGCCGGCTGCGAGCTGGGCGGCGTACTGAAGAATCCGATAGCCCTCGGCTGCGGTATCGCCCGCGGAATGGGACTTGGCGACAACACCGTAGCCGCCCTCATGACCCGCGGAATGACCGAGATAACCCGCCTGGGCGTAGGTCTGGGCGCAAACTGGAAAACATTCACCGGCATGGCTGGAATCGGCGACCTGATAGTTACCTGCACCTCGCTGCACTCCCGCAACTTCCGCGCCGGAAACCTCATCGGCAAGGGAACTCCCGCTACGGAAGCCGTAAAGCAGGTCGGCACCGTCGAGGGCTACACCAGCAGCATAATCGCCTACAAATTAGCGCAGGAGCGCGGCATAGACACTCCTATAATCGAGCAGATAGTAAAGATATGCTATGAGGGCGGCGACCCGAGAGAGAGCATTTCTGCGCTTATGACGCGCAAGAGCAAGCACGAGCGCGAAGTATTCTGGATGGATTGATCTCCGTCTGACCCAACGACAAACTATTCGAAAGGTGCCGACATGAATCAGAAGATACCAGCTACCATAAAAGAACAGATACAGAAGCTGCGCGAGCGCGGCTGCATAATCAATGATGAAAAGCTGGCGGAAAACACACTGACCTACATCAATTATTTCAGACTGTCTGACTATTTTGCGCCGTTCACCGTTCGCAAAGGGCAATACGAAAAAGGCACCACTTTTGAAAACGTCCTGCGGGTGTACGAATCCGACCGCAAGCTGAGGAGCATTCTGCTCGCGGCGCTGGAAGAAACGGAAATAGCCATGCGCGCCGCCGTGTCCAACTACCATGCGCTGAAATACGGCGCGCTGGGATATCTGAACGCGTCCTCGTTCGATTTCCGGCACAATCACCAGCAATTCATGAATAAGGTGCGCCACCTTATCGAAGTCAACGACGACCGCGAATTTGTGCGGCACTACAATTCAAAGTACTGCGGAGCGTTTCCGCTGTGGGTAGTCATGGAGCTGTTCAGCTTTGGTACGCTTGCGTTTTTCTACAAGGATATGCACTCCGGCGACAAGAAAGAGCTTGCCGACCGCTACTACGGCTGCTCCAGCACGGACCTTGACAACTGGCTGTTCTGCATGAACGAGCTGCGGAATTACTGCGCGCACTACAACCGTCTTTACGGAAACACTTTCCAGGTTGAGCCCCGCATCCCCAAAGGAATGGATATCGAACTCAAACCCGACGTGTTCGGGTACATTATAGTACTTAAACAGCTGGCGCACGACCATGACGCATGGAATGCGCGCGTCGTTAAGCCTATCGCAAGGCTTATCAACAAGAATTCCGACGTACTGCGGCTGAAAGACCTTGGATTCCCGGACGGCTGGGAAAAACTCATCGCATTTGTCGAACCAGCTCCCGAGGACACGAAAACCAACGAGGAACCGGAAGCTCCACAAACCGAAAAATCAGAAAAGTGAACACTGAAACGGCGGAATATTCTGCCGTTTTTTGCAAAGGAGTGAGGTAATATGGCTGACAAATTTCGTCTGATGATGGATAACAATGCCAAATCAAAGGAAGAAATACAGGAAGAGCTCCGACGGATAATCGAGAAAAAGAACCAACCGATAGAACATGATGAGATTTCCGATGATCATGATGAAAAGTCTGCCAGCGAAGAAATCAGCCAAGCAGTGAAGCGCGCAATTCAGGACAAGATCAGCTCCATTGTAAAAGATGCGATAGAATCCGCCCGCGATAACCAAAGATCCTACGGCGAGAAAATACCTCCACGCCCCAAGCGCAACGACCTTGATTATCTATCCGGAAAGCCTACCGAGCTCCCGCAGGAGCTCATCCAGCCAGACGAGCTCGCCTACGCTCCATCCATGTACGAAAGCGACAGCGAAGATTTAGATATCCGCACAAAAATTGAGGAAATGAGATACCTCTCCCACACGTTCTACACAGGTTACATGCTGAAAAAGAACGCCGAGGAAACACTGATAAAACAAGGCGAATTCATGAAAGACGTCACAGACGACTTCTCTATGACATGCTTCTGCAATATCGACCGACCTATATACGGCGCAATGTCAACCGACCAGCTGCGCACATATTTCACCTGGCGCACCAACGCGCGAAACGGCGAATTCAAACCCATTGACAAGCCCTATATAATTCTATATTGCTACGAATTGCTCAACAAAATAGGCGTGATGTCCTCCACCGACGCATATAACCGGCTTTCCGCCGTGTGGGACGGCTGCCGCAGCTCCTGCCCTGCGCTGGACACCATTCTTCCGCGATGGCTCAAGGATTTCCGGGCGTACAACGATGTACAAAACGTTCCAGAATCCCCCACCGAATCCGCGCTGGACACCCGCCCGCCGGATGACCTTGATATTCTGGAACACCGCTACTCCGGAAAGCTAGACTATCTCCTGCATATATCCTCTTATAACTTGCAGGGAAGCATTTTTTTCAACGAAAAGACCCGTCCGCTTCTCGACGGAGCACTTGAAGCCGCACTGACAGCGCTAGACGGCTACTTTGCAAAATCGGATATAACAATGTTCGAGCTGCTGTGCGGTAAGCTGCGCAAGGATTTCTCATGGGTCCCATTCAGCGGCGCTTATGTGGATATGTCCCGTATGGATGGGTTCCATGACCTAAAAATAAGCCAGACCGAACGCTACACGACAAAACGCGGCGAGCACTGCCTTGAGCTCCTTGAGATATCGCCCTACCACAGTTTTGTGGGCTGGATACTGAAAAGCGTGGAATCTGTGCTCAGGAAGCGCACCGGCTTCCGTTACGGCATTTCGCCTAATATCACTCCAGTGCTGAACGATTTTCTCAACCGCGACAAGCTGGTGCGCGCCGCATCCGCTCCGGAATTCACCGAGCTTATACCGAACGCCGTGAATTCCTGGTGTGATCAGAACGGAATATACCCGCCGAAAAAGCAGCCCAAAAAGCGTAGCGGATACAACTTTGACGAAGCACCCGCGCCGGATTCAACATCCACGCAGAAATCCGCTCCGGTTGAGATAGACATAACCCGTCTTGCCAGGATACGCGAGGAATCCGACGAAACTACGCGCAAGCTGATAGTGGAGGACGCCGACACAGTGACTGCCGAAGAACTATCCGAACGTATCCACGATATCACGGAGGACGATTTTGACGAGCAGGCGTCCGGATTTGCACATTACGCTGAAAATGCTGAGCCCACCGGATACGTCACGCAGTCTGTGGCTGTCAATTCTGCTTTTTCCGTGCTGCCAGACGGCTGGCGTGAATTCGCCCAGTCTCTCACAAACGACGATATCGCTCTGCTGAAAGCGCTCAGGGACAAAACAGCAGAATCCCTCTGCCGCTCCCGAAATGTGATGCCGGAAACAGAATACGACCGAATAAACGCGCTCGCGATGGAAAACATCGGCGATGTTCTGATAGAAAACGGCGAACTCCTTGATGACTACCTTGCCGATATCCAGCCAATTCTTGACGCATAATGAAAAACCGGAAGCATTCCAGTGAAATGCTCCCGGTTTATTGTTGTTCTAATTAAATTACAGCTCTATCTTACCGTAGAGTGTTGCGCTCTTCTCTGCCTCGACGGTCTCCTTGGAAAACTCGCCTGCGTCAGCGTTCTCGTCAGGCTCGTATGTGCGGCGCTTATACTCGCGCTCGAAACTTGTCGAGAATCCTGTGGACTGACGGTAATTGCGGGTGCCGTTTCCGGAACCTCTGCGCTCTCCGCGTTCACCGCGCTCGGTACGCTCACCGTTTCCGCGTCTGCCGCGGCGATTGTTGTCGAATTTAGGCTTGTCGGCGTAAATTACGACCTTTCTGTAAGGCTCAACGCCGGTAGAGTGGCTGGATACGCCCTCGATCTCAGCAACGCAGCTGTGGATTATACGGCGCTCATACGGATTCATCGGTTCGAGAGCTATCTTCCTGCCCTGCTTGATGACCTTTGCTGATGTGCGCTTTGCAAGGGACTCCAGGGTTTCACGGCGCTTGTCGCGATAACCGTTGCAGTCGATGGAAATGCGGCAGAAAGATTCCTCTGTACGGTTGCTTGCAAGGATAGTCAGATACTGTAAGCTGTCCAGAGTCTCGCCGCGTCTGCCGATAACCACGCCAAGCTTATCACCAGTGATATCAAGCACAACGTTTCCGTCACGGCGAATAGCATTGATCTGGAAGTTCTCAAGTCCAAGTGCGTGGAGAACATCAGTCAGGTACTTCTTCGCAGCCTGCACCTTGGCGCTGCCCTCGATGTCGAAATCCTCCGGGAGCTCCGGAACATCCTTTTCGCCCTCGTCCTCAAAAGAAACCGGCGCCGGTTCCTCTGCGGGATCCTCCGCAGCAATTTCTTCAGGCTCTGCTGCTACTTCCTCTGAAACCTCGGGAGCCTCATAGGAAGCCATTACTCTGGCTACGCCCTTCATTCCGAACAGTCCCTTTCTGGGCTGCTCGAGAATGTCGAAATCTATTTCCTCGGCAGCAACGCCGAATTCTGCGGCTGCCATTGCCTTTGCTTCATCAAGGGTCTTTGCTGTGAATTCCTTTTTCATATTTCACCCTCCTGCGATAATCAGGTATCGTCGTCGTTATCCTCTTCTTGGTACTCCTCGCCGTACTTCTCGGCGTCAGCCTTTCTTGCGGCTGCGAGCTTTCTGCGGTTGATCTCCTTCTGCGTGAGCTTTTCGCCCTCGTACTCGGAAACTGCATTGAGATCCTCCGCCTGCTTCTTGCGCTTCTCTTCCTTTGCGGCGTTCTTCATGCGCTCGTTGTATTCAGCTTCGGCCTGCGCACGGAGCTTGGCAGGGCTGTATACCTTGTTGAGCAGAAGCGTCTGCAATATACCGAACGCATAGCTTATCGTCCAGTAGAAGCCCGCACCGGCAGGTACTGTGAATACCAGCACGATGGAGAAGATAGGCATGATGAAGAACGTAGCCTTCATGCAGCCGGAGTTTCCGCCAGCTGCGCTGGTGTCCATCGTCTTCATGGAGATAAGGGTCTGCGCCATGGAGAATACGAACGCCAGTATCGGAATGAGTATCATCGGCCAGCCGAGATCGCTTGCCGGATCCTTGCCGAGCGGGATCCCGAGGAATTCGAGCTTGTCGTTCAGCTCTGCCATGTTGTCCTTGTCGGACTGCTGTAGGCTGTAGGAGGAAGCGGAGGGATCTATCTCAGATACCTGACCGTACATCTCGATAGCGTAAAGCTCTCTCTGAAGCGTAGACGCCTGCGTGTATGTCAGGGAATCGCTGTCAGCGGTCGCCTTAACGGAGCCGTACTTGCGCTGTACTGTTTCAACTGCGCTTATGGTGGAAGCAGAGAAGCTGTGGGTCTGTCTGTACTCATTCTTTTCAGTCTCATCGCCTATAGCGTCCACCTCTGCCTGCTCTGCCTTTGTCAGAGAATAGAGGTCGCTTTCGGTAAACAGATCGTTGCCGTTATCCTCGTTAAAGGAAGTGATGGTCGCCTTCGTGATGACCTTCTTCACCATGTTCTTGCTGGTGGAGTCAAGGTTTGCCCAAACGTCATCGGTGAGAGGCTCCTCGCCGTCGCCGAGGCAGTTCGCATTGTAATACTCGAGTATCTGCTTCGCGTCGCGTACGATGTCGTCATGCTTGGTGAGCGCGTCACCAGTAAGCTCCTGGGTGTTTCCGTACTCGTCTACGAATATCTTCGTCATGGAAACGTAGTAGGACTCCTGCATGATCTGGGTAGTGTTGCCCATGTGCATAATGTGGGTCATGGGTTTGTAAACAACGTCCAGCACGCCGAACAGGAGCAGGAACGTGATAGCCATCGTGCCGCAGCCGCCCATAGGGCTGTAGCCCTGCGCCTGGAGCTTTGCAAGCTCCTGCTGCTGCTTTTCCTGATTGTTCTTATATTTCTGCTGGATCTCTCTTACTTTAGGTGCGAATATCGCTGATTTTGCGCTGTTTTTCTGCTGCTTTATCGACAGCGGCAGCATAGCCAGCTTTACGATAAATGTAAACACCAGGATCGCCACACCGATGCTGGCGCCAGTGTTCTTGCAGATGACCTCATAGATCGCCCACATGATGTAGCCAAGGGGATATCCTATGATACTGTACAGGAACTCTATTGTGTCCACGTCCTTTCGTTGTGTGCAGCGCTGTGGATGGAGCGGTGTGCGCGCTGCGTCGTTCGTCCGACCGGATAAGCTCCGGCGTCTTTGGAATGGTATATGATAACACGGCGCATAAAGCCGCAGTTGACTTCACTTTTAAGTGGTTTTATCTCTGTAGGAACGCTTTATATCTTCACTGAGGTAGTCGGCGCTGTCGTCATCCGGAATGCCAAAATCCGGAGGCACCGGCAGCTTTTCGGGGTGAAAGCAGAACTTCTGCGGCACAGGGTCGATGCCGCCTGCACCAAACGGATTGCACCGCATAATTCTCCATAACGTCAAATAACCGCCCCTCACCGCACCAAAACGCCGAATAGCGGTCAGCCCGTATTCGGAACAGCTTGGATAATAGCGGCAGCACGGCGGTAAGATCTTTGACAGCGTAAGTCTGTACAGCTTGATGATGGCAAGAAAAATATACTTCATGACAGCTTAGACAGAACATTCTTCATCAGCAGAGAGTAGATCTTGGTGGATTTGAGCTCCGGAGTCTTGCTCCTTGCGACAAAGACAAAATCGTAACGCTTTTGTGTTTTCTCTTTCAAAATCGGCTCGAAAAGGCGGAAGGCTTCCCTTATTATCCGCCTTGAGCGATTTCGTTTGACCGCGTTCCCGACCTTTTTCCCGGTAACAATACCGAGACGGTTGCACCGCCCGCGCCTCTCCCTGACATAGCAGACAAAGCCGTATGTGACGATACTTTCCCCTTTTTTAAAGAGGAAGCTGAAATCGCGGTTGTTCTTGATCACAATGTACTTCTTTTTGAATTCAGACATTGCAGTCAGATCAGTAGGTCAGCTTTTTTCTGCCCTTTGCGCGGCGGCGAGCGAGAACCTTACGACCGTTCTTGGTTGCCATTCTCTTCATAAAGCCGTGCTCGTGCTTTCTCTGAAGCTTCTTGGGCTGGTAAGTTCTTTTCATTGATAGACCCCCCTTTATTGAAGATGGTAGTATCGCTGTATGTTTTTCCGGAATCTGCCTTTAGATATAGCTTCTCCGCACACAGCTGTCAACAATAATTTATTATACCGTATTATAAAAGCATTGTCAAGGGTTTTTTGAAAATTTCCCGATATTTTCATTTATTAAATAACTGCCAGTATAAACAGTGCTTCAATATACAAAAAAACAGGCTTGTAATTATGTCGTTTTTTTGTTATACTTATATTATACGCTTGTAAACGATTTTATAAACGCGGGGGTGACAAAGTGAGGTTATTGAAGTCCACAAAGCTGATACCAGGCTTAAAAAGCGAGGAGACCCGCGTACACGCTCCGGCGCTGCGCGACCGGACAACGCTATCCGGCGGGAGGAAGCTACGTCACGAGCTGAAATTCATCATCAACGAAGGAACATACCTGATGCTAAGGGAGCGCCTGACCCCGATGATGACCGTAGACCCGCACGGCGTGAACGGCGAATACCGCGTGACCAGCCTTTACTTCGACGACATCTACAACTCCGCCTACTGGCAGAAGATGAACGGTATACAGACCCGCCGGAAATTCCGGATACGCGCCTACGACCTCGACCCATCCCTCATCAGCCTGGAATCGAAGCACAAGGACGACGCCTACGTTTCCAAGCTGTCCCGGCGGCTGACCGACGAGCAGTACCGCTCGCTTCTGGCATGTGACAGCAGTTTCATGGCGGACAGCGACAGCGACGAGGACGCATTTGGCGAATTTTACCGAGCCGACCTGCTGACGCGGCTGCGTCCGAGGGTAATTGTGGATTACCGACGCCAGGCGCTGATATCACGGTTCGGAAACGTCCGGATAACGTTCGACAAGCAGCTTTCCGCCTGCTTCAACACGATGGACATGTTTGCTCCGGAAGCGCAGTATACTCCGGTCCTCGGCGGAGATATCATACTAGAAGTTAAATTTGACAGCTATATTCCCGAAAGTATACAGGCGGTGCTGCAAGGTCTGAACGCCCCGCAGCAGTCAGTATCGAAATACATAATATGCACAGAAAGAATGTTGGAGGTATTATCCCATGGTTGATTCGATAAGCCAGTTCCTGGCAAGCGGTTCAAAACTCACTGACGCCATAAATCTGTTCGGCACGGATTTTGAGCTTGCCAATCTGTCCGTCACGACTATTCTGGTGACGCTGCTCACGGCGGCAGTATGCGGCGCTGTCATATATCTTGTGTACCGTTTCTTTAACCGCAGCGTTATCTACAACGAAAACTTCAATATTCTTGTGATACTGACGACCGTTGTCACCTCGTTCGTCATCATGACGATAAGCTCCAATGTCGTGCTGTCACTTGGCATGGTCGGCGCACTGTCGATCGTCAGATTCCGCGCGGCGGTGAAAGACCCGCTGGACATCGGATTCCTTTTCTGGGGCATAGCAGCGGGCATTACAGCCGGTGCGCAGCTCTACTGGGTGGCACTGCTGGGAACTGCGATAATCGCGGTTCTGTACATACTCATCACCATCTTCCGCAAGGAGAAGAAAAGCTACCTGCTCATCGTTCGCTATGATTCCGCCAGCGAAATGAACGTCAACGGCGTTCTCGGCGGTGTGAAGTACCGTCTGAAAAACAAGACCCAGACCGGCAACAAGGTGGAGCTCACCGTGGAAGTCAAGATAAAGAAGAATGACACCACTTACCTCAGCCGTTTCAACGCCATCGACGGCGTAGACAGCGTGACGCTTCTGGAATACAGCGGGGAGTACATGAACTGATAGCTCATTGCAAAGTAAAACCGCCCGGCGGGGAAACCGGGCGGTTTTTTTGTCCAAACCGGGGAAAGTCTGAACATTCAAAGATATCAGCTTATCTCGGCAAGATAATTGTCGATTATCTCGTAGATATGCACCGGAGACGCGTCAAATCTGTTCAGCGCATCTACAAACCGACCTATTGCCTTCCTGTTCGGTGTAATGTCATCAACGCGACATTCACCGAACTGCACGCCATAACCCGTGTAATCTTCACCATCCTCGCTGGTATACTGCTTTTCCGTGATCGTCCACATAATTACCTTCTCCTTTTTATTACTGGAATTTATTTGCTGTTTATATACTAAAAGTTTACCACAACAAATCCAAAATGTCAACAATTATGTTGTTAAGATTCCGCTAAGGCCTTAAATTAACAAAAACTTTACAATTTGTTATATTTCTATTCTTCAGACTTATATATTTTATGATAAATTCTGATAATTATTGACACCTCACCATTTATATGATATAATCGACTAAAGCGGTTATGGCCGCAAATAAAAAAAGGATGGTAATAATATGAAGTTTGGATTTAATACCTGGAGGCTGCTTTCTACTGGATTGATTCTCCTGATACTAGGGATAGTTATGATCTTTTTCACCGCCGGAGAAATGATCGACTATTCCCAAAAGGGCGAGGACTACAGCTCGCTCGAATGGTTCGACTTCCACGAGGGAATGATGGTGGAAGGCGATCTCGCGATAAATTACGGCGCGTATGAAGAAATCATCGACGAAGACGACAACAAATCTGTTGGTCAGTTCTTTATGATAGAATCCGGCACCCAACGCCTTATGGGGCTGTATACCCCGGTAAAAAGCCTGATAAGCTCTCTGGAAGAACAATACGACCAGTGGCAGTCCGACTACGACATCACTCCGGTGCATTTCAAGGGTAAGGTCACCGAAATGGACGACGAGGACCGGGAATTCATCAGGCAGTACCTGATAAACGATGGCTTTACTGACGATGAAGTAGATGATTATATCGTGGATCTGTACATCAAATGTGTTGACACTGATTCGCACCCAGTTATGCTGATAATCTCAATCGTCGCCGCAGCCGCCGGGATCGTATTCCTGCTCCTGTTCGTACGCAGAAAGCTGATGGGAAGATAATCAATATTGCAAAACGCCCCTTTCCGTATCGGAAAGGGGCGATTATAGTTATCTCAAATTCTCATCAGAAGAAAATTCTCTCCTCGATGTAAGCCTTGACTTCAGTCAGCGGGATACGAACCTGCTGCATGGAGTCGCGCTCGCGGACTGTTACGCAGCCGTCTGTTTCGGTGTCGAAATCGTAGGTTATGCAGAACGGAGTGCCGATCTCATCCTGTCTGCGGTAACGCTTGCCGATAGCGCCTGCGTCGTCGAAATCAACATTGAAGTACTTAGCAAGCTCGTCGTGGAGCTCGCCAGCCTTTTCGCTGAGCTTCTTGGAAAGCGGAAGTATCGCAGCCTTCACCGGAGCCAGAGCCGGGTGCAGGTGCATTACGGTACGGCTGGTGCCGTCCTCGAGCTGCTCCTCATCGTATGCGTCGCATACGACTGCCAGGAACAGACGCTCAACACCAAGGGAGGGCTCGATAACGTACGGGATGTACTTCTCGTTGGTTTCAGGATCGAAGTACTCCAGGCTCTTGCCGGAGGTCTTCTGGTGCTGGGTCAGGTCGTAGTCTGTACGGTCAGCAACGCCCCAGAGCTCGCCCCAGCCAAATGGGAACATGAACTCGAAGTCAGTCGTAGCCTTGGAATAGAAGCAGAGCTCCTCCGGGCTGTGGTCGCGAAGTCTGATGTTCTCCTCCTTAAGACCGAGGGAGAGCAGGAAGTTCTTGCAGTAGCTTCTCCAGTACTGGAACCACTCGAGGTCGGTGCCGGGCTTGCAGAAGAACTCGAGCTCCATCTGCTCGAACTCGCGTACGCGGAAGATGAACTGACCGGGGGTTATCTCGTTACGGAAAGACTTGCCGACCTGGGCAACGCCGAACGGTACCTTTTTGCGGCTTGTGCGCTGGATATTCGCAAAGTTAACGAAAATACCCTGTGCGGTTTCCGGACGGAGATAGATCTCGTTCTTGCTGTCCTCTGTTACACCCTGGAATGTCTTGAACATCAGGTTGAACTGACGGATATCAGTGAAGTTTGTGGAACCGCAGTTGGGGCACTTGATGCCGTGTTCCCTGATGTAGGTCATCATCTGCTCGTTGGTCCAGCCGTTTGCGTCGCCGCCGTTGTCCTCAATGAGCTTATCTGCACGATGACGGGTCTTGCAGTCCTTGCAGTCCATCAGCGGGTCGGAGAAGCCGCCAACGTGTCCGGAGGCAACCCATGTCTGCGGGTTCATCAGGATAGCGGAGTCCAGTCCTACGTTGTACTTGTTCTCCTGGATGAATTTCTTGCGCCATGCGTTCTTGATGTTGGTCTTGAGCTCAACGCCGAGGGGACCGTAGTCCCATGTGTTGGCAAGTCCGCCGTAGATCTCGCTGCCGGGGTAAACGAAGCCTCTGCCCTTGCAGAGAGCAACAATTTTGTCGAGGGTCTTTTCTGTGTTGTTCATATGTGATTCCTTTCAGCCCTGCATGGCTTGCAGGGACAGTAAAATAGTTACTTCTATAGTATAACGCAAAACCGCCCATAAGTCAAGTGAAATTTGCCTGTGGAAATGTTTCTGTATAATGATAAAAGGAGGCGCAAGCTACTAAAAACTATAATTTATGTTTGTAGGAACATTGGAGTTTGCATCACTAATTGGGAGAGTCAAGAGGGGGACTAGTCCCCCTCTTGCAGGTCGAGGGCAGCGCCCTCG
>CAKSEO010000036.1 GCA_934446565.1 uncultured Oscillospiraceae bacterium | reverse complement strand
CCCCTTTAGCGCCTTTTGGTCGTTTAGCTGCGCGCCAGCGCGCAGAGTAGCCGTGCTTCGCACGGAGTAACCGCGCTCCGCGCGGAGGTTTCGCCTACGGCGACGAGGGCTCTGCCCTCGACTCGCAAGGGGGACTAGTCCCCCTTGACTCCCAGTTGGGGGTAGCAGTAAATTGGAAACATCCTGCAACGTTAAATTATAGTTTTTCTGCAAACTGAACCCTGGTTTTTTACCTTACAATGTGATTAGACCACAAATCAGGTTGCAAAATCTGACATGATGTTGTATAATCATAATATCACTCAGGAACTAAGAATGGAGTACTATAATGAAAAAATTATTAGCCGCAGCAACGGCAATATTGCTCACAGCAGGACTCACCGCTTGCTCCGGAGAAAGCGCGGCGTCCGTTACGGCAACGGCGAGTGGAAGTGCAGTTTCTGTCGCCGGAATAGAGCTGAATATCCCGGAGCACTGGACTACCGCAGTCGGAAACAAGGTTTACGAAATACTGTTGGAAAGCTCAGACGACAGCGCAGATACTTCCAGCATCGAGGCGTTCCGCAAGGAATGTGAGGACAACGGCATGTCATATCTGGTATATGCCGCTAATCCGGATAAGTCCGCCGTCTTGTCTGTCACGTCAGTTAACATCACGACTGATGAAACCACCGGCGAGAAGCTGACCGCAGAGGACTACGCCCGTCAGAACCACGATACTGCGGTATTCAGCTACCAGGCAAGCGGAATGTACATCAGAAATTCCAGCTTCGGCGAGGAGCAGCTTGCTGGGAAAAACGGCTGGCTTTCACATTTCGAGGTATGCTCAGATGAGGAAACCACGCAGCTTATAATGGGTCAGTCGGAATTCACGTTCGAGCAGGATGGAAAATACTGGTCAGTGCAGACCTACTATCCCACTGAGAGCGTTGCGGAAGAAGTAGACGATATCCTTGCAGGAATGACCGCGAAATGAGAAGCATCCAGAACATAAAAGCCGCAGTTTTCGACCTTGACGGAACCCTGCTGGATTCCACCGCCGAGTGGGATGGGCTGGGAGAGCGGTATCTTTCCGGACGTGGGATAACTCCGCTGCCGGGGCTTGATGAAAAGCTCCGGTGTATGAGCCTGCCCGAGGGAAGCGAGTATCTTAAAGCGCAGTATTCCCTGCCGGAAACGCCGTCAGAGATACTAAAGTCGATACTGACTGGTATAGAGGGATTCTACATTAATGAATGTCCGCTGAAGCCGGGCGCACTGGAGCTGCTGGAGCTGCTGAGGCAGCGTGGCACGGGGCTTGCTGTTGCAACGGCGGGGGATGAGCGGCTCGCACGCGCCGCACTGAAAAGGCTGGGAGTGCTCGGGTATTTTGCGGGGATATTTACCTGCGCGGACTGGGGCGGTAAGGACGTGCCGGACATATTCATGACCGCGGCAGCCGCAGTGGGAGGAACACCGGAAAACACCGCAGTTTTCGAGGATTCGTTTCACGCTGTCCTCACTGCTAAACGTGCGGGGTTTCTGACGGCTGCTGTGTACGACCCCGGCGAGCCGCAGCAGGTGCGTTTGAGAGCCGCAGCGGACTACTACCGCAAAAGCCTGACGGAATATTCAGTCCTGTTCGGATAGGTCAGACTGGTCGGACAGCTTTAAAAGCGCGTCCGCCATGCAGTCGCCGAGCAGCTCGCCGGAGTATACCGCTTCGTCAAGGGAATTGGCGTGGCTGCCTACTTCGATAAGCAGCGAGCCGGTGGAGATGTGCTGGTTGTAGTTCCGGTAATCGAATAGTATAGGGCGTGCAAGCCCGGGGTAGAGCGTTTCGGCAGAACCTTGTATAAGGCATGCGAGCCGGAAATTCTCAAGGTAATCCGGCATGTTGCCGAATCTTCCATCGTCGCAGCCTGTGATTATCATGAATTGCGCGGCGTTTCTGCCGTTTATTTCCGCGACAGGTGCGGTGCGGCTGCCATCTGCGGAGGATATCGCGTCGCGGTGGAGGTCGATTATCACCTTTATCGAGGGGTATTCCTCGAGCGCAGCGCGTATCGTGACCTCGCTGCGGTCGTAGGCGCCGGTGTAGGCGGGGTAGTCGTGGATAGTCCCGTCGTGCAGCACTGAAATCCCATGCTCTGCAAGTTTCTCCGCCAGAGCTTCGCCTACCCGGGTCATGTTGCAGTCCGGGTCGCGGGTGCGGAACGGATAGTCAGCGTCGTAATAGCTGCGCTGGTAGGGCTCGTAGCTTTCGGTGGTATGGGTGTGGATTATCAGCACCTGCGGTTCCTGGGAGTCTGGGGTTATCACGATGTCCGGGAGCGCTCCTGCGGCTCCAGAGAGCTTTTCAGCGCTGTCGGAGGTGCAGTTCCAGACGACACCGCCGCGGGGGAGGTCTATGTAATCATCGCCGACGTAGCCACCGTAGTGCCTGCGGTAGATCGGACCGCTGTTCGTTCCGGCGGCAGTGCGGTCGATTCCGTCGTCAAATTCCGTGATGTTCCTTGATATCACCTGCGCAGACTGCGGCTCGGTCTGGGGGCTCAAATCCGGGAGAGACGGGAGATCTGCGGTTTCAGCTGCTGTCAGTTCGGTTTCCTCAAGCGTGGGCTGGAGCTCCGCCGCCTCCGTGCAGCCTGAGGTCTGGAGCGTTTCAGGGATGTCCGGTAGTTGCGTATCGGCTTCTTCGGAGAATATGTCCGGATGTTCAGGGAATATCGCCGTATTATTTGGGAGCTTTATCCCGGCTGTCAGCAGGGCGGCGTGGCGGGCTGCTCCCCAGGTCAGTGAAAGCGCGTCGGTGGGGCTTGTCCCTCCGGCGGCGAGCAGAGCCAGCACGGCTGCGGCTGAACCGGCGGCGGTCAGTATTTTTTTCTTGTCCATGATGTTTTCCCTCCTTTTGATTACATTTCAATGTATATGCAGAAATGCAGAGGGATATTCCGGGAATCTTACGACAATATACGCAAAAAGGCTGCCCTTTCGGACAGCCTCTTATTTTTGTGTACTTAAATTACTTGATGATGGTGATACCACCGATAACGGGCAGGGGCTTCATTTCGCCCTGTGCAACGTTGACAATGCCGAGGATCATAAGGATCAGGGAAGCAAGGCTGCCAAGACCTGATACGATCCCGCCGATGAAACCGATGAACGGAATAACGGAGAGGATACCTCCGACAACGCCGATAACGATCTCTGCAAGGAACAGAACCAGACCCTGATTTGCGTGGAACTTGGAGAATTCTGTCTTGCCTGCTGCAAGTCCGATTATCCAGAAAATTCCGATGTAGCTAAGAATACCGAATACCTTATCATTAGAATCCATAATTACTACCTCCTGAAATGTACAGCCGTGACCGTCAGCGCCACAAACTTCCGGATAATTACACACGACTTACATATATGATATAACAAAAATCGTCGTTTGTCAACCAAATGGGAGTTAACCAGATGAAAATTATACAAAAAAGCTAAAAATCTCTCGCTTGTTTTCCAGAATATCGTTGAATCTGTCCAAGTACTCATACGGATATTTGTGATTGGTTATACGTTTTATCCTGCCGGTCTTGCGGTCGACTAGCTTTGTGGAGGCTCCTGCGCCTACTGCGAGTATGGTTTGCAGCTCCTCCATGATGTAGGTGTTGTAAAGACTTTCCGTGCCGGGTTTTGCGTATCCGGTGTTTTCCTGGTTGTCGGCGGTGTTTTTCTGGCGGTAGAGATAATACGGGATATAGCCGTGCTCAGCGAGCTTCTGATGGGCGTAGTCTATCATGCGCTCGGTCTCTCCGGCGGCTTCCTCCTGGTCTTCGCGGAACAGCGCTGCGGCGCGTTTAAGCGACAGGCTGTGCACGGTGATGTTTTCCGGAGAAAGCCCGCATACCGCGTCAAGGCTTGAGGCAAAGCTGTCGAACGTATCCGTAGGCAGTCCTGCGATGAGATCCATATTGATGACGTCAAATCCGGTTTCACGCGCCATTAGGAACGCTTCCTCGGTCTGGCGGCTGTCGTGGGAACGTCCGATAGCTTTCAGGACGCTGTCGTTCATGGTCTGCGGATTTACGCTGATCCTGCCGACCCCTGCGGCTTTTATTGCTTCAAGCTTTTCCGGGGTTATGGTGTCGGGTCTGCCCGCCTCGACCGTAAATTCACGGACATGCGAAAGGTCGAAGCAATCCAGGGCAGAAAACAGCATTTTCAGCTGATCAGCTGAAAGCACCGTGGGAGTTCCGCCGCCGAAATAAATAGTGTCGGGTATCAGCCCGAGATGGCGCGATATAGTGGAAATCTGGCGTATTTCCTCCACCATTCTGCCGAGGTATTCTTCCAGTCTTGCCGCTGCGGAATTCACTGAATGCGAAACAAAGCTGCAATAACTGCAACGGGTGGGACAGAACGGAATGGACACATAAAGGCTGAACGAGTTATCCGGAATACTGTCGGCAAGCGGCTTCTGTACCTGTTCGATGTGCCGCGCGATGGCGAGCTTGCGCGGGCTGACCAGCAGCGACTGAAGAGCCTGCGCGTCAGTCAGCTTAGACAATACCTTTACAGGGCGGACTCCTGTCAGGATACCCCAGGGGAGGTCGCGCCCGGTGCACTCACGGAGCGCCTTGTAGAGCAGAATGCACATTTCGCGTTCCTGCTCCTTTTCGGGGGTGGTATCTGGTACGCTCCGGCTCATGCAGAAGCGCTTACCGCTGCGGACGAGCTCTACAGAGAGCTCCGCTCCGCCCGGGAATTCTCTCTTTTCGGTAAGGCAGAAATCGCCCTGCGCGTCCGCCTTATCGGTCGAGAGCTTTATCCCCGGCTCGTTGATGAAATTACGGAACAGCCGTTCCACTTCGTACTGAAATCTGTGATTGCTGAAAATAAGTGTCATTTTATATCCTCTGCTTTTATTCTGTTTATACTTAATAACTGTAACGAATTGCGGAAATCACTTCCGGCTTGAAACGACTGTGTGCGGCTGAAAAAGCAGTGGCACTGACTACACATTGTCCATTGCCTTGATGATGCCGCATGCTTCGTAGCATTTCAGCGGGTACCGCCGTACTTCCACGCCCTTTTCCCGGGCAAGCTCGGCAATATGGCGGGTCAGCGGGCTTTCCGGGTCGCGGAGAAGTATCAGTTCCGGAATACGCCGCAGCAGTATGCGGGTGGTCTCTCCGATGCCTGGTTTCACCAGCCCGATGTCTGCAATGCCGAATTCCTGCGCTATCTGTCGGGTTTCGCAAAGACCGTTTCCGGAAGCTGGCGGCGGGAGCTGCGCTTCTCCGTAGGTCAGTTTGCTTTCTATCGCTGAGATGAATCCGTAGGTGCGGTCGAGTGGCTCAAGCTCCTTGAAATATGCTGCGCCGTGGAATTCGTCCGGCTGTATCACGCCGCTTTTCAGCACAGTCCTGCTGAAAAGTCCGGATACGATGCTGTTCAGGCAGGCGCTGGGGATAAAAATGTCGCTGTGAGTTCCGCACAGCCTGCACATTCCCGCCGGGTCAGCCAATACGGCTATTTCACACAGCCGTTCCATCTTGTCGCGCCCTACGCCATACTCGTACAGCGGGAACTGTTCCAGCGCACTGCGGAGAGTGCGGGTTATCATACCTTTTCCTGTCCAGCCGTCTATGAATTGTATATTTTCCGCAGGGTGGCGTGCAAGAATGTATTCCATCGCGCGGCGGTCTATACCGCGCCCGGGGATCATAGAAACAGAATAATGCGGCAGGGAAACGCCGTATTTCTTCCGGATGTAGCGTTTTATCAGCACTCCGGAGGGGGTCCCTGCACGGGTTAACGAAACCAGCACGGCGCGCCTGCCTTTTTCCGACCAGATGGTTTCCGCAACGGTGCGCACTGCGTCCGCGGTGTGCCTTGCCCAGAGCCTCAGTCCGTTTTCGTATTCCCGGAAGTACGCGTTGGTGGGGCGGTGTTCCGCCGGGAGCAGTTCGTTGTAATGGATACCGTTCTGTATCAGCGGCTCTCGTTCGCTTGCGGAGAGCGGCTGGAGTTTTCCGGTGACGTCAGTCAGCAGAAGTTCCACATCCTCTGGAAGGTAGGAGGTAGGTAGCTTTTTCCCATGCCAGTATATCACCTGAACTGTTTTTCCGCCTGCCGCTCCGCAGAGTTCGCTGAGTGCGGCGGGGGCGAGAGGATATGCGTCCGTGAGTATCACGGAAAGGGCACAAGGGCGGCTGTTATAGAGATAGGCGCGGTGTTCCGGAGCATATGTGCTGTGGAAAGCGGCGCGGCTTACGATAGGGTATTCGCCGCAGGAGTGCTCCGCAGATCCGTCGCGAGTTCCGCCGAATGGCAGCATAGGACTTCTGGTCGAGCAGTGAACTACTACAGATCGCTGTTCCGCGAGCATTTTTCCGAGGAGAAGCGCTGGATAGCAGAATTCCTCCGTACCTATCACCTCGATCATCCCATCTGCGGAGACATCTCCGGCGATACGGGAGCAGAAACTGCTTACTTCCGCAAGGTAGCTGTCCGCACGAACTCCGAGCCTTGGGTCGTAGATAGAATTGACGTATGATATCCGGTCTGGTTCACGGGGGGAGATATCCCGGTCGGGGATCGGCTCTCCCGGGGCGGAGAAGTCCGCGATGTTATCAGAGGACGCCAGACACACCGGCGTTATCCCGGCGCTCCGGAAGGTTTCGGAGCTTTCCCGGGTCGCGGAAAGCGCGGCTGCGTACACTGCACAGCGCGGGGCAAGGCAGCCGTCCAGGGCGCGTATCAGATCCAATGCAGTCCTGCCGGTAGTGAACTCATCATCAACAATGATGACCTGCGCGGCGCTCCGAAAAATATCCTCGTCGCGAACGCAGATGTAGTGCTGCGGGGTATGGCTGTACTGCTCCGAAAAGGCGATCACGGTCGCCCAGTCCGGGAGCTTTTCCCGGGTAGTGGTCACGAAAAAGCAGTCGTGGAAGAATCCGGATACAACTGCGCCTATGGCGGCAGCAGTTTCGGCTAATGCGATGATCACAGTGGGCTTTTCGGCTCTGCCGTCCTGCGCGAGCTTTCTGCCGAGTTCCTCCATGAGTTCTATCGCGCTCACAGGGTCGCCGGGGATATGCTTGCACTGCCGGGTATTCACGACTACGAGGTCGGGCAGCGGGTCGTTTTCACGTTTAGCAAGGAACAGGTGTGATGATTCGTTCATTATATTAACCAAAGGCTGTCGTATCAGACAGGCAGAGTTCTTTCCCGGGGATATACCTTTCCCTCCATGAGCAGGCGGTGATAGTCTGCGGGGCAGTTTATGGGTTCGGGGACGTCTATTCCGCCGCCGAACAGCTTATCAAGGTGGTGGCTGTCGGAGCCGCCGGTCTTTATCAGACCGTAGCTGTCGGCGTAGAGCTTTGCACGTTCGTTGTAGAGCTTACGCGGGTCGTGGCTGGCGTTTATCGTTTCAACTGCGTCAACGTCATATGGGTACAGGCTGATGTGATGGATATAGGAATCATAGCGGAACGGGTGAGCATGGACGATGAAGCAGTCAAGCTCGTTGCGGAGTTTGCTGAAAAGTACGCGTTCATCCGTGTGCATGAGGAGCTCCTCGTTTGCTTTCATCCATTCCTTTTGCATGCCGTAGATGAGAAAATCCGCATTGTATACGGTGAATTCGCAGCCGAACCACACCTTGAGCCCTATCTCGTCTCCGACTTCCTTTGCGTGCTCGTAACCGAGGAAGTAGCGGTCAACGCGTTCCTCCCAGGGGAGGTCCCGGGGGACGGCGGTATTTGCATTGAAGAAGTGGTCGGTCACGAAGATACCATCGTATCCCGCCGCCTTATGGGCTCTCGCCATATCCGCAGCCGGAGCGGACGCGCAGGCGCTTCCCTCACGGGTGTGGAGATGAGTTTCATACTTATACATTATATTTTCCTCCGCTGTTTTATTCTTTATCATAATACAATAATTGTACCACAATCCGCAGGATTTTTCAATACGATAGAAGAAAATCATGCGTTTGGCGGAAAAAACGCCGCATTCCGCATAACGGTTGACATTTTGGTGATTTGGGGTTATAATAAAATCACCTGTGTAAAACTTTCAACCATTCGAACCGTAGATAGACTTAAAAGGTGAGATAATGAACAAATACTACAAAAAACTTGAATTGGACAAGATACTTGAGCTGCTCTCGGAGCAGACCTACAGCGACGCCTGCCGCGACAGGGCGCTGAAGCTCAAGCCCTCGTTCGACGAGGACGAAATACGCACCGAGCTGAAAAAGACTGACGACGCATTCAAGCTCAGCGCGAAGTTCGGAACGCCGCGATTCCGGAAGATAAAGGACCTCAGCATGTCGCTGAGACGCTGCAAGAGCGGCTCAGCGCTGTCGTTCCGGGAACTGCTGGACGTTGCGGATATCCTGCGGGAAACCAATATGCTCTGCGATTGGTTCAGCCAGTGCGAGAGCATGGAGAGCTCCCTCGCGGAGTATTTCCGGGAGCTGTACCCGGTGAAGCAGCTGGAGCAGCGCATTTCCGAGAGCATAATCTCCGAGGAGGAGATGTCCGACGCCGCCAGCGCGGAGCTCGCATCCATCAGGAAGCGCATAGTCCGCCAGGGAATGAATATCCGCGAGCAGCTCGACAAGCTGATAAAGAGCCGCAGCACGCAGAAATTCCTCCAGGAAGCGATAATAACAATGCGTGACGGACGGTACGTTGTTCCGGTGCGCAGCGAATACAAGAACGAGGTCGCTGGCCTGGTGCACGACACTTCCGCCACCGGACAGACGTTCTTCATAGAGCCGATGAGCGTTGTCGAGGCGAACAACGAGATACGCGTGCTGAAATCCCGCGAGCAGGCGGAGATAGAGCGCATCACGATGGAGCTTTCAGCGCAGGTCGGAGAAAACGCGGACAGCATCGCAAACAACTTCCGCGTTGCGCAGATACTTGAGCTGTATTTTGCAAAGGCGAACCTCGGCGCGAAAATGCGGGGCGTTGCGGCGAACATCGTTTCCGAGCCCCGCGTGGTGCTGAATCAGGCGCGACATCCGCTGATAGATCCCGACAGCGTTGTTCCGATATCCGTAGAGATAGGCGGAAAATACGAATCGCTGATAATCACCGGTCCGAACACCGGCGGTAAGACTGTAGCGATAAAGACCGTGGGACTGCTGACCCTCATGACGATGTGCGGGCTGATGATACCCGCCGGGGACGGCTCCGAGATAGGCGTGTTCGAAGGTATCTATGTCGATATCGGCGACGAGCAGAGTATTGAGCAGAGCCTGTCAACATTCTCCTCGCACATGGTGAACGTTGTGAAAATCCTCGGCATGGCAGACGATCGCAGCCTTGTGCTCATAGATGAGCTTGGCAGCGGAACCGACCCGGTGGAGGGCGCCGCGCTTGCGGTGTCCGTGCTGACCGAGCTGCGTGAGCGCCACGCGAAAGTACTCGCGACAACGCATTATCAGGAAGTCAAGATGTTCGCATTGCAGACCGAGGGCGTTGAGAACGCGTCCTGCGAGTTCGACGTAAACACGCTGAAACCTACCTATCGGCTGATCGTGGGCGTTCCGGGAAAGTCCAACGCATTCGCGATATCCCAGCGGCTTGGAATGCCGGACGATGTGATAGAGCGCGCCAAAGAGCTTGTAAGTACCGAGAACAAGCGGTTCGAGCAGGTGGTGGACGCACTCGAGAAATCGCGTCAGGAGCTGGAAACGCTCAAGGAGAGCGCAGCCGTATCCGCACGCAACGCCAAGCTTACCGAAAGCGAGCTGAAACAGAAGCTTTCCGAACTGGAGCAGCAGAAAGAAAAGGAACTGGAATCCGCAAGACAGCGCGCACTCTCCATCGTGGAGGAGACCCGCTACCGCTCCAACCAGCTTTTGAACGAGCTTGAGGAGCTTAAAAAGGTCAAGGACAAGGAGGCGCTCCGTCAGGGGCTGAGCGCAGCCAAGGGCAGGACGAACAGCACTCTCAACAAAATGCAGGACGACGCGAATCCCGTTGTCGAGCGCCGCACCGAAAATTACGTTCTTCCGCGACCGCTCAAGGCAGGCGATACGGTAATGCTCGCCGACACTAAGAAAGAGGGTGTGCTGATGACCGTACCCAACATGTCCGGCACATGCTACGTCCAGGTCGGTATGATGAAGATAAAGACCAATCAGAAGAACCTGCGGCTTGTTGACAACAAGAAAAAGCAGCAGCCTCAGAAATCTGTCGGCGGCAGCGTAAAGAAGCAGGTTACTTCCAACATGACACGGCGCGGCGGCATGGAGCTTGACATCCGCGGCATGATGACCGACGAGGGCGTGCTTGAGATGGAAAGATTCATCGACAGCGCACAGCTCAGCGGGATCAGCAGCGTGATAATTATTCACGGAAAGGGCACGGGAGCGCTCCGTGCGGCTGTTCAGCAGGCGCTGAAGACCAACCCGGCAGTGAAGAGCTACCGCCAGGGAGCTTACGGTGAGGGCGAAGCCGGAGTTACTGTGGTCGAGTTGAAGTAACATTAAAATTAAGAACGCTGTCAGAGATCCTTGACCGCGTCAGTTTGTCTAAAATGCTCGAATTTTGTTGGATAATTTCTACTAAAAATCCCCCGCAGTAATGCGGAGGATTTTTTATCATATGCTATTTATTAAACATATTCGTAGGAATAGCTGAACGGATTGACCGCAGTACCGTTAACACGCGTCTCGAAATGCAGGTGATTACCGGTAGACCAGCCAGTCGTGCCGACATAGCCGATAACATCACCCTTGTTGACCTGCTGACCGACCGTTACGGTAACGGCGCTGCAATGCGCGTATACCGTGGAAAGCCCGCCGCCGTGGTCGATGATGATGTAATTACCGAATCCTCCGTGCCAGCCGCCGTCGCCGTATGCGGTGATAACTGTACCGCCCTGCGCCGCGTAGATGTTCTTGCCGCCGATGCCCGCGTTGCCTACGTCGATTCCGTAATGGTTGCCGCCGCGCCAGCTGTCATAGCCGAAGTAGGTGGTTATCATCTGGAGGTTGCTGTCAAGCGGCCATCTGAATCCGTCTGAGCTGTATACTGTGCCGTCGGTATTCTGTGCCTGCTTTGCGCGGATGAGCTGTTCGATAGCGGAGTTTATCTCCTCCACCTCGTCGTTGGAGGCGTTGATCTGACCGCGTATATTATTGACCTGCGCTTTGAGGTCCTGATTGTCGCTGGCTAGGTCGTAGAGGTCGCTGGTGCGCTGATCCACTATCTGCTGGACTTCGGCTTTCTTTCCCTCAAGCTTGGAGAGCTCGTCCTCAAGGTCAGTTTTCTTGGAGATAAGCTCCTCCTTGTCGGTGTTCAGCTGCTCAATGTCAGCCTCAAGCCCGGCTATCAGGTCCTGCTGACCGTGGATATCGTCCAGCAGCCCGTTCATGAAGTCCATATTCTGCTCGGAAATGTTCTGCACAACATCAACATATGTAAAGAAGTTGTACCAGTCGTCGGAGCCCTCAAGTATCGGCAGGGTGTCGGCTGTATTGTTCATGTACAGCGCACGTATCAGCTTTGCAAACTTTTTCAGATTCTCGCGGTTCTGTATCTCGAGGTCGGATATCGTCAGCTGCTTTTCGCTGATCTCCTGCTGCTTGGATTCGATGTTCTGTTCGGTCAGGTAGATCTCGTTTTCCTTTTCGGTGATCTTCTCCTGCTGGGTCGTGATCAGCTGACCGTAGGTCTTGACCTCGTCGTTGATGCCGTTTATCTGCTCCTGAAGAAGATCCATCTTCTGCTCGTTTTCGGCTACATCGCTGTTCAGATTGCCTATCCTCTGCTCGCGGGCTTCGTTGTCTTTCTTTATCTGCTCCGCTTTCTGTTCAAGCTGCGCTATTTCCTGGTCGTAGTCCTTGGTGTCGGCGAACGTCGTCCCGGTCGTCAGCGGAGCTGCCGCAGCAGCAAGCGCAGTCACCGCCGCGCATATCCCACGCAGTATCCTTTCTCTGATGTTATTTTTCCCCATGGTGTTCCCTCTCTGTGAAAATGCCTGATCTTTTGCGTCATGTGAATAATGTCTGCCTTGCGCAGAACTGTACACAGTAATTATACATCATTTTGTCTTAATATGTCAAGCCCTGTTTTATGGAAAACACGACCAATACAGCTCTGCAGTTTTATTCAGCTTATCCACTTGATATTTTGCGGAAGTTATGCTATACTGAAATCAAACCGCAGTGCGGTAATACTGACGAAAAAGAGGTAACAGCAATGGATATCAAGGCAAAAATAGACGAGGTAGTCAACAAGGTAAAGAGTGATCCCGACATCGCTTCGAAGTTCCAGAAAGACCCGATAAAGACTGTCGAGGGTATTCTCGGCGTAGATCTCCCGGACGATGTTATAAAGCAGATAATCGACGGCGTAAAGGCTAAGGTAAACGTTGACGAGCTGAATGGCAAGCTCGGCACACTGGGCGGACTTTTCGGCAAGAAATGATCACCGAGTTAAAGGAGCGGAAACATGAAAAGAACACTTGATTGGGATAAATACATAGAAACATCAGCCAGAGCCGTTTCCGGCGGCGTAGTTATGCTGAAGAACGACGGAGCACTGCCGCTGAAAAAGGGCGGCACAGCGGCTGTATTCGGCAGGATACAGCTCCACTATTACAAAAGCGGCACCGGCAGCGGCGGAATGGTCAACGTATCGAAGGTAGTCGGGATAACCGACGGGCTGCTTGAATGCGGCTATAAGCTCGACGAAAAACTGCTGGACACCTACCGCGAATGGGACGAGGCTCACCCGTTCGACCGCGGCGAGGGCTGGGGCGGCGAACCCTGGTCGCAGAAAGAAATGCCGCTCACCGACGAAATAGTGAACGGCGCAGCTTCCCGCGCCGATGTGGCGATAGTTATAATCGGACGAACCGCCGGAGAGGAAATGGACAACAAGCTTGAAAAGGGCGCGTTCCTGCTCTCCGACCTGGAGGAGGATATGCTAAAGCGCGTTACCTCCGTGTTCGACAAGACTGTTGTACTGCTGAACACCGGAGGACTTATCGACATGAGTTTCATGGACAGGTACCCGGTTTCCTCGGTAATGTACGTATGGCAGGGCGGAATGGTCGGTGGTACCGGCACGGCAGCAGTGCTCACAGGCGAGGTTTCCCCAAGCGGAAAGCTCCCGGATACCATCGCTTACGAAATCTCCGATTACCCATCGGACAAGTTCTTCGGCAGCGGCGATATGGATTGCTACGGCGAGGATATCTACGTCGGTTACCGCTACTTCGAAACCTTTGCCAAAGACAGGGTGCGTTTCCCGTTCGGATTCGGTCTGTCCTACACCAGCTTTGAGGTCACCGCATCTGCTTTCAGGCTCGATGGCGATAACGTCACCGGAAATGTGAACGTAAAGAACACCGGAAAAGTCCCCGGCAGAGAAGTAGTGCAGATTTACTGTTCCGCTCCCCAGGGCAGGCTGGGCAAGCCCGCAAGGGTACTCTGCGGTTTCGACAAGACCGGAACATTGCAGCCAGGCGAAAGCCAGACCCTTAACTTCACGATACCGCTGGAGAGCGTCGCTTCCTACGATGATTCCGGTGTGACCGGGCACAAGTCCGCCTGGGTACTGGAGCAGGGGCAGTACGTTTTCTTTGCAGGAACAGACGTGCGCAGTGCCGCTGAGGCGTTCAGCGTCACCCTGTCCGAAACCGTTGTAAAGCAGTGCAGATCCGCGCTCGGACCAGTCACTGCATTCCAGCGCATGGTGAACTCCGACGGCAAGCCCGCTTTCGAGGACGTTCCCCTGACCGGAACCGGCTTCCCCCGCAATTCCGCAAAGCTGCCCGCAGAGATCCCCCAGACCGGCGACAGGGGAATAAAGCTGTCCGATGTAGTCAACGGCAAGAACACTCTTGAGGAATTCACCGCACAGCTCACCGATTACGACCTCTCCTGCATTATCCGCGGCGAGGGCATGGGCTCCCCGAAAGTGACCGCGGGCACTGCCGCAGCGTTCGGCGGAGTTTCCAACGAGCTGAAAGCGCTGGGAGTTCCCTGCGGCTGCTGCTCCGACGGACCCTCCGGAATGCGCCTGGACTGCGGAACTAAGGCATTCAGCCTTCCCAACGGGACGCTGCTTGCCTCTACCTTTGACCGTGCGCTGATGACCGAGCTTTTCAGCTGCATGGGTCTTGAAATGCACACCAATCAGGTGGACTGCCTGCTCGGTCCGGGCATGAATATCCACCGCCACCCGCTGAACGGAAGAAACTTTGAGTACTTCTCCGAGGACCCCTACCTTACCGGTGAGATAGCCGCCGCAGAGCTCCACGGAATGCAGACTGCGGGAGTTACCGGAACTATCAAGCATTTCTGCGGAAACAACCGCGAGACCCGTCGTCACTTCCTCGACAGCGTTATTTCCGAGCGTGCGCTCCGGGAGATATACCTGCGCGGATTCGAAAAGGCTGTCAAGCAGGGCGGCGCGAAGTCCATCATGACCACCTACGGCAGGGTGAACGGCGTGTGGACTGCGGGCAACTTCGACCTCAACACCACGATACTTCGCGATGACTGGGGCTACGACGGCTTCACCATGACCGACTGGTGGGCTAATATCAACCGCCGAGGAAAAGAGCCGGACAAGTCCGACTTCGCGGCAATGGCGATGGCGCAGAACGATGTCTACATGGTAACGGCGGACGGCGCGGAGTGTATCGACAACACTTTAGAGAGCCTTAACGCCGGGGAGCTCACCAGAGGCGAGCTCCAGCGCAATGCGATGAATATCCTGCGGTTCCTCATGGGGACTCATGCGATGAAGCGCATGATGGGCTGCGACGATGTGACCGAAATAGTGAACCGTCCCGCAGACAACAGCGATATCAGCTCCACCGATGTCGTATTCTACGATGTTGACGAGCAGTTCTCTCTTGACCTTTCGGATATTTCCACCGAACAGGGCAGCAGCTACGCTTTCGGACTGAACATCTCAAAGCCGGGATACTACAAGGTGACGATAACCGCTTCCAGCGAGCTTTCCGAGCTTGCGCAGACCGCAGTAACGCTGTTCGCAGTAGGTACGGCGTGCGGCACCTACACGTTCAACGGCACCGGGGGAAAGCCTGTTGAACAGTTCCGCATAACTCCGTTCTTCTCGCGGTTCACGTCCATAAGACTGTATTTCGGCGGCAGCGGACTGAAAATGCACAATATCCGCTTTGAATTCACGGGCACGGCAGTGCCCCCGGGAGGAGTATCACAGAATCTATGATAAAACCCATAATAAAGGATAAATTCCTGCTTAGCCAGAGATCCGCGCCGGCAGACCGCAGCGACCTGCCGACAGCACAGGACATGGTGGAAACCATCGCCGCGCACGCCGAGGAATGCGTCGGCATGGCGGCTAACATGATAGGCGTGCTGAAGCGCATTATCGTTTTCCAGGACGGCAACAAATACGTTGTGATGCTGAATCCCGAAGTAAAGTGGGCAAGCCCGGAGACCTACACCATCAAGGAGGGCTGCCTTTGCCACGAGGGCGCGCAGGACGTCACCCGCCATGCGGCGATAGAAGTGGAGTTCCAGGACCTCCGCATGAACAAATGCCGCAAAAAATACGACGGTATCACCGCCGAGATAATCCAGCACGAGCTCGACCATCTTGAGGGAATATTGGTATGAAATTTGACATCGTACGCATTACTGACCGTCCGGACATTACTCCGAATGTCTGCGCAGTTTTCACCGAGCCGGATCATCGCTGCAAAGGGCTTGCCGGAAAGCTGCTGGAATTCGTAAGTCACGACATGAAACAGCACGGCATTGACACGCTGTACCTACTGACAAGCCACGATTCGTTCTATGAGCGCTACGGCTGGGAGTACCTCTGCCCGGCAACGCAGGAGGGTGACGACAAGCCGTCCAGAATGTACGTTCATAAAGCATGATGGAGTTTGAACATGGCGGTTTCGACTGCCGCGCGGAGGGCTATGGAGATACGCTGGTGCTGCTTTTCAGCGGATTTGAAGAACCGCTGTTCCGGGAGGTGCGCGGGATTGTCCCGGACAGTTCCTGCGTCCTTGCGGAATTTGGTAAGGTGGACTGGGACAGGGACTATTCCCCGTGGGAGGCCGATTCCGGAAAGCGGCATTTCAGCGGCGGCGCAGACCGTCTGCTGGAGTTCCTGCCGGGGCTTATCGGCGGATTTGAACGGCGATATTGGGAATTCCGGAGGGTGTTCCTCTGCGGATACTCACTGGGCGGGCTGTTCGCGCTTTATGCTGACGCGTGCTGGGATGAATCCCGGCTGTGTGGCGCTGCAAGCTGTTCGGGCTCGACATGGTTTCCGGGCTGGACGGAATTCCAGAAACTCCACCCGCTTAAAGGGCGGATATTCCTAAGCCTGGGCGGCAAAGAAAAGAACTCCCCCGACCCGCTGATGGCGCGGGTAGAGCAGACTACAACAGAGGTAAAGAGACTTGCGGAGCGTTCCACGGAGGTCACGGAAGCTGTATTCGTGCATGAGCCCGGCGGGCACTTCAGCAAGGTCCCTCAGCGCATTGCGCGTGGCATTTCATGGCTTATTGAATAGTGAATTGCGGTCAGGTGCGAATCTGACCGCAATTCTTATAAAATAACCCCGCAGTTCCGTAAAATGAACTGCGGGGTCAGTGTATCGGAGATATAGTATCACTTGTTCTTTGCCAGGAGCATACGGTCGTTGTTGAGTGCGGAACCGCTTGCTTCCTCGAACTTCTGGAGCAGGTCGTCAACGGTGAGGTTCTTCTTTTCCTCGCCCTTTACGTCGTAAATTATCTTGCCGTCGTTCATCATGATAAGACGGTTGCCATATTCTATGGCGTTTGCCATGTTGTGAGTTACCATCATTGCGGTGAGGTGGTTCTTCGCGATTATCTCATCGGAGAGCTGGAGCACCTTTGTCGCAGTCTTGGGGTCGAGGGCTGCTGTATGCTCGTCGAGCAGCAGTATCTGCGGCTTCTTGAGCGTAGCCATCAGCAGAGTCAGCGCCTGGCGCTGTCCGCCGGAGAGCAGTCCCACTTTTGAGGTCATTCTGTCCTCAAGTCCCAGGTCGAGGGTCTTGAGCAGCTCGTGATATTCCTCGCGCTCCCTGCGGGTGATCCCCCACTTGAGGAATCGTCCCTCGCCTCTGCGCTTTGCCAGGGCAAGGTTTTCCTGTATCTCCATGGTAGCGGCTGTGCCAGTCATGGGGTCCTGGAATACTCTGCCTATGTACTTCGCACGCTGGTGCTCGGAAAGTCCGGTCACGTTCTTTCCGTTGATGATGATGGAGCCTTCGTCTACAGGCCATACGCCTGCGATGGCGTTAAGGGTGGTGGATTTTCCGGCGCCGTTGCCACCAATGATGGTCACAAAATCGCCTTCATCAAGCTTGATGTTGACGCCGTTGAGCGCTTTCTTTTCATTGATAGTCCCACGGTTGAATGCTTTTTTTACGTTGATGAGTTCCAGCATTATTTGTCCTCCTTCCCGTTGACGTCTGCGGTCACTGCCGAGCGCTTAGCTGCGCGCCTGAACGAGGTCTTGGAGGTCTTTTGCAGATAGGGAACTGCCAGGAATATCGCAACGATGAGCGCTGAGAACATCTTTGTGTTGTCGGTGGAAAGACCGAGCAGCAGAACGATTCTCAGAACTACGAAGTAGATTATAGCGCCTAATGCGGTGAAAGCAAGCTTGCCGATGAAGTTGAAATGCTTGCGCAGGATAACCTCACCCAGCACCATGCCGATAATAACAGCCGCAAGACCGATAACGATCGCACCTCTGCCCATGTTGACGTCTGCGAAGCCCTGATACTGAGCCAGCAGAGCGCCTGCGAGTCCGACCATTCCATTGGACAGAACCAGCGCGATTATAGTTGTGCGCTTGGTGTTGATACCCTCAGCCTTGGACATTGCGGAGTTGCAGCCGGTGGCGCGGATAGCCATACCATATTCAGTTCCGAAGAACCAGTACAGCGCGGCGATTATCAGCACGACGAAGATAAGCGCAGTGCCGACGGTGCGGACGATGTCAAATACCTCATTGCCGGCGGTGACATATCTCGAGGATATCACCAGCGGGAACTTGTCAACGCTGACCGGCGCGTTAGCCTTGCCGTTGATATCGAGGTAAACAGAGTACAGCGCGAGCTGGGTCAGTATACCAGCGAGGATACCCGGGATACCGAGCATCGTGTTGAGCAGCGCGGTGCACAGTCCGGCAGCGCAGCCCGCCAGGAATGCGATGAGCATTGCCACGGGAACGGGAACGCCGTTGGAAATGAGCACTACAGCGACAACGCCGCCCAGACCGAGAGTGCCGTCAACGGTGAGGTCCGCGAAGTCAAGTATCTTGTAGGTGATGAAAACGCCGATAGCCATGATACCCCAGATAAGTCCCTGGGTGATATCACCGGGGAGGGCGTTTCCGAATGTGGATAGCTTAGCCAGAAAAATGTCCATGATCTCTCTCCGATACAGTTTATTTTTTGCGGGAAAAGTGCCTTTATTTATGCAGAAGCGGGGAACGGACATAGCCCGCACCCCGTTATGCATTAGTTTTGTTTGCCAGGGTAATTACTCAGCGATAGCCTCGTAGCCCTCGGGAGCGGTTACGCCGAGTTCAGCGCAGATAGCTGCGTTGTACTTCTTGGTAACGTTGGGAGCGAAACGAACGTCCATTGTGGAAACGTCAGCGCCCTCTACCAGGATCTCATAAGCCATCTCGCCGGTAGCTCTGCCGAGGTCCTCATAGCTGATGGACAGTGTAGCAACGCCGCAGCCTCTGCAAATGCCCTCTTCGCCTGCGATTACAGGGATACCAGCGGGAACTACGATGTTCTTGATGGTCTCGGTGGAAGAAGCCATTGTGTTGTCGGTCGGGAGGTAGAGTACATCGCACTCGCCGATAGCTGTGGTGGTAACGGTGCTGATCTCGTTGGTGTCAGCAGCGCTGTACTCCTTGCAAGCTACGCCTGCGTCTGCAAGAGCGTTAGCGAACAGGGTTGCCTGGTACTTGGAGTTAGCCTCAGCGGAGCAGTAAAGGATACCTACCTGCTTTACATCGGGGAACATCTCGAGCAGCATCTTAGCCTGCTCGTCGATAGGAGCGAGGTCGGAGGTACCGGAAATGTTTGTGCCGGTAGCGCCGGTCCAGTCGTCGATGGAAAGCGCGGTAGCGTAGTCGGTTACGGATGTGCCGAGGATCGGGATAGTAGCGGTAGCAGCGCTTGCAGCCTGGAGAGCGCCGGTAGCGTTAGCCAGGATGAGGTCAACGCCGGAAGCAGCGAAACCAGTGCAGATAGTGGTGCAGTTGGTGGACTCGCCGTTAGCGTTCTGCTCGTCGAACTTTACGTGGTCAGCGCCGAGCTTCTCGGTGAGGACGTCCTTGAATCCCTTTGTAGCTGCGTCGAGAGCTTCGTGCTGAACGAGCTGGCAGATACCGATGTTGTAAACCTTGTCAGCGGGGATCTCAGCTGCGGAGCTGTCGTCAGCTGCGTCAGCGGTGGAAGCTGCGTCTGCTGTAGCAGCGGGTGTGCTGCTGTCTGCTGCGGAAGAATCTGCCGCAGAGGAATCAGCGGCGGAGCTGGAATTTGTAGAACTTGCGCATGCTGTTGCGGAAACAGCCATAGCGGCAGCTGCGATGGCTGCGAAAATCTTTCTGATCTTCATGATACGTTTCTCCTTGTTTGTTCATTATATGTATTATTCGTTATGCGCTTTGGGGCTTTTATGCTTTTGGGCTTTGTCGCTTTGGAGCTTTTGCTCATTAAAGCCGCCCGCGCATATCCTAATTATATCACACCCTGGGCGAAAGTGCAACTTCTCATTGCAATAAATTTCAGTTTCTCCTGCATTTTTGTGAATTATAAACAAAATATCGCCACCGGATTTCTCACATAGAGCAGTCCGGCGGCGATATGTCGTGTAATTATTTTCAGAAGCCCAGCTCGTTCTTGAAATAGCTGTAAAGCTCTCCTGCCATTTCCTCCTGCTCGGTGGCGCGGGGGTGGCCGTTTGTCCCGCAGCCGGTGCGGCGGAACAGGAAGTGGGTAACGCGCTCGGAACCGACCTCCCGGGTTATCTCCTCAAGGGCGTCATCCCAGGTGCGGTCGTGACCCAGGATAGTCAGGATGAGCACGAACTTCGCGGCGGGGTACTTCTCCATGAGGGTGCGGAGCAGCTTGATATAGTTGTCCTTCCAGTAGCGGCGGTATTCCGGGGTCTTGATGCGCTCAGGCTCTGGATTGGCGTCGTTCTGACCGATGGCGATTATGACCGCGTCCGGCGTCCAGCGGGAGAAGTCCCACTGTTTCTTATCCTTGTAAGGGCTGAACTGTATTTTATCGTAGCAGCTTTCCATACCGGTGAGCTGGTCGGAGCAGAAATATCCGGTGCCGTCCAGCAGCGCGATACCGCCCTGTGCGATGTCGTGGAGCTCAGCGTTGAGCTTCCGCGCGAGCGCCATCGGATAGGAAAACTGGGAGTTATCCAGCCTGTTGCGGTGGTCCGGCGGGTCGCACTGACCGACATAATAAAGCGCCTCGGTGACTTCTCCGGCGGAAACGCTGTCGCCGTATACCTCAAGCTTCATGTCATACTTGTGCTGCGGATTGGATACCTCCGCCGTTTCGTCAACGACGATACCTGCAAGCTCTATATAGTTGTGCGACGCCATAGTTTTAAGGATACGCAGCGTATGCAGCTTGTCCTCAAGTCCCCCGGCAGCGGCGTAGACCTCGTCCTCGTTTGAGTTTGTGAGGGTTATCTTGGTCATAACGCCGTCAACGATGACCGCAAAGTGAGTTTCCTCCTGCATGTTGATGTTTTTCAGGACTACAGCTGCGGAAGTGCCTGTGAAGTTTACGTCCGCGTAGGTCGCGGGCCACGCCATTACCGGGCGCCTGGGGTCGTCGAAGTCTATTCTCCCGACATACTGGAAGCAGTCCGAGTCGGCAGGAATGAATTTTTTTCCTTTTTGTATCGTGTAAGCCATTTCTGTTCTCCTTATAGATGTACCTTACAGGTCAGCCGGGTCACTTCAAGCCGGAAAACGCAGACTGCGTCCAGCATTTCCGGGCGGAATTCGCAGTTCTCCTTGCCTGCGGTGTGTTTCATCAGGCTTTGCAGACCGAGAAGCTTTTCCTCCGGGTCGGTGACGATATCAACGTTTCCGTTGCCGATAATGCTGCTAAATTCCGCATAGCAGTCGCAGGGAGCCTCACCGGGGTGCAGCTCGTAGCCGCAGTCCATCTCGAAGCCGGCTTCGTAGCCCTCTTTTATCAGGTCGATCTTTCTTCCCTCTTTTGCGCTGTGGAAGTAGAAAAAGCGCTTGTCGTCCCGCTTCACAAAACCGAAATTCAGCGGCACTATGTAAACCTCGCCGCTGTCGTTGAAGCCTATGCGGCAGCAGTGGCAGCGGGATATTATTTCGTCGATCTTGGATTCGTCGGTGACCTCGCGGTCCTTTCTGCGCATTTCTCGCATGTTATTCCTCCTTGTGCGCCAACAGCAGCGACACGATGTAGTTGTAAACCGGGAAACCCTCCCCGGTGAGCGACAGCCTGCCGCCCTCCAGCCGATAATACTCAGCCGGGAGCAGCCGCAGGGATTTTTCCAGCGGCTTGTAAAGCTCTTCCGGGATACCCTCGGAGAGCCGCAGCCCCATCATGACGCGCTCGTCGTAGTCCCCCGGTGAATCGTCGGTTATCTCTGCGGGCTGGTGCTCGGAGCTGATGAACGTTTCGATGTCCCGGGGCACTGCGAAGCGCTTCCCCGCGTAAAAGGAGTGCGCCGCAGGACCTATCCCGAGGTATTCCTCGTCACGCCAGTATTTCAGATTGTGGCGGCATTCATGACTCTCCCGGGCGAAGTTGGATATTTCGTATTGGTGGAATCCGTGCTGTTCGCACAGGCGCTGACACAGCGCGTAGAGGTCAGCCATCCGGTCGTCGTCCGCCATGTCGGCGGGGGGAGATTTCCCGAACGGCGTAGCCGGTTCAAGAGTCAGCATGTACGCGGAGATGTGCTGTATCGGGAGTTTTGCGAGCCGTTCCAGCGTGTCCGTCAGGGAATCCGCAGTCTGCCCGGGCACTCCGAGCATTACGTCTGCGGAAATGTTGTCGAATCCCGCATCGTGCGCCTGGAGTATCAGCTCCTCTGCCTGCGCGGAGTTGTGGAGCCGCCCGAGCTTTGTCAGCTCGTTATCCTGGAGCGACTGTACGCCGACTGAAATTCGGTTGATACCCGCCTGCCACATTATCCGGAGGGTTTCCGGCGAAGCGGAGGCGGGGTTGCATTCAGCGGAAATTTCAGCGCCGGGGGAGGTGTCCACTGCGCGCAGTATCGCGGGCATGTGCTCTGCGATGAGGTTAGGAGTACCTCCGCCGAAATATACCGTGTCGAACTGCTCGGGGTAGCTTTGCAGGTTCCGCACGACTGCCGCAGCGTACTCCGCGCGAAGCTCGTCCCGCCCGGCAGTGGAGTAGAAATCGCAGTAGGGACACTTCCTCACGCAGAATGGAACGTGGATATACAGCCCTCTGTTATTCATCGTCAAGCTTGAGCACAGCCATGAAAGCCTCCTGCGGCACTTCGACAGTACCGAACGCTCTCATGCGCTTTTTACCCTCTTTCTGCTTTTCGAGCAGTTTCTTCTTTCGCGTGATATCGCCACCGTAGCACTTCGCGAGGACGTCCTTACGCAGCGCCTTGATGGTTTCGCGGGCGATTATCTTGCCGCCGACTGCCGCCTGTATCGGTATCTCGAACATCTGCCGCGGGATATGCTCCTTGAGCTTTTCCGCCATCTTGCGGGCGCGCTCGTAAGCCTTGTCGGCGTGTACGATGAACGACAGCGCGTCGATGATGTCGCCGTTGAGCAGGATATCCAGCTTGACCAGCTTTGACGGAACGAATCCCATCATCTCATAATCGTAGCTTGCGTAGCCGCGCGTGCGGGATTTCAGTACATCGAAGAAGTCATAGACTATCTCGTTGAGCGGGAGCTCGTAGTGCAGGTCAACGCGGGTCTCGTCGATATATTTCATGTCGCGGAACACGCCGCGTCTGTTCTGGCACAGCTCCATGATATTCCCGACGTAATCCGACGGCGTGTAGACATGGGCGTTTACCATAGGCTCGTATGCCTGGGCAATCTCGGAGGGGTCGGGGTAGTTGGTGGGGTTGTCTATCATCTTTACGGTGCCGTCTGTCAGCTCTATTTTGTAGACTACTGACGGGGCGGTCGTGATGATGTCGAGGTTATATTCGCGCTCGATACGCTCCTGGATTATCTCCATGTGGAGAAGTCCCAGGAATCCGCAGCGGAAACCGAATCCCAGTGCGATGGAGGTTTCCGGCTCGAATGACAGGGAAGCGTCGTTGAGCTGGAGCTTTTCCAGGGCGTCGCGGAGGTCAACGTACTTCGCGCCGTCTGCGGGGTAGATACCGCTGAACACCATGGGGTTTACTTCGCGGTAGCCGGGCAGGGGCTTTTCTGCGGGGGTTTCGGCGGAGGTAACGGTATCGCCGACCTTGGTTTCGCCGATGGACTTGATGGAAGCCGCGATGTAGCCGACCTCTCCGGCTTTCAGCCCGGAGCTGGGGACGAGCTCGGTAGCGCCCATGAATCCGGTTTCAACAACGGTGAATTCCGCGCCGGTCGCCATCATTCTGATACGGTCGCCGGGCTTAACGGAGCCCTCCTTGACCCTGATGTAGGTGATAACGCCCTTGTAGCTATCGTAGTAGCTGTCGAATATCAGCGCCTGAAGCGGAGCTTCTGTGTCGCCCTTGGGCGCGGGGATCGACTTGACAACTGCTTCCATTACCGCGTGGATATTGATACCCATTTTCGCGGAAATTTCGGGAGCGTCCTCAGCGGGAATACCTATGACGTTTTCGATCTCCTCCTTGACCTGCTCGGGGTGAGCGGAGGGGAGGTCAATCTTGTTGATGACCGGAACGACCTCAAGGTCGTTTTCTACTGCGAGGTAGGTGTTGGCGAGGGTCTGCGCCTCGATACCCTGGGAGGCGTCGACGATGAGCAGAGCGCCCTCGCAGGCAACAAGAGAGCGGGAAACCTCGTAGTTGAAGTCAACGTGACCGGGGGTGTCGATGAGGTTGAAGATGTAGTCCTCGCCGTCGTCCGCGTGGTATTTGAGGCGGACTGCACGCGCCTTGATGGTAATTCCGCGTTCGCGCTCGATATCCATGTTGTCGAGGAGCTGTTCTTCCATGTCGCGGAGGGCGACTGTCTGGGTCTGCTCAAGGATACGGTCGGCGAGGGTAGACTTGCCGTGGTCGATGTGTGCGATTATGCAGAAGTTGCGTATCTTGGAAAGATAGCTTGAATCAGCCATGTATTTTAGTTCCTTTCAGGTGGATTATTTTATTGGTCCTCAACGTATTCCGTGTCAAGATGCCATTCCAGACGTTCGAGAATGGTCTGGAAATCCTCGTCGGTTTCGTAGGGCATTACAAAGCCTTTCCATGCGTCGTTTTTCAGAAGCTGACGCACAACGTAAAGGTCGTTCTTGCGGGAAGTGGCGCTCTCGGTGTAGTCGCGCAGCGGCGCGAAAACGCCGTACTGTCCCTCCAGACGGTAGAGGATGAACTCGCCGAACTGGTAGACTTTAAGCGCGTTGCCCTCGGCAAGGAGCTTAACGGTGGTGGTTTCGATATCCGGGGCGGATTCGTTCAGCACGAAATACACCTCGGGAACTTTCAGCAGGTGAGCGTCGTTGTGCTCGCCTGCGACGTTGTCGTAGTCAGCTTCGTTGAACGTAAATTTCTCGCTGTTGTAAACGTAGAAGTATGAGGAGGGGTTCTGGTAGCACTTTACGACGGTGTAGGTCGTGTCGCCGTCCTGCTTTGTGAAAACCTCGTCATGCGGCGCGTAGAATATTCCGATGACGAATTTTATCCCCCACATGAAAAGTCCGGTGCACACCAGTACTATCAGCATGGGGAGGATTTTCAGGAAAGCGGCCTTACCCTTTGACATGCCAGTGTATTCGCCGTCAGTGGTCTCAGGAGCTGGAGTTTCCATTATTTCCGGAGGCTGGTCCTCCGTGGTGATGTTGTTTTTATTTTCGTCCATAGTCGTCCTTTCAGGTGATGATCACAATATACAAAACTATTATAACATATTTTTGGTGAAATGTTAAGGGGGTTAGGGCGAAAATAATAAAAAAATAAGGGCTGCCGAAAAAACTATAATTTATGTTTGTTAGGAACATTGTAATTTGCATCACTAATTGGGAGAGTCAAGAGGGGGACTAGTCCCCCTCTTGCAGGTCGAGGGCAGCGCCCTCGTCGCCGTAGGCGAAACCTCCGCACGAAGTGCGGTTACTCTGCGCGCTGGCGCGCAGTTAAACGACCAAAAGGCGCTAAAGGGGTGTGGGGGAAAACAAGAGTTTTCCCCCA